>JBCCEE010000351.1:0-9265 GCA_039030415.1 Acidobacteriota bacterium
CGGAGGTCTTCGCTAGCGGCGATCAGGTCTACGTGCGGGTGGTGAGCCACTCGGTGAACGACCCCGGCGCGATCGACGTCGTCGACGTGTCGCTGCTGGCGCTCGACAGCCTCGATATGGAGCAGGTGCTCTTGAACGAGACCGGCCTCGACACCGCGGTCTTCGAGGGCTCGATCGCCCTCGGCTCTAGCTTCTCCTCTTACGACGGCACACTCGACGCCTCGAGCGGCGATCAGATCGAGGCGACGCGGGAGCCGTTCACCGGCACCGGGCCGACGGCGGTTGATTACGCGACGGTGGTCGGCAGCGCGACCTTCTTCGTCGACGCCTCCGGCCAGCTGGCCAGCCGGTACCTGCAGGCCTCCGAGGCTTTCCTGCGGGTGATCGACCACAACGCCAACTACAATCCGGGGTTCGCCGACAACGCCACGGTGCAGGTCGCGGCCGAGATCACCGGCGATTACGAGTCGCTGAACCTGATCGAGACCGGTCCGGACACCGGCGTCTTCACCGGCACGCTAGACCTGGCGGTCGGCCCCGGCTCGCCGACGGACGGCGTGCTCCACACCGACGTCGATCCTGGCCTGCCGATTCCCTTCGACACCCTGGTCGCGACCTACCTCGACGGCTTCAGCCAGTCGCAGGCCACGGCGAGGACCTTCGGTTCGCTGCTCGCCTTCATCGACGGCTCGGGCGTCGAGGTCAGCGTGGTGGAGAACGGGCTCGACGCTCGCTTGCGGGTCGAAGACCACGCCGCCAACAACAATCCGGGGAGCGTCAACTCGGTGATGGCGACGGTCTACGCCTCCAGCACCGGCGATCAGCTCGATGTCTTCCTGATCGAGACCGGCGCCGACACCGCGGTCTTCGAGGGCGTCTTCACGCTGCAGGACAACCCGGTAGCGGACAACTTCGACGGCCTGCTTCAAACCCAGCTCGGCGACACCATCTTGGCTTCGTACAGCGACGCCTACGGCTCGTTCAGCTCCCACGCGGAGGCGACGGTAATCGTGCCGACCAACCTGCCGCCGAGCGTCGACCTGACCTCGCCGGCCGACAGCTCGGTCTTCGTCAGCGCCGACAGCATCGCCTTCGCCGCCACGGCGAGCGATCCCGAGGACGGTGATCTCTCGGCCAGCCTGGTGTGGACGTCGGACCTCGACGGTGCGATCGGCAGCGGCGGCAGCTTCTCGGCCAACCTGTCGATCGGCACCCACGTCATCACCGCCGCGGTGACCGATAGCGGTGGCCGCAGCGCCGAGGCTTCGGTGGCGATCCAGGTCGACAACACCGAGCCGGTGCCGACGATCAACTCGCCCGCTGATGGCGCCAACTTCGGTGCCGACGTCGCGGTCGAGCTCTCGGCTACCGCCACGGACTTCGACGACGGTGACGTCACCGCCAGCATCCAGTGGTTCTCGGATCGCGACGGCAACCTCGGCACCGGCGGCACGATCTTCCGCATCCTCACCGAGGGCGCGCACGTGATCACCGCGGTGGCGACGGACTCGGCCGGCTTCAACGGCTACGCGTCGGTCAACATCACCATCGACCCGGCCAACACCGCGCCGACCGTCACCATCGTGACGCCGGCCGGCGGCTCGACCTTTGTCACCGTCGACGCCATCGCCTTCTCGGCCGTGGCGGACGACATCGAAGACGGCGATCTCGCCGCCAGCCTGAGCTGGACGTCGGATCTCGACGGCGCGATCGGCAGCGGCGCGTCGTTCACCGCCAACCTGTCTCAGGGCGCCCACGTCATCACCGCTTCGGTGACCGACAGCGGCGGCCTCACCGGCTTCTACGTCGCCAACATCACCGTCGACAACACCGCGCCGACGGCGGCGATCACGGCCCCGGCCGACGGCACCACCGTCAACGCCGGCGCCAGCGTCACCCTCACCGGCACCGCCAGCGACTATGACGAAGGTGACCTGACGGCGAGCCTGTCCTGGAGCTCTGACCTCGACGGTGCGTTGGGTAGCGGCGGCTCGGTGACGACGTCGTCACTGTCGGCCGGCACGCACGTGATCACCGCTTCGGTGAGCGACGCGGGTGGGTTGACCGCCAGCGACACGATCACCCTGACGGTGAATGCCGGCCCCAGCGCGAGCATTACGGCTCCGGCCGACGGCACGACGGTCAACGCGGGTGACTCGGTAACCCTCACGGGTACGGCGAGCGATCCTGAGGATGGCGACCTGACGGTGAGCCTGTCTTGGTCTTCGGATCTCGATGGTGCTTTGGGTAGCGGCGGCTCGGTGACGACGTCATCGCTGTCGGCCGGGACGCACGTAATCACCGCCTCGGTGAGCGACGCGGGCGGGTTGACCGCTAGCGACACGATCACCCTGACGGTGAACGCTGGCCCCAGCGTTGGGATCACCGCTCCTGCTGACGGTACGACGGTCAACGCGGGCGACTCGGTGACGTTTACCGGTACGGCGAGCGATCCTGAGGATGGTGACTTGACGGCTAGCCTGTCTTGGTCTTCGGATCTCGACGGTGTGTTGGGTAGCGGCGGCTCGGTGACGACGTCATTGCTGTCGGCCGGTACGCACGTGATCACGGCTTCGGTGAGCGACGCGGGTGGGCTGTCTGCTAGCGACACCATTACCCTGACGGTGAACGCCGGTCCGAGTGCGAGCATCACGGCTCCGGCCAACGGTTCGACCGCCAACGCCGGCTCGGCAGTGACGTTCACCGGTACGGCGAGCGACCCGGAAGACGGCGATCTCTCCGCGAGCCTGTCGTGGACATCGAGCCTCGACGGTGCAATCGGCAGCGGGGCTTCGTTCGCGACGTCATCGCTGTCGGCCGGCGTGCACGTCATCACCGCTTCGGTGACGGACGCCGGCGGGCTGCCGGCGAGTGCGGCCATCACCCTGACGGTGAACGCCGCGCCGAGCGCTGGCATCACCGCCCCGGCGGACGGCTCGATTTTCGACCAGGGTGACTCGGTGACGTTCACGGGTACGGCGAGCGATCCTGAGGACGGCGACCTGACGGCAAGCCTGTCCTGGTCTTCGAGCCTGGACGGCGCGATCGGCACGGGCGGCTCGTTCAGCACCTCGTCGCTGTCGCTCGGCACGCACGTGATCACCGCCTCCGTCGTCGACTCCGGCGGCCTCACCGCCGTCGCCTCGATCACCCTCACCGTCAAGCTGCCGCCGGTCACCGTGACCTTCACCTCGATCGGCGCGGAAGACGGCTGGGTGCGGGAGTCGAACGAGACTTCGAACGTCGGCGGCGCCCGCAACAACACCGGAGCCGGGTCCAGTGCCCTGAGGCCCGGCGACCAGCGGCGGGATCGCCAGTACAAGGCGATTGTCTCCTTCGACACCTCGTCGATCCCAGCTGGCGCCACCATCCTGTCGGCCGACCTGAGGCTGCAGCGCGGCAAGGTGACGGGCACCAACCCGTTCACCACCCACGGCACCTGCTGGGTCGACATCCAGACCGGCGCCTTCTCGGGCTCGAATGCGATCGAGAACAGCGACTTCCAGGCGGCCGCCACCGCCAGCCAGGTCGCCTCGCTCTCCAACCCGCCGTCGAACGGCGACTGGTCCGAAGGCAGCCTCAACGCCGCCGGCCTGGCCGCCATCAACGACAGCGGCCGCACGCAGCTGCGGATCTTCTTCGACCTCGACGACAACGACGACAGCGGCAACGACTACATGGGCTACTACTCGGGCGACAACTCGAACAGCTCGCGTCATCCGCAGCTCGTCGTCACCTACCAGCCGTAGGGTCGCGGGCAGCTAGTGCGCAGGAGGCCGGGCATTCGCCCGGCCTTTTGCGCGTCTGGGGGCTGGGATAAGATCGGCAGGATCGTGCGTTCCATGACGAGGGGCTCCATGAGCGCAACCGAGCCAACTCCGACCTGCCTTCAGCCTCATCGATGAGGCCGCAGTCAGGATCGGTCGAGCCAGAGTATGTCGGTCCGTATCGACTCGATCGCCTGCTGGGGCGAGGCGGCATGGGGGAGGTCTACGCCGGCTACGACGCGCGGCTCGACCGCTCGGTAGCCCTCAAGCGCTTCTGGTCCGGCAAGCACGAGCCCAGCCAGGTGCGCAAGCGCTTCCGGCGCGAGGCCAGGTCCATCGCCCGGCTGCACCATCCGGCCATCGTGCAGGTCTACGACTGGGTCGAGACCGAAGATTGCGACTGGATCGTCATGGAGCTGGTGGCGGGCTCCTCGCTGCGTCGGGTGCTGAGCGCCGGCGCGCTCGAGCCGCTGCGGGTGGCGAAGCTGACCAGCGATCTCTTGGCTGGCCTGGCGGCGGCTCACGCCGCGGGCATCGTGCATCGCGACCTCAAGCCCGAAAACGTCATGATCACGCCCGGTACAGGTCACCCGGACTCTAGCCGCCCAGACGGTGGCCGCCCAGACGGTGGCCGGCCAGACGGTGGCCGCCCAGACGTGGGCCGCCCAGACGGTGGCCGCTCAGACGTGGGCCGCTCAGACGCGGCGCGTCTGGGCGAGCAGGCCAAGATTCTCGACTTCGGCCTGGCCAAGAATCTCGGGCTCGAAGCGATCGAGACTCAGATCTCGCGTGACGATGCGCTGCTCGGTACGCTCACCGCGATGTCGCCCGAGCAGGTGCAGGGTGACGAGGTCGGTCCACACTCCGACCTCTTCTCGCTCGGCAGCCTGGTGTACGAGATGGCCACGGGTAAGGGCGCCTTCAAGGGCGAGACGCGGCTCGACACCATGCAGCGCATCTGCACCTGGCACCCGCCGCCGGCACACGCCATCAACCCGGCGGTGCCCGAGACGCTGGCCGCGTTCATCGGCCGGCTGCTGGAGAAGGATCCGCGCTACCGGCCGGCCAGCGCCGAACAGGCGCTGCTCGATCTCGACGATCTGGTGGCTGAGCTGAAGCCAGCGCGAACCGTCCCGGCGAACGACGGCTCGGGCGACGCACAGCAGCTCGACGACGAGACTCTGAACAGCAGCACGCTGTGGCGGGGGCTGCCGAGGGACGCGCCGGGGGGCGCTGCGCCGAAGGCCGCCGCGCCAGCGACCGCCGCGGCGCCCGAGCCCGAGCGGGTTGAGACTGCGCAGCCCGCCGCCAGCGCAGCGCCCGGATCGCGCCGCTGGGGCGTCCTGGCGTTGGTGCTCGCCGGCGTGGTGCTGCTGGCGTTCGGCGCGTGGCGCCTGCTGCGTGCGCCGGCGCCGCTCTACGTCGTGGTGCCCGAAGTGGTCGCGGTCTCCGAGAGCCCCGAAGCGCGCCAGCAGGACCTGGTGGCCAGCGCGGTGCGCTCCGGGCTGCACGAGGGGTTGCTCGAGCTCCATTCGGTCTCCCCCCTGAGCGCGCCCGAAGCAGGCCTCGAAGACCCGATGGTGCTGGCCCGCGCCGCCGGCGCCGACGAAGTGATGGCGGCGCGGCTCGACTGCGGTGCCTTCCTGTGTCAGCTCGAGCTGCAGCGCCGCGACGGCGACGATGGCCGCCTGCTGTGGTCCCGGGCGCTGGCGATCGACCCCGGCGAGCTGCTCGAAGTCAGTCGGGCGGTGATCGCCCACTTGCCCCAGGCCTATCCCAAGCGCCCGGCGCGGCCGGGAGCCGCCCGCCTCGAGGTCCAGCCCGAGGACTACCGCGACTACCTGCGGCTCAACCGGCAGTTCCGGCAGCGTCACGCCGGACTCTCCGTCGAGGCGCTGCTCGTCGAGCTCGAGCGGCTGCAGCGCACCTCGCCGCGCTATCCGCAGCTGTCGCTATTCGAGATGAGGGTGCTGCTGACGGCGTTTCAGGAGTCGCGCGATCCGGCTCTGCTCAGCCGTGCCGAGAGCGCGCTCGATCGCGCCGGGGCCGTCGCCCCCGAGGGCGACCCGCGGGTCTTGATCCAGCAGGCCCACCTGGCGCGCATCGCCGGCGACAGCGAGGCGGCGGAGCAGGCCTTGGCGACGCTCGAACGCCTCCATCCGGGCAACGTGCGGGCCGACTACCAGCGGGCGCGATGGCTCGAAAAGGGCGGTCATACCGCCGCGGCCCTCGCCCTGATGGAGCGGGTGCTCGAACGGCTGCCGTCCTACGGCTATTTCATCGACTACAGCGGCATGCTGTCGCGCAGCGGCGACATCGCCGGCGCCCGGCGAGCGCTGGAAGCGGCGCTCGAGCGTTTGCCGAACCACTATGAGGCGCTGTCGCGCCTGGCCCAGCTCGAGCTGATGAGCGGCAGTCCGCAGCGTGCCGCCGAGCTCTACGAAGCGCTGGTCGAACGCTCGCCCGAATCCGCCGAGCTGACCAACCTCGGCACCGCGCTGATGCTGGCGCGGCGCTACGATGAGGCCGCCGAGCGCTTCCGGCAGGCTCTGGACCAGGCGCCGGGCTCGCCTTTCACCCTGCTCAACCTGGCCGACGCCGAGCTGCTCGCCGGGCGAGGGACCGCCGCCGCGGCGTTCTACGAGCAGGTGCTGGAGCGCGCCGCCGCCGACCCCGACCCGCAGAAGCTGCTCACCGTGCGGGCCCAGGCGCTGGCCCACCTCGAGCGCGTGCCGCAGGCGGTGGCGGCGGCCCAGGAGGCGCTGCGCCTGGCCCCCGACAACCCGATGACCGCCTACGAAGCGGCCCTGGTGTTCGCGCTGGTGGGGGACACCGCCTCGGCGCAGTGGAACGCCCAGCGCGCCCTGCAGCTGGGCGTCCACCAGCGCTGGTTCTCGTTCCCGTGGTTCGACCCGATTCGAGCCGGGCTCGAGGCGCTGGAGTGACGACGGTGCCCGGCATCCGCTACTGGTCACCGACGTCGACGATCGTCGGGTCGACCGGGTCGGCGAATCGTACCGAAGGGTCCGATGGCGTAGGGCCGCCAATCCGAATCGGCGTCGCTCCATCCAGCATGTCGAGCCAGAAATGATGTTCGGTCGACGTGCTGACACTCGAGCTTTGATAGTCGAAGCTCAAGGTCTTTCTCGCCGCATCCACGTGAAGTGACGCGACATTCGACGGCGGAGAGAGCGACAGCTTCGTCGCCGGGTCGTACCAGGTGATCGCCGGATTCGCGAACGTCACGGCGAGGCCGGTCTTGACATAGAACCGGAAGTGGACCGTAGCGCCGAAGGGCACCGTGAATCGTGGAGGTACCATCGGCGCCGAGCTGTCTGGAGCCTCGAGTAGAACGAGCTGGTTGTCGTCGTCGTAGCCGATGCAGACCCCGTTGGTTTCTTGAATCACGCTTGAGCTCCTCGAAGGTTGTTGGGTTGGGGATTCACGTAGGGGCGCACGGCGGTGCGCCCGCGATCGATTGTGGCAAACCGTTGGCGTTCTCGAGCTGCACATGGGTCGGCCAATCGGAGCTCGCAGGCTTACCGAACACGGGCGCAAGCCTTGCGCCCCTACAGCAGACTCTCGACAACTCAGTCGGCTGTTCCTTGGCGACGAAGCGCCAAACCGCGTTGTCGCTAGATGCGAGCTACGAGCCGACTTCGACCTCGGTGACGTCGGAGGAGAACATCGCGGCCTCCGTATAGTGAACGGAGAACGCCGGGCTGATGTTGGGGGTGACGGTGAAGTTCTTGCTCTGGTGCAGCTCGGGCGCACCGCGATGCTTCACCGTCCAGAAGTACTGCCGCTGGGCCGAGCTCGCGCCCGGAGTGAGCGGCTGGTCGAAGACGATCTTGTAATCATCCTGCAGCACCAGGTGCGTGCCCTCGGCGTCGCAGATGTAGGCGTCCAGCGACTGGGCCGTATCGTCGAAATCGATGTAAACCTTGATGTTGCTGAGCGTCACCTCCTGGCTGAGGTTCTTGAGCGTGATGTAGCTCGCCAGCACGTGGTGATGCTCCTGCTCATGCACGAAGTGGGCCTTGGTGTGGTAAGAATGCTCGATCTGCAGATGCGGCGCCTTGGAGCCGGTGGTGTCATGTTTGGACGTCGTAACGAACTGCAGCTGGCCATTCTTGACGATCGGCTCGACGCCGGGAAGCAAAAGGGTCATGGTCTATCTCCTGTTTCGAAAGGTTTTTATGAGGGGTTTATTGGGTTGAGCTACGTTTCGTGCCTCAGCCGCGGACGGTGAAGGCGCCCATCATCATCATTTGACCCGGCAAGCCCATGGCAGGAGGCGCAGTTATGTCGTAGTACCGGGTTGCGACATCCACTCCAGCTGGCCACGAGTGGTAGGTGTCGGGCAGCTTCACCGTGACGTCGAGAATTCCCTTGAAGTGTCCGGGTAGTCGTGAAACTTCGAACAGGGTGGTGGAATTGGGCTGCTCCCAGTCGATCTTCGGGTCCGGCCCCTCCTCGGCGCATTGAGCGGTGATCGAAGGCAGGCCGTCCAGGTGGCCGGTGACTTCGACCCAGAACCCGAATCGCGTCGGCTCGTCGTTCAGATTGGCGAACGGTAGCGATTTTTGAATCTGGGTCGCGGAGCCGGCCGGCAGCAGAGAAACGTTGCGCCAGGCGACGCCCGCATTGTGGCTGGCCCAGTAGGAGAATTGAGCGTTGGATTTGAAGCCGCCCGGCGGCAGCGGGTTGTCCGAGTTGCTGGCGATCGCCACGAAGCAGTTGTGGTTGGGGGCATCGCGCGGCACCTTCCAGCGAAACGCCGCCGGCGCCACGACCCTGCCGTCAGGGCCCGCGGAGATCTCGACGTAGTCCTGGTTGTTCGCCGCCTTCAGCGGCGTCCAGCTGCTGGGGTCCGTAAACAGTTGGCCGCCGACCACAACATAAAGGTAAATGCGCGTCGACTGGGTGACGTTGGTGCGATTCTGGGCGCGAACGTAGACGTAGTTGATCTCACCGCGAGTCGGGTTGCGGCCGACATCTTGATGCCAGGTGTCGAGCAGATAGGAAGGGTTGTCGAGCTCCTTCGGCCCCCACGGAACAATGTCCGGGGATTGGTAGAGGTTGTAGCTGTCGCGTATAATGAAATTATTGTCGATAGACTTGCTGTAAAGTGACATTACAGTCTCCTGAGGTTTTCAGTCCTGAGAGTTTCAGTCTTCTGATTGTTGGGACGTGTTGCCGGGCCCGGCGTTATCCGAGGGATACCTGCTCTTAGAGCAACCGCTGTGCCAACTGGAAAACCCCGGCGAAGAAAGATCGCCAATGGCTCGAGAAAGGTTTATTTCTCGGGCTCTTCAGCCTCTCGGCAACCGTTTTGAGCTCGAGCCCCTAGGGATGTCCGTGGACATCGCGCCAAGACCGCGGACGTCTCGGCATGTCCAGGTCTAGCTGGACATCGCTTGGAGGCCAGCTCTACCGCGCGGGCGAAGTGTCGAGACCCAGCTGCGTCATGCGCCGCTTCAGCCCCTGCAGCGACA
>JBCCEE010000352.1:0-9258 GCA_039030415.1 Acidobacteriota bacterium
GCCGGCGCCGCGTCTCGCGACGGGACGCCTGCTGCCGCTGGCGAGCCGCCGGGTGGGGCGCCAGCTGCTGGCGGTGCTCGACCAGCTCGCACTCAGCCGCGGCTTCGCGGGCTGGATCGAGAAGACGCCGCGCCACCTGCGCTACCTCCCGTTCCTCGAGCGCCTCAGCGAGCGAACGCACTTCGTCCACGTGCTGCGCGACGGCGTTGACACCGTCGCCTCGCTGCTCGCGGCGTCTCGCTCCTGGCCGCAGCGCTACGACCTCGCCACCTGCATCCAACGCTGGAACCGCGACGTCGCCTTCTCGCTGAGTCGACTGCGCCGCCCCAACGATCACTTCGTGTTCTATGAGGATCTGACGCGTCAGCCGGAAGCCACGCTCGAGCCGCTGCTGGGTGCGCTCGGCCTGGAGTGGGAGGAAGGGCTGGCCGAGCGCTACGGCCAGGGTGCGGAACGCCTGATCGCCGACGGCGAGCGCTGGAAGGCGGGGGTCGGTGACGGCGTGCGGCCCGCCGCGTCGTCCGCGGGCTCCGGGCTGAGCCCGCAGCAGCTCGAAACGGCGCAGCGCGGCCTGCGCCATGAGCTCTATACGCGTTTGCGCGAGCGGGCGGCATGAGCAACACGACGTCGGCGATGGGGCCGCAAGTCTCTGAGCCCCAGGTCTCGATCATCGTGCCGTTCTACAACAGCTCGGCCACGCTGGCGGCGTGTATCGAGTCGCTGCTGGCGCAGGAGACCGGCGTCGCCTACGAGATCCTGCTGGTCGACAACCGTTCGAGCGACGATTCCGCCACCATCGCCGCCCGCTACGACGGCGTCACCCTGCTCCACGAGTCGACGCCGGGAGCCTACGCCGCGCGCAACACCGGCATTCAGCAGGCCCAAGCTTCAGTGATCGCCTTCACTGACGCCGACTGCACTCCCGACCCCGATTGGCTGAGCACGATCCTGGACGGGCTGAGCGATCCGAACGTCGCGGTGCTGCTCGGCCACTGCCGCTACCCGGACGACGCCTCCCTCACGCTGCGTCTGCTGGCGGCCTACGAGAACGCCAAGACCGCCTATGTGCTCGGCCACCGCGACCCGGCCTACCGCTTCGCCTACTGCAACAACATGGCGGTGCGCGCCTCGGTGTTCGCCGAGCTCGGCCCGTTCCTGACCTGGCAGCGCGCCGCCGACAGCGAGCTCGTGCACCGCCTGGCGACTCGAAGTCCGGAGCTGCGCACCGTCTACCGCCCGGCCATGCGCATCAACCATCTCGAGTTCCGCCGCTTTCGCGATCGCGCCCGGCGCCTGCAGCTCTACACCGACACCAACTCCAAGATCGCCACCTTTCGCGAGCTCAGCCTTGGTCAGCGTCTCGCCGTCCTGGCGCATGCCGTCTTCGGCCGCTAGCTGAATTCCATCCAATAACGTTCGATAGACGGTCGCGCTCGGTAGACTGCGCGCGACCTCGCAAACTCGCCGGCCCAGATCGAGCTGCATAAATCGCTGCTCTCCAGGCGCTATGAGCTCCAAATGCGTTACCAGCTCAAACAGTCCTCGGCCGTGCTCGTTCTACCAGCGCGACCTACCAGCTCCAAACACCGCTATCGGATGCGATCTAGCTATTGGGCTCGGTCCTGGAGCGCTTCCAGATCCGCTGCCTCCGCCTGGCTCAGGACTTTCATCACCCTCGGCGCGTCAAAGTCTTCCCCCAGCCAAGCCCGGGGATTCCGGGAAAGCCGCACGTGCTCGGCGTGCTCCGCCTCGTCCCCCGCCTGGAGCGCCAGACGGCCCAGGCGACGGTGAACGCGCCGCAGCTGATCGAACCCAAAGCTGCCGTAGCGGTGCAGCCTGCCCTCTTCGGCCATGATGTGTAGGAAGCCGTAGTAGAAGTGGCGCAGCGGCTCGACCAAAGCGTCGGGACCCGCCACTAGCCGGGGCGAGATCAACACGTAGAAGCGGTGGACGTAGCCCGGCCCGCGAACTTCGAAGCCTTCGAAGTAGCGTAGCCACCAGCCCAGACCCTCCGGCACTTCCCGCAGGACGATGAGCAGGCGCCCGGGCCGCGCCATCCGCGGCGCGTTGACGAGATCCGCCAGGGCACTTGCTTCGAGACTTGCGCTCTCGGCGATCAGCGCGTCGTGATGGCCGGGATAGCTCGTCACTAGATCACCGGGCTGTACGATATTTACCAGGTGACGCAGTGTCCGGGCGCTGGGCTCGGACTGCAAGAAGAGCTGCTGACGCGTCCAGCCGTGGGACATGGTGAAGGCCATGGCCGCCAAGAAGAAGACTAGGGTCGGCCAGCGCTCAGTCCTCGGCAACCAGCGCAGCGGCTGGGTCAGCGCTACGGCGACCAGCGCCAGCTGGGCAACGACCACCGGCACGAGGTAGCGCGCGATGCTGTCGGGGACGAATCCGAACGGCACGATGAAGTAGAACAGCGGCGGCACCGTCGCCCACACAACCAGCAGACGCCCGGGAAAACCCAGCCGCCAGATGGCGAGCCCGGCTCCGACCAGCATCAGCACCAGCATGACGCCAGGCCAGGCCGTGTGGTTCCAGGAGAACGGCAGCCAGAGCTGAAGGAAGAACTTTGGACGGTAGGCCAACGGCTGCGTCACCATGTACGATGCGGTGGTGGTAATCGAAGAGTCCGAGAACTGCCCTATGATCTTGGGTAGGGCCATGGCGTAAAACGCTAGCGACAGCACGCCGGTCATCACCTGGCTCGCCGCCACCGCGACCAGCCAACGGAAGCCACGCCGCGCCGGCCCCAGGCTTTCGATGACGGCGCTCACCGCCTGCACCAGCAGGACGTAGACGGCATGCAGCGACATCGCCATGAGCGCCGCGTTGAGCAACGAGCTGCCAACCAGCACCCGTTTCGATCCCGTCTTCATCGCCTGCGCGAACAGCATCATCGAGAACACCGTGCCGAGCACCAGGATGGCGTAGACCCGGGCCGTTCGCGAGTAGTGGATGAGGGGACTGCTGGCGACGACGAGCGCCACCATCACCGCCGCGGTTCGGCCGTCCAGGCGGGGCGCCGCCGCGTCCGCACCGGCCCCGTCCGCACCGGCCGAGCTCGACGACGGCGCGCCCAGCCAACGCCAGCCGAGCCAGGCTACGCTCGGGATCAGCGCGACGCCAGCGATCAGCGACGGCAGCTTCATGGCCAGCGGCGACGTCCCCGCCACGGCGCTCCACAGCTTCATCCACAAGAGGTAGAGGTGCATGGTGATTCCGGGGTGGAAGCTCGTTAAGATCTCGCTCACCGACCGCTGACACCATTCCAGCGTGAACAGCTCGTCACCAAAGAAATCGAAATGAGGTGCAATCGCCAGCCGCAAGAGAGCGCCAGCCAGCGTCGCCGTGGCGAGCAGCAGCCACTGCGACTCGAGCCATCTGCGCACTTCACTCACGAGACGAGCCCCCTGTGAGGCCCGCGAGCACCCCCCATGCCGCTTGATCTGCGACGCTCTCTTGGCCTACAGATCGCCGGCGCGGTCGTGCTGCTGTTCGGGTTGGCTACCTGGCTGGTGCAGTCCCGCCCGGGTCCCGCGGTCGTGCGCCCGTTCCATCGTACGGTGGCACCGGCGGCGTTCGAGATCACCCCGGACAAGCTGATCGCGAAGCGCCGGTGCGGCTTCTTGGACGGCGTGCGGCTGCACGATGCGGGCGGCGTGGTGCTGTGGGGCTGGGCGTTCGATCCACGCTCCGGACAGCCGGCCCCCGAGGTGGTGGTCTCCATGAACGGCGAGCCGCTGCCGCGCTCCGCCGCCGTCGACCGACGGCGCACCGACGTGCGCAAGGCGACCAAGAAGGACGCCCTGCTGGTCACCGGCTGGGGCCTGCAGCTGACGGCCGACCAGCTGTCGCCAGGCGAGCACACCTTTATCGCCCACGCCCGCTTCGACGACGGCAAGTTTTGCCCGCTGCGTCTTCCCAAACGCAATTCGATTACCGTCCCCGCCCCCGAATGAGGCTCACAGAGTCCATCTCGAGACGATCGCTGAGGGTCGGGTGGGAAGGGCTCGCTTCACCCGAACGATTGTACCGGCACAGGCTCCCGTTTGGGATGCGGTCCTACGGATCGACGCCGGCACCAGCGAGCATCTGCTGCTGTTCCGCTTCACTGAATTCTGCCACGTCCGCCAGGATCTGATCTTCCGCCGCTCGCGCCAGCTTGCTCAGCGTGGGGTGGGCGAACAGCGTCTCGAGCGGCAGGTCGAGATCGAACTCCTGGCACAGGTGGATCATCACCTCCATCGCCCCCAGCGACGTGCCGCCCGCCTGAAAGAAGTGATCGTCCGCGCCAACCCGCTCGACGCCGAGCTGCTGCTGCCAGACCTCGGCCAGAAACTCCTCTACCGGCCCTTCGGGCGCGCGATAGACCACCTCGGCCCCCTGGCCGGTCTCGAAGCGCGGCAGCGCCGCCTCGTCCACCTTGCCGTGCACGGTCAGCGGTAGGGCTTCCAGCCGGTGCAAGTGGGCAGGGATCAGCTGCGACGGTAAATGCTCGGCGAGCTGACGCCGCAGCGTCTCTTCGCTGAGCTCTTCCGCACCGGCCTCCCCTGGCGTGGCGACATAGTAGGCCACCAGCTGCGGCGCGCTGCCGTCCGAGGTCAGGAGGTCGACGTCGCCGCCGATCTCGGCCAGCGTGCGGCGCACGAAGCCGATGTCGATCTCGTCTTCGAGCTCGGCGCGGGCCTCGTCACGCGTCTTGTGACCCATGCGCACGTCCCAGCTGTAGGGCAGCGCATAGTTGTGAAAGCCTCGCTGCTGCTTGTGGACAAAGATGCCGACATCGTTGATCAGGCAGTTGGTCGAGCGGCCGGTATCGCTCGGTCGCACCCACGGCACGGTGCGCGCCAGGTGCTCCTTGAGCTCGGTCAGATCGACGTCGCAGTAGCGGTAGAAGTCGACGAACTGGATCGCTTCGAAGATCCGGTCGTCTCGAAACAGGCTGACGTCGAGCGAGCGCGACACCTCATCGTCGACCCGGTGGTAGGCCTTGCGCGCCGCCAGCACCGCGGCGTCGACCTCCTCGGGACGCCAGCGACCGTCGCGGAACATCTCCTCGGTGAGCCGGGTCTCGAACATCTGCCCGCGCGACAGGCCGGTGACGATGATCGGAATGCCGAGCTGCTTGGCGCGCTGGGTGCCAAGAGTGTAGATAGTCTTGAAGCAGCCCTGGCAGACGTTGGCGAAACGCATCAGGCTGTCGCGAAAGATGGCGTTCATGGCCGGCGTGGTGCCGAATTCGAACGGCACCCCGAGCTGCTGCGTCACCCGGCGGATGTTGTCCTTGGCGTGGTCGGAAATGTACCCGTTGTCGAGGCTGAAGGCGTAGACGCGCAGCCCCATCTCGACCAGGCGACAGAGCGCGTAGGTGCTGTCCTTGCCGCCGCTGAGCAGCAGCATGCAGTCGTAGGCTTCAGGGTCCGCCGGCTGGCGGGCTCGCCGCGACTCGGCGAACAGCTCGCGCAGATCGTCCATGGTCTTGAAGTAGGCCTGGGCATGCTCGCGAATCGCCTCGTACGAGCGGCAGACGCCACAGACGCCCTGGTCGTCAAAGACCGCCCGCGGGTGGTCCGACGGCAGGCCACAGCTCGTACAGTGGCGGACTTCGCCGGCCGCTGCTATCTGCGCTGCCGGATCCTGACGCTGCGGGTCGCGACGCCGCGCGACCACCGCACACTGTTCGACGCTCGGCAGCGCCAGCAGCGTCGCCTCGATCTCGGCGGGCTCGACGCGGTAGCCCGACAGCTTCACCTGCCGATCGAGCCGGCCGAGGTACTCCAGCGAGCCGGGCTGCGCCACTCTTACCCGGTCGCCGGTTCGGTAGCGCCGCTCGCCGACGCCGACGGTCGACGGCTGGAAGCTCTCCGCGGTGCGCCGCGGCAGGCCGCGGTAGCCCCGGGCCAGGCCGGGTCGCGACACCCACAGCTCGCCCGCCACCCCTTCCGGCACCGGCGCTCCGGCATGGTTCAAGATCTCGACGCCAACGAGATCCGCCGGCCCGCCGATCGGCACCCGCGACGCGACGTCTTTCGACGGATCGAAGCGATGGGCCACGCAGCCCACCACCGCCTCGGTCGGCCCGTACTCGTTGGTGATCTCCACCGTGTCACCCGGGCTGTCGCCCGACCTGTCGCCGAGCCGAGCATGCGCCTCGGACGCCAGCTGCGTCTTGAAGTCTTCACCGCCCACCACCATGCGGCGGATGCGCTCGCCGCCGCGATCCATCTGCAGGAACAGGCTAAGGTGAGACGGCGTGAGCTTGATGAAGTCGACCGCATCGGCCCGCACCACGTCCACCAGGGCGGAATCCACCGGACCTTCCGGCTCCGGGTAGATCTCGAGCGTACCGCCGCTGATCAGAGGCAGAAACAGGCTGGTGACGGTGAGGTCGAACGACAGCGACGTGAACAGCGGGAAGCTCATGTGCTCGCCGCGCACGTACTCCTGCTCCGCCCACTCCAGGTAGCTCGAGAGGCCGCGGTGCTCGACGCTGACGCCCTTGGGCTGCCCCGTCGAGCCCGAGGTGTAGAGGATGTAGGCAAGGTCTGCCAGACCCGGGCTGGTGGCATCCACTTGGCCCCCCGAGCGCTGCGCTTCCCCGCCCTCGACGATAGCAGGCACGATCGCGACGCGGCTCACGCCATCCGGCGTCGGCTGCTCCGCTACGCCCTCGCCGACCAGCAGCAGCCGGGCCGCAGAGCTACGCAGGATGCTGGCACGCCGACCGCGTGGATAAGCCGGGTCGATCGGCACATAGGCGGCACCGATCCGTAGGGTCGCCAAGACCGCCACCACCGCCGGGATCGAGCGTCTCGCCATGATCGCCACCCGATCACCGGCCGTGACGCCCGCCTGCAGCAGCGTGCTCGCCAGCGCCGAGCTCTGCGCTTCGAGCTCAGCGAACGTCCGGGTATCCTCGCCCTGGCGCAGCGCCCGATGCGAGGGAGAGGCGTTGGCGCAGGCCAGAAAGCGCTCGACCACCGTGCGGCTCGGCGGCTCGCCGGCGGTGGCGTTCAGCCGGGTCATCGCATGGCGCTCTTCCGGGGTCTGCAGATCGACCCCGGCGATGCGGCGATCCGGATCGTCGAGCAGCGCTTCGAGCAGGTGCTCGAAGTGCTGCAGAGCGCGCTGGCGCAGCCGCTCCGGCAACGCCCGCTCGTTGAAGTCGAAATGCAGGGTGAGGCCGCCGGTGCCGCCGAAATCATGGACCTGCAGGCGCAGCGCATGCACTGTGTCCCCATGGCCGGGATGCACCCACTCCACCTCCGCTGGCTGACCGGCGAATTCACCGAAGGCTTGCGGGAAGTAGTTGAGCACCACATTGCTCGCCGCCCGGCCGGACAGCGAGCTGGAGCCGGGACGGGCGTGCTGCAGGAACTGCCCGGCTTCCTCCAGGCACTTGCCGGCCAACGACCGAAACGTCTCCTGGCGCTCGACCGTCACGCCGAATGGGAACATCTCGATGAACAGTCCCAGAGCGCGCTTGGCGTCCGCGCTCGGCCGGCCGGCGATCGGGGCGTCGAAACCGAGCTCTGACCTGCCGCTGATGCGATGCAGGAAACTCACCAGCAGGGTCGCGAACAGCGCGAAGCGCGACAGCTCCCGCGACAGGCTCGTGAAGCCCGGCTGATCGCACAAGGCGTCGAGCGCCTGCCAGCGCGCCGGGTCGAGCCTCAGGGTAGAACGGTGGCTGGCGGTGCCCGCTGGCTCGGCAGCCCGGCCGTAGCACGGAATCGCCCGCCCGCCGCGCTCCAGGCGCTGCTCCCAATGCTGACGCGCGGCGTCGCGAACGGCTGGTCTCGCGCTCTCGGCTCTTTCGATCAAAACCTGAGCCGTCCGGTAGTAGGAGGGCTGCGGCTCGGCGGCGGCAGACTCGGGCATAGCGGAGCCAAACTCAACGCCCGCTAGCAGCGCCTCGTACTCGGCCGCCACCCGCCGATAGAGCACCACCGTCGACCAGGCGTCGGTGATCAGGTGGTGCAGGTTCAGGTACCAGCCGACCCCATCGTTCGCCAGCGGAACCAGCACGCTGTCGACCAGGGAGCGCGAGGGATCGAGCGGCCGGGCGCTGCGCTCGCGGCACCAGCTCCGGAAGCCTTCCCGGGTGGCTTCGGGCAGCGCAACCCGCTGTGTCGCGTCGACGGAACGCCGTATGGCGACCCGCGCTTCGCCGTCCTTCTCGACGATACGCGAACGCAGTGCGTCACTGCGCTCAGCGACCCGCTGCCAGGCGCAGCAGAAAACGTCGACCTGCAAATCCGCTCGCAGCACCCAAGCGAACGTCATGTTGTAAAGCGGACTGCCCGCACTCAAGCGCTGGCCAATCCAAATCGGTCGCTGACTATAGGTCAAAGGCAGTAAATCGCCTGCCTCGAAATCTATCCACGTAGGCTCGTCGTCACGGCCCAAGCGTTCCTGCTGCAAAAGTCGCTTCTCCAGGTCAAACTACCATGGGCAACCACTCATTTCGGCGCTGCCGCCCGAATGCTGATGGCCTTCCTTCCAACCATAGCCTCGAACAGCTAGTCTTTGAGTCTTCGCCCATCCCTCGGGATCCGATGAAGTCAATACCGCTGAAGCGCGGTGAATTTTAAGGTACTCATTGCCCATGATTCCTGCTTTCGACGAAAAGCAGCTCGCCCACCGAGAGCAGATCATCGAGCTCGCGCGTGCTGAGCTGGGCTCGCGGCTCCGCGAGCACGACCGTGCCGGGACGTTCCCGCACGAAGACTGGAAGCTGTGCGGCGAGCGCGGCATCCTCGGCTGTCACGTGCCCAAAGCCTACGGCGGCCAGGGCCTCGACGCGACCACGACCGTGCTGACGCTCGAGGCCGTCGGCTACGGCTGCCGCGACAACGGCTTGACCCTGGCCCTCGGTGGCCAGACCTGGAGCGTCCAGGAGCCGATCGTGATCTACGGTAGCGAGGAGCAGAAGCAGCGCTTCCTGCCCCGGCTGTGCTCAGGCGAGTGGATCGGCTGCCACGGCGTGAGTGAAGAAGCTTCAGGCTCCGACGCCCTCAGCCTTCAGACCACCGCCACCCGCACCGACGACGGCTACCTGCTCAACGGCCGCAAGATCTACATCGGCATGGCACCCCTCGCCGACATGGCGCTGGTGCTCGCCAACACCGATCCCGAAGCCGGCAAGTGGGGCGTCTCGGCCTTCCTCGTCGAGCGCGGCACGCCCGGGTTCCGCCAGAGCGAGCCGCGAGCCAAGACCGGCACCCGCACCAACCTGATGGGAGA
>JBCCEE010000353.1:0-9234 GCA_039030415.1 Acidobacteriota bacterium
GGGGGGCCCGCCCCCCGGGCCGCCCCCCCGGGTTGGTTCCACCCCACGTCACCTTCCCCCCGCGGCGCGCCGCGGGGCCGGAAGCGACCGGAAACCCCGATGACCCGTTCGATCCACAGTGGGTGATGGCGTCGTGACCTCATGGGCCACAGCTTGCCGGGGGTGGGCGGCTCGGGTCGCGAGGGTTCTGCTCGCGCTGGCCTCGGCTTACATCCCGACCCCGTGAGCGTCTTCCTCGGCCCGCTCGGACGCCTCGGGAAAGCCTCGCGAAAGCCTCGAACTGGCGCTTGGGCGCGCCTCGAAGGCAACCTCGAGTGCCTCCTGCCGTACCTCCAGGCGAGGCATGAAAGCTCCCAACCCACCACCTGAGCCTCACCCACCACCATGACTCACGTCGCCATCGCCAACTGCCCGAGACCCTCCGACCTCACGCCTTACCGCGTTGGCGAGTGGCTGTTCGAGCCCGAGCTGCACCGCATCTCGCGCTCCGGCGAGCGCCACCACTTGGAGCCCAAGCTCTGCCAGCTGCTGCTCTTTCTGCTGGGCAACGCCGGCCACGTGGCGACCAAGGACGAGATCATCGACGGCGTCTGGGGCACCCGCTTCGTCGCCGATTCAGCGCTCACCCGCGCCGTCGCCGAACTGCGGCGAGCGCTCGGTGACGACGCCCACCATCCCAGCTACATCGAGACCATCCCCAAACGCGGCTATCGGCTCAAGGCCAGCGTTCGCGAGCTGCCGGAGACGGTTACAGCAGCCGCCGACGCGGCCGAAGCGGCCAATGACGTCGAGCCGGGCGTCAAACAAGCGGCTGAGTCGCCTCGCCCATCCTGGCGGCCCGACCGCGCCGGCCCGCGAGCCCGCCTGGCCCTGGTGCTGCTCAGCGTCGGCGCGCTGATCGTCACCGGCGGCTACGCCACCTCGCGCCGCTTCCTGACGCCGGATTCCCTCACCACTGCCGCGACCCGCGATCTGCGTCTGGCCGTGCTGCCGCTCACCAACCTGGCACAGGATCCCGCACAGGATTACTTCGCCGACGGCCTCACCGAGGCCCTGATCACCCAGCTGGCCCGCGACCGCCACCTGCAGGTGATCTCGCGACGGTCGTCGCAGGCGTTTCGCGGCAGCACCCTGCCGACGCGCCAGATCGCCGACGCCCTCGGCGTCGACGGCATCGTCGAAGGCTCGGTATTGCGCGCCGATGACCGCGTGCGCATCACCGTCCAGCTGACGGACGCGAGCAGCGAAACCCACCTCTGGGCGCAGAGCTACGAGCGCCAGATGAGCGACATCCTGGCGCTGCAGAGCGACGTGGCGCACGCCATCACCCACGAGATCGGCAGCCTGCTGAACGGCACCGAGACCGCGACCCGCCGCGAACCGGAGCCGCACGAGGCGGAGACGTTACAACCGCAGAAGGTCGATCCGCAGGCCTACGAGCTCTTCCTCAAGGGCCGTCAAAGCCTCGACGCCTGCGGCCGCCAAGGGCCCAACCAGGCCGACGAGCTGTTCCGCCAGGCGCTCGAGATCGCGCCCGACTACGCCCCGGCCTACGCCGGCCTGGCGCTCTACTACACTCGGCTGGCGAGCTTCGGCTACATGCAGGCCTCTGAAGCGCTGCCGCTCGCCCGCGAAGCCGCCGACCGCGCCCTCGAGCTCGACGACAGTCTGGGCGAGGCCTACCTGGCCTCGGCCATGGTGCGCTTCAACTTCGACTGGGACTGGCCGGCCGCCGAGCGCGATTTCCTGCGCGCCCTCGAGCTCAATCCCAGCGACGCGCTCACCCACGAGCGCTACTCGATCCTGCTGACCTGTCTCGGCCGCTTCGAAGAAGCCGCCGCCACCGCCCAGCGCGCCGTCGAGCTCGACCCGCTGAACCGCATCACCCGCGTCGGCCTCGGCTGGGTCTACTTCAACGCCGGCCGCTACGACGCCTCTCTGAACGAGCTGCGCCGCATCACCGAGCTCGGCCTGACCGACTGGCCGCACGGCTACATCAGCTGGAACCTCGCCCTCAAAGGCGACTACGACGCCGCCATCTCAGCCCTCGAAGCGCACCGGCAGAAGCCCGACAGCTACTCCGATGAGACCATCCACCGCAGCGTCCTGGGCTGGACCCTGGCCCGCGCCGGCCGCCGCGAGGAAGCCCTCGACCTCGCCCGCGAGATCGCCGCCATCGTCGCCCGCACCAACGGCGACCCCTACGGCCTGGCCATCGTCTACGCCGGCCTCGGCGACAACGACCAGGCGATCGCCGCCCTCGAAGCCGCCTTCGCCCAGCGCTCCCCCAACATGGTCTACCTGCGCATCGAGCCCTTCTTCGAGCAGCTGCAAAACGACCCGCGCTACCAACAGCTGCGCCACGCCGCCGGCCTGGGCTAGCCGGGAGCAGATTATAAGCAGCGGCGCCATCGTCCCGGCGTCCGGACCGGGATCAGTGAAGAGCTAGGTGAGGTGCGATGGTGCCGCTGCTACTCACTAAGCGGCAAGCAGCGGGCCAATCCCTCAAACAGACTCACCGACTTGCCCAGCGGCTCGCGGTGACGGCCTCATTCCTGGAGCGCGCAGGTCGCAAACGCCAGCGTGTCATTCACCGCCGGAGCGGCCTGGCCCACAGGATTCAAGTAGCTCTGCCCCACTCCCGCCACGGTATCGACGACCCGGACCGTCATGCCGACATCAGTCGTCGCCGCAGCGAACACCCAATAGTGTGAGTTGAGATCACAGCCATCCAGCACCTTCAGCAGCACCTCCCAATTCCCGGGGTCGAAGAAGCTCAGCAGGCCCGACGTTTCCGACGCCACGGGCACCACCTGCGCCGCACCGGTCCTCCCCTCGGCATCCCGCCAGTCGGCGGTGACGCGGAAGCGCCCGTCGTGCAGGCACAGCTCGTCCGGCCCCGCGACGCAATTCCGCCGCCAGACCGACAGCGCATTGCGGCGGCCCGAGCTGGCGACGTAGATCCGGCTACCGTCCGGGCTGACCCTGAGGCTCATCGGGGACGCCAGTGCGGCGAGCCCTTCGTCATCCGCCCGGTGAATCTCGGACACGCGGACCCCGCCAGTCACCGGATCGCGCGCCAACACCGCCAGGATGCTGGTGCCGCGGTTGGTGAGGTAGAGCTCGCGACCGTCCGGCGCCATCGCCAGGCCGCGGGGCCACTCCGACCCCTCGAGCTCCGAGACCGTGAGGATCCCCACGTGATGCAGCATGCCGCTCTCCGGATCGCGCTCGAACCACGTGACGGCAGCCTGCCCTTCGAAATCGCTCGCGACGTAGACCGCGCGTCCGTCAGGGCTGACCTCGACGCCCCATGGCCTCCGAAGCCCCAAGGCCCCGATCGGATCATCGATCAGGAATTGGAGCGGAGTCAGTCGGCCCGACTCCGGATCCCGCTCATACACGGTCAGCACATCGCTCAGGAAACTGGTCACGTACACAGTGCGTCCGTCCCTGCTGAAGGCCGCGTCGACCGCCACCGGATTGGGCTCGTTCTGGACGAAGCTCAGCTCGCCGGTCAGCGGGTCGTGGCTGAAGACGTGGACCCCACCAAACGCCCCGACAATGCTGTCGCTCCCGCTGGTGATGGTGACGTGCCGTCCATCGGGACTGAAGCTCATCGACCAGGGCGCCACGAGCTGCCCGATGCCCGGATCGTCTGGCGTGAAGTTCTCGAGGTGATCGAGCTCTCCGGTGTCGAGGTCCCGCGCGTACAGCGCGATGCCCCGCCAGCCCAGCACATAGAGGTAGGAGCCGTTGGGACTGATCGCGGACGCGATCGTCGACCGCAGGCCCTCGCCGTCGGAATAGGTCCCGACGAATTCGACGGCCCCGGTAACCGGGTCTTTGATGAAATGCACGACCTGATCATCGCGCAGGCCGGTGACGTAGAGGTGGCGGTGGGTCGGGTCCACGGTCACCGAGAAAGCCCCGGCCAGCCCCGTGACGCCGCCCGCCCCGCTCGACTCACTGTCGACCCGTTCGATCCTACCGGTGGATTCATCGCGAACCAGCACCAGCAGCTCCTCGGCGTCCGAGGCCGCCACCAGCAGCCGGCTGCCGTCGGCGGTGAAGGTCACGTGCTGGGCACCCTCGAGCTCGGGACCAACGCGCGCTTCGAGAAACTCGACGCTGCCATCGTCGGGATCGCGCGAGAACACGCTCAAAGCCCCCTCCCTGGCGGTGGGTCTGCTGGTGACATAGAGAAAGCGCCCGGACGCGTCCATCGCGCCCCAGGTGCCGTTCAGGAGACCGAGCTCGCCGTCCGGATCCTCGAAGTGCTGGCGCACGCTGACGCGCCCGCTCGCCGGATCACGCGCTAGGACCGAGAGGGTCGTACCGCCGAGCGCATAGAGCTGACGCTCGCCGGGCCCAAAGAGCAGTGCCTGGGAGATGCTCGGCAGTCGACTCCCGCGGAAACTATCGATCAGAGTCAGCTCACCGCTGTTCGAATCGCGCTCGAACCCTGCGATCCAACCCAGGCCAGCGCGATAGACGTGCCGGCCATCGGCACTCACCGCGATCGAGTACGCCAGACCCGGCACTCCTCCGGGCTCAACGGCGAGGAACGTCAGGCGCCCGCTCGTGACGTCGCGAGCATAAACCGTCAAGCCTTCGCGGCCCTCGAAGTAGACGTGCCGGCCATCTGGGCTCAGCGCAGCCGCGCGGATCCACGTCAGACCGTTCGTCGCGTCGCCCACCACCGCTTGGACGAACGTCAGTCGGCCGCTCGCCTCATCGCGAGCGAACACCACCACCGAGCCCGTGTTGCCCACGGCATAGAGATGCTCGCCACCCGGCGCGAGCAGTAGCTCATCGGGATAGGCGACGTCGGGAATCCCGTCTTCGGCATAGAACCGAGCCTCGACAAAGCTCCGACTGCCGGTCGCGACGTCGGTACGGTAGACCGTCACCGCACCAGCCCAGCGGCTAGCGGCATAGAGGAACCGTCCGTCGGCGCTGACCGCGGTGAACCATACGCCGCGTAGCGGAGCGTCTTCCAGGCTCGCGACCCGCGTCAAGATCTGGCCTGAGGCGACGCTCGCCAGCAGCATCAAGGCCAACCCCAGCCACTTCCCGCGGCGCGCTGCGGGGGTGCCCCTCGACGTCATGTCTTTCTGCGCTGCGTGCTGCCTCATCACCTCGACTCCTGGTTCGGCAGGGCTACCCTTCGGCCCGGCTCGTCCCAAGATGCGAAGTCCGAGCCTCGAACGGGTCAGCCGGAGTGCAGCGAGTGCTTTCGAGATCGCGTCCTGCGATCACGCCACTTGGCGCTTCATCGCCAAGGAACAGCAGTCCTCCCAATTCTGGTTCCCCCCTTTGGCAAAGGGGGGCTAGGGGGGATTCTCTTCGCCTTCTAATGAGCCTCCAGAAATCCCCCTCGGTCCCCCTTTTCCAAAGGGGGAAGTCAGAAGAGAAGCGCCAAACCAGAAGCCGTTCCGGAAACTATCTATGGAGCCAATGACTCCAGATCGACCAGCCGCTCGAGCGCTCGACGCGTGTAGACGGCGTCTTCGCCACGCACTGCCGCCAGCGTGCTGTAGCCCTCGCGCAGACAAACCCGTGCCTCCTCAACCCGCCCAGCAGCCGCCAAGCGCGCCCCGAGCTGGCTGGCGACGTCGGCCAGCTGCCAGCTGTCCTCTCCGAGCCGCTCGTGCAGCACCGCCAAAGCATGGTGCCACAGCACCTCGGCGGTCGCGTCTTCTCCGAGGTCGAAGGTGACCGCGGCCAAATCCTTGCGCGCCAGGGCGACGTGCAGGTGGTCGTCTTCGAGGTGGCGGCGACGGATCGCGAGGGTCTCCGCCAGGGCCGTTTCCGCCTCCTCGAGCCGCCCTTGGGCGTGCAGCACGCGCCCGAGGCTGGCGAGGACTGCCGCCCGCGCCAGGCTGTCTTCCCTGCCCCCGGCCCGGTGTAGCTCGAGCGCCTCGCGCAGCTGAGCTTCGGCGGCGTAGAAATCGCCCTTCAGGAACGCCACGTTGCCGAGGCTGCGCAGCGCGTGCGCGGTGTCGGCCGAGTGCGGCACGTAGGCCTCTCGACGCACTTCGAGCACTTTGCGGTAGCGCGCTTCGGCCTCGTCGAATTCACCGCGGAAGGTCAGCAGGCTGGCCAGGTTGCTCTCGACCTTGGTGAGGTCGACCGGCGGCAGACCCAAGCGCTGCTTCATCGCCAGCGCGGAGCGGTATAACAGCTCCGCACGCACGCGATCGCCAGCGAGATGGTAGGCAGCGGCAAGATTGTTGATGCCGCGCGCCAGCAGGCGGTGGTCCCCTGAGTAGACGCGTCGCCGCAGCCTCATAGACTCGGCGAGCAGCGGCACGGCGCGTTCGAGGTCGTCGAGGTTCTGGTAGGCCAAGCCAACCGCTTCGAGCTGGTGGGCCAGCAGCTCCGGTCGATCCATGAAATAGCGACGCGCCCGCTCCAGGCCACGCGCCAGCAGTTGGCGGGGCGTGAACACCCGCTCGCCACTTCCCGGCTCGGTGCCCCGCACCAGGTTGCGGGCAAAGGTGATGACCGCGTCCGCCTGCTGTTCGGCGATCAGCGCCTCATCCGCCGCCTGCTGCCGTGCCGCCTCCCCCGCTTGTACCTGGTGCCGACTCATCGCCACCACCCCGCCCACGCCGAGGAGTAGGGTCGCCGCCAACGACGCCGCGACCAGCCGCCGACGGTAGCGGCGCAAGAACTTGCCGGATCGGTAGCGCAGGGTCGCCTGTCGCGAGGCGACGGGCAGACCGTCCAGGTGACGCTCGAGGTCTTCGGCGAAGCGCTCCATCGAGCGGTAACGCTCGTTCGGCTCCTTCGCCAGCGCCTTGGCGACGATCGCGTCGAGATCGCCCTGCAGGCGGCGCCGCAGCGCCCGCGGCTCCAGGCGGCGCTGCTCGGCCGCGGTCTCTGGCGGGATTGATTGCGGTGAGCCATCGCGCCAGGTCTCACGCGTCAGCATCGCCCGCGTACTCGGCAGCGGCGGCTCCTTTTCGCAGATGGCGCGCTCGTTCTCGAAGCGGTCGCCGTCCAGAAGGTAGGGGGCATGACCGCACAGCAGGCGGTAGAGCACGACGGCGAGGGAGTAGACGTCGGTCGCCACCGTCACCGGCAGACCGCGCACCTGCTCGGGGCTGGCGTAGGCCGGGGTCATCGGCTGGCGGCCGGTGAGGGTGATCGCCACCTCGTCCCGCGGCTCGAGCTCTTTGGCGATGCCGAAGTCGAGCAGCTTGGGCGTGCCGTCGGCGGTCACCAGCAGGTTGGACGGCTTGAGATCGCGATGCACCACCAGGTTGCGGTGGGCTTCGGCGAGCGCGTCGCACACCAGGAGGACCAAGCGCAGCCGCTGGTCGACGGTGAGGCGGTGGCGGTCGCAGTAGGCGTCGATCCGCTCGCCTTCGATGTACTCCATCGCGAAGTAGTGCAGGCCGTCTTCGCTGCCGACGTCGTAGATCTTGGCGACGTTGGGGTGGTTGATGCGCGCCAGCACGCGGCGCTCCCGGTGGAAGCGCTGCAGCGCCTCTTCGCTGATCAGGTGGGCGCGCAGCACTTTGAGCGCCACGTTGCGGTCGAGCTCCGCGTGGTGGGCCAGCGCCACCACGCCCATACCGCCTTTGCCGAGCAGACGCTCGACGCGGTAGGGGCCGACCTGCTGGCCGGGGCGCAGGGTGGCGGAGGTGAGCGTCGACACGGAATCTGCGTCAGCGTCTGACGAAGGCTGCTCCGACGAAGAAGACCGCGCAGGCGGAGTCGTCGCTGACGAGTCGATGTCGAGGGCGTCCGCATCTGCCGACGACGGGTCCGTCAGCTCTTGCGGCCCGAACATTGGCCCGCCGAGGATGCCGCTGTCCTCGTCTTCGAACCCCAGCAGCTCCTCCACCTCCTGCCGCAGCTCGCGATCGCCGTCGCAGACCTTCCGCAGGTAGCGTTCGCGCTCGCGGCGGTCCGGTCGCCGCAGCGCGCCGTCCACAATGCGGGTCACTCGCTGCCAGCGCGCCTGGGTGTTCTCCTCCTCCGCTCGTGACTGCTGGCGACGCCACGCACCGATCCCGCGCCAGCTGAGCAGCCCACTCATGCGTCGACCCTTCTACCGTCGTCGCTCCTCGCTCCGTCGTCGATCCTCGCTCCGGTGTCGAACTTCGCTCCGCTGTCGATCGGCTCGGAGCGCTCGAGCTGGCGCAGCAGGAACAGCCTTGCCGCCTTCCAGTCGCGCGACACGGTGGAGAGCGAGATGCGCTCCACCGCCGCGATCTCCTCGAGCGTCAGGCCGACGATCACCCGCATCTCCACGATGCGGCTTTGGCGCGGGCTGCGTCGCGCCAGGTCGATCAGTGCATCGTCGAGCGCCAGCACTTCGGGTGCCAGATGGCCGGGGAAGCCGAGGGCTTCATCGAGCGGGATCTTCACGCTGGCGCCGCCGCGTTTGAGTGCGCCGTGGCGTCGTGCGTGGTCTACCAGCACATTGCGCATGAGCTTGGCGGCGACGCCGAAGAACTCGGCGCGTCCCCGCCAGTCGACCTGCCGCTGGCCCATGAGCTTGAGGTAGACCTCGTGCACCACGGCGGTGGGTTGCAGGGTGTGGTTGGGGCGCTCACGGCGGAACAGCCGGCGCGCGATGCGGTGCAGCTCGTGCTGCACCACCTCCATCAAATGAGTCAGAGCGGACGCGTCACCCCGGCTCCAGGCGTCGAGAAGCGCGGTGACGTCGCCCTTGGGCAAAGTCATGGTTGCGAGGATTTTAGCATCGTCGAGGTGCATGGCTGGGGTGTGGCGCCGGGGTGATGAGGTGGGCGCTTGTTTAGGGATCGCGCGGTTTGGGGGGTGGTACGGTTCATGGCTGCGGATTTTTTCTTTGGGGGATGACGAGGTTGGGAGGTCGGGCTGCGCGATCCCAGGTATGAGGGTGAAGTTTCTCGTCGGGTTTCTCGGCGGTTGGGGGATGGCGGTGGTTACGGATGGAGTGAAGCGGACGGGATGGCCTGCCGGTGGATGCGGTTGGATGGTCGAACGGTGAAGGAGTTTGGTGTGGTGCAAAGAACCGGGAAGGAGATGGCGATGAAGCGCGTTCTAGGTGGTTTACTGCTGTTGGTTTGGCTGATGACGAGCGTGCCGAGCGTCGGCGCCCAGGAGCTGAATCCGGATCGGGCGCGGGCCGCGGAGATCCTGCAGTCGCTCGACCCGTCAGCTCATTCCACTCTCGAAGAGTTAGCCGAGGGCTGGGTCGCGGCGCTGCAGGAGGAGTTCGGTTCGGATCAC
>JBCCEE010000354.1:0-9228 GCA_039030415.1 Acidobacteriota bacterium
CCTGTTTCTTGGGATCGATATCTGCCCTGTTAGCGGGCTCAGCGAGCGGCCAGGCAGTCAGCGAGCCCGCGACCTTCTCTGGTTGCGAAGCCGGTTTTGCAATCGCACCAACGGCCAGGGAATCCTCGGAATGCTTCTATTTGGCGGCGGGACGAGAGTTTCTCGGGGAAGCTGCAGCACGCCTCGACAGCAATAAGCACCAGGCCGAAGACTCGCCATGGCCCGCCTACTACAGCGCGCGGCTCTACAAACGGCTGCGCAAGCCGGAAGCCGAACCGCGACTGCGCGAGGCGGTGCGGCTGCTCGAGCAGCGCGGCGAGGTCTCTTTCGCAGCCAAAGCGCAGATCGAGTTGGCGGACTTCCTGCGGCGCAAACGCCGACAGGAGAGTGCGGGGATTGCGTTGGAGCAAGCCTTCCAGCTCGCCCAGGCGAGCGAGGATCCGCAAGACCTGCTCGCCACCCAATACCACCAGGCGAGATTGTGGCTGGACCAGGGACAAGACCTCGGTCGCGCCTACCTGCTGTTGCACCAGGTCTACAAAACCATCATGCCCGAGTGGCCAGACCGTCAGCTGCAACGCAACTGCCTGTCAGCGCTGGCCTCTGTCAGCTATGAGCTCGGACGCTATGGCGAGGCCCAAGACTATCGTGATCAGCAGTTGAAGAACGCAGAGCAAGCCGGAACATCGACCGCCAATGCGCGCTACAACCTCGCTGTGCTAGAGATCGCCAGGGGCAAGGCAGATGAGACCTCGAAAACCCGGGCCATCGTAGCCCTTCACCAAGCCAAGGAGGCGGCGCGAGCCGTCGACGACCGGTTGATCGAGGGCCACACTCGCCACCTTCTGGGAAGGCTCATCGCAGGGGCCGAAGGCGGCAGGCAGCTCGAGCGCTGCCTAAGGATCGCCGGGGAGATCGGGGACACCGACCTGCAAAGCGAATGCTACGCTGCTCTGGCCGTCAACCGGCTTCCGGAAAGTCAGGAAGCAGCCCGCTAAGCCCTGGCTTCGGCGCTCGATATCGCGGCGCGCTCTGAAAGCCCTTGGACCATGATCTACCTCTGGGCGGCACGCATGCGGACCCAGTGGCAGATTTCTGAGCCGACCGCCGCCCTGCGAGATTCTCTCGAAATCCTCGATCAGATCGAAGACTTGCGCCGAAGGCAGCCTCACGCCACCGATCGCGCTCTGCTGATGTCGGTTTGGGGCGAACCCTACCGCCGCCTGGCAGGCTATCTACTGGGTTCTGGCCAGACGCCGCGGGCGCTGCTGGAAGCCGCCTTCGAAGCTCAGGAGCGCATGCGCGGCCGCTCGTTGGCCGAAGCACTGTCCTTCGTGAGCCTTGACTCGATCCCTGAGGAAGCCCGGGAGATCCAGCAGCAGCTTTCGGCGGTCAACTCCGACAAGGCCAGGATTCAACGGCAGCTCCGCAACCCCGAGACCCCAAACCGCCCAGAGCTCCTCGTACAGCTCGAAGATCTCGAGAGCGAGCTCGAACGGCTGAAGCGTCAGCTCAGTCAGTGGGATCCGCTACGCACTCCTCCACCGGTCAGCTTGCGGGACGTCGAGGCGAACCTGGCGCCCAACGAAGCGCTGTTGGCATTTCAGGTCGCCTCGGACTTCGACGTCTACGGCGATCCCGCGGGTGGCTCCTGGCTGCTCGTCTCCACCCGCCAAGGCACCGCCGCCTACCGACTCGAGATTGCCGAGCGCGCGGACTTTGACGCTAGTGTCGAGAGACTCTCGAGTCTGCTCGCTGAGTCGAAGTCAGGAGATGGCGCCCAAACCAGTCTCGAGAGTTTTGCCGACAAGCTGCTGCAAGACCATCTCGCCGGCTTGCCGGCAGACGTCGACCACCTGATCGTCGTTCCAGACGCCGGTCTTCACAAGCTACCGTTTGGCGCGTTGCGACCGGGTCCGGAACGTGCTCCCTTGGCCTCACGCTACGGGCTATCAGTCGTGCCATCGGCTGCTCTTTGGCTGCATTGGAAGGGGCTCGCGCCCCCACCGGCCGACCGCAAGCCGGCTCTAATCCTCGCTGACCCGCCAGTCGCGGGCTCCAACCGCCCGGGTGGCCGTAGTGACCCAAGCGACCGGCCACTGCAAGAAGGGGTCAGCCTGCCACCGCTGCCGTTCGCGCGGCAAGAAGGTGAGATGATCCGGCAGCGCCTGAGGGCAGGAAGCCAGCTTTGGCTTGGTGAGCAAGCTGCCGAGCACCGGCTCAAGCAGACCCGGCTCGACGACTACACCGTACTGCACTTCGCTACCCATGCCATCCTCGACGATCTGCGGCCGATGCGTTCGATGATCTGGCTGGCACCGGGAGCAGACAATGAAGACGGTTGGCTTCAACCCTTCGACATCGCCTCCCTCGAGCTAGGCGGTCAGGTCGTTGTGCTTTCAGCCTGCAAGACGGCAACCGGCCAGATCTTGCCCAATGAAGGCGCCATGAGCCTGGCACGGCCCTTCTTCGAGGCACGAGCGCGCGTGGTCGTCGGTAGTCTCTGGAACCTTCCCGACCAAACTACCTCTGAGCTGTTCCAATCCTTCTACGACCATTTGGTGCAGGGAGCGAGTGTCGCCCAGGCCCTTGCTGCGGCTCAGCGAGACCAGATTCGCAGAGGCTACAGCCCTCGAACCTGGGCCGGCGTGGCGGTACTCGGCGATGGTGCCTTCATCCCCTTTCCTGGCGGCCTCGAGAACGGATGGTGGACCAGAGCACCGTATCGCTCGGCGCTCTGGATTCTGCTCGCGGCTGCTCTAGTCTACGGCGTTGTCAAAGGTCGGAGACACTTCGCCGGTCGCCGAGGAGGTGACCTGCCATAGGACCGAGGCGCCAGCGGGCAGCTCTCGCAGGTCGTCCGCTGGGACGACGTATTCGCCGGTTTCCAGGCCGAAAACCTCGAGGACGGGTGGCTGCAGAATATCGCCCAAGTAGACGCGAAGGTCGTATCTCACTGCGTCTTTCGGCCCCTCCCAACGGAGTCTGCAGTCGTGACGTGTCAGCCGTTCACCCGAGATCAAAGAGCGCAGGTTGCTAGACCACTCGCCCCCGCGAAGGGTTTCTCCAGCGGCCTCACCCCGCAGGGTTGATGCTTTGCCTTCCTGGACCTCTGCGCTGCGCTGAGGACTGATCCGCTCGGCTTGAAATGGACCCCACAGAACAACCGCGACCAGGGTAGCCGCGATCGAGGCCGGCACCAGCCCCTGAGACCAGAGATTGAAGCGAGATCCGTTCAGCTTAGACCAGCGGAAAATCTTCCACCGGCTGGGAGCCTTGACGCTGTGGCCGCTCGCTTCCTCACACTCCCTGGCCTGAAACTCGACGGCGATCTGCCATGAAGCTGCACAGATCGTGCAGTCCAAAATATGGGTCGTCAACTCCTCGATCTCGGCGGGCGAGGCGTTACCTTGGGCGGCCCGCCAAATGCGCGAGGAGTCTGGGCACGATGCTTCGGGTCGCAAGCCTTCGGGCTGCGCGGTCAGCGCCTCCCGAAACAGGGCCAACTCCCGTTTTTCATTGTCGCTTTTCATGATAACTATCCGATTGAAATCCCTTTTTCGTCAAACAACGCCGCATGTCCGCCAGGCCTCGATAAATGAGGTTCTTGGCTCGCTTGTGGCTCCAATCCATACGATCTGCAATCTGCGACGCACGATGGCCGAGGGTGTAGAGGGTGACCGCCACCTTGCGGGAGGGAACGAGATGCCCGAGGCAGGCGCGCACGGCGTGATGGATCTGCTGTCCCGCGTAGTGCTGTTCCGGGCTCGGTAGCGTGCTGAGCGGCGCTGCAGGGCCGACCTGATCCTCGATCGAGACCTGCTGCCATCGTCCGCGCCGACGGATCTCGTCGACCACGGCATTGTGGGCTACCCGCCACAAATACGCCGACGCGACGTCGCGCTCGCCATCGCCTCGCTGAACGATTTCGATCACGCGAATCAGTGCGGACTGCACAAGGTCTTCTTGCTGATCTTTGAGCCATCGTGGACAGACACGCTCGACCGCTCGTGCCAGCTCGCCTTGGAAGCGGTCCCATTCTGCGTCGGGCAGAAAGGAGATCGGCGGTTGCCGGCCTTCGGGTGAATCGGTAGATGTCTTGGTCTCAGGCATATTGTTCTCTCCCAACCCCTCGTTTCTGTTAACGCTTCAAGTGCCCAAAGGTCTCCCTCATTCTCGACAATGCCTCGGCTACGTTGTTTCGGATGGGTACTGGTGCATCTTAGCGCGGTGCCTGGTCCGGCCGGAGCCGGCCCAACGCGCTTGCCGAGCAGCCTGCGTCGAGTTGGTCCGCGGCACATCCTGCGCTACGATCCCCCTCCGCGAGATGAACCCTGCGGCGGATTGGCCAGCGGCTGGCCGCGGATCGAACGGAACGGACGCAATCCCATGGCACTTCTCAGTTTGCGCGACGTCAGCCTGAGCTTCGGCGATCCGCCGCTGCTCGACGACGTCAGCCTACACATCCAGCGTGGCGAACGGGTGGCGATCATCGGCCGCAACGGAGCCGGCAAGTCGACTCTGCTGAAGCTGCTGCAGGGCAGACTCGAGCCCGACGGCGGCGAGATTCTGCGCGCCCAGGGGGCAGAGGTCGCGATGCTGGCTCAGGAAGTGCCGTCGAACCTGCCCGCCGGCTCGATCTTCGACAGCGTGGTGGCCGGGGCGTCGCTGCGGCGTGATGACGACGCTTGGCAGCTCGAAGCCCAGGTCAGCCAAGTGCTGTCGCGCATGGAGCTCGACCCCGAGGCCGAGGTGCACAGTCTGTCGGCGGGCCTCAAGCGACGGGTTCTGCTGGCTCATGCCCTCGCCACCGATCCGGACGTGCTGCTACTCGACGAGCCCACCAACCACCTCGACATCGCCGCCATCGGCTGGCTCGAGCGCTTCCTGCTGCGCGATCCCCGCACCGAGCCACGCACGCTGATCTTCGTCACCCACGACCGCATGCTGCTGCGCCGACTGGCAACCCGCATCGTCGAGCTCGACCGCGGCCACCTCGCCGACTGGGCCTGTGACTACCCCACTTTCCTGGCGCGCAAGCAGGAGCTGCTCGACGCCGAAGCCACCCACGCCGTCAAGTTCGACAAGAAGCTGGCCCAGGAGGAAGCCTGGATCCGCCAGGGCATCAAGGCGCGGCGGACGCGCAATGAAGGCCGGGTGCGCGCCCTCGAGAAGATGCGAGAGCTGCGCCGGGCGCGACGCCAGCGAGTCGGCCAGGTGCGAGTCGCGCTCCAGAAGTCCGACCTGTCCGGCAAGGTGGTGATCGAAACCGAAGGCGCCAGTTTCGCCTACGACGACGCCACGCCAACGATTCGCGAGCTGACGACGACGATCCTGCGCGGCGACAAGGTCGGCATCATCGGCAACAACGGCACCGGCAAGACCACGCTGCTGCGGGTTCTGCTCGGCGAGCTGGAGCCTACCTCCGGCACGGTGCGTCACGGCACGCGCCTCGAGATCGCCTACTTCGACCAGCTACGGGCCCAGCTCGACGAGAGCAAGTCGGTGATCGACAACGTCGCCGACGGCAATGACCGTTTGACTCTGCACGGCAAATCGCGGCACGTCCTCGGCTACCTGCAGGATTTCCTGTTCACGCCGGACCGCGCGCGCAGCCCGGTGGCTCAGCTGTCGGGCGGCGAGCGCAACCGCCTGCTGCTCGCCCGGCTGTTCTCTCGAGCCTCGAACGTCTTGGTGCTCGACGAGCCGACCAATGACCTCGACCTCGAGACCCTGGAGCTGCTCGAGCAGCTGCTGATCGAGTATTCCGGCACGCTGATGGTCGTGAGCCACGACCGCGAATTCCTCGACCACGTGGTCACCAGCACGCTGGTGCTCGAGGGCGGCGGCCGTATCGGAGAATACGCCGGCGGCTACGAAGACTGGACGCGCCAGCGTGCGCCGGTGACCGAAACCAAGCCTTCGAAGCCGGCGAGCGCCAAGAGCAAACCGAAACCCAAGACCTCGCGCCGCAAGCTGAGCTTCAACGAGCAGCGCGAGCTCGACGCCCTGCCGGCGCGCATCGAGGCTCTCGAAACCGAGCAGGGTGAGCTCCATACCGCCATGTCCGATCCCGATTTTTATCAGCGCGGCGGCGCCGCCATCTCCGAAGCCAAGGAGCGCCTGGAAGCGGTCGACGGCGAGCTCGAGCAAGTCTACGAGCGCTGGGCCGAGCTCGAAGAGCTCGCGGGGTAAGGCCGAGCTTGAGGAGCTCGCGGGGTAAGGCCGAGCTCGAGGAGCTCGCGGGGTAAGCTGGGTCTCAACCGCAGCTCCCAAGGAGGCCAACATGCAAAAGCTAAGGCTCGTTGTCACCGCCCTGCTCTTCTTCTCTACCTCGCCGACCGCACCGGCCCAAGCCGACGAATCCGTCACCCTCACTACCGTCGCCATGCGCGTTCACAAAATGGCGGAGATGGTGGCGTTCTACGAGGAAGCCTTCGGCATGGGCTTCCGGGAGGTCGACACCAGCGGCCTGCGCTCACGTTTCGGCAGGGTTGGCGGCATCACCCTCAAGCTGGTGCCGCTGCGGGACTCCGTCGATTTCGAAGGCTATGGCTCACATCAGCTGGGCTTCGAAGTGGCCGACGTCGAGGCGGTGATCGCCATCGCCATCCGTCACGGCGGGCGCCAGGAGGGTGAGCTGCGCCGCGATGGTGACCGACTGCACGGCTCGGTGCGCGATCCCGATGGCAACACCCTCGAGCTCTATGGTCCCGCCAAGACCCAAGACTAACGCTCTTCCCCAGCCTCGCCGGTCTGCACCCGCCACAGCGAAGCGTAGAGGCCATCCTCGGCGAGCAGCGCCTCGTGGTCGCCGACTTCGGCCACCCGGCCGGCGTCGAGGACGTAGATCCGGTCGGCATGGCGGATGGTCGACAGGCGGTGGGCCACCACCAGGGTGGTGCGGCCCTCTGCGATCGTCGCCAGAGAGCGCTGGATGGCGGCCTCGGTCTCGTTGTCGACCGCCGACGTCGCCTCGTCGAGCACCAGCAGCGGCGGATCCTTGAGCACCGCGCGAGCGATCGACAGGCGCTGGCGCTGACCGCCCGAGAGCTTCTGACCGCGCTCCCCGATCACCGTGTCGTAGCCCTCCGGCAGGGCGCTGATGAAGTCGTGGGCCTCGGCGATCCTAGCTGCCGCCACCATCTCGTCAAAGCTGGCGTCGGGACGACCGTAGGCCAGGTTCTCGCGCACCGTGCCGTGGAAGAGGAAGACGTCCTGGCTGACCAGGCCGACCGCCGAGCGCAGATCTCCGAGGTCGAGCTCGCGCAGGTCGACGCCGTCGAGCGTCACCCGCCCCTCGGTGACGTCATAGAAGCGCAGCAGCAGCTTGAGCACTGTCGTCTTGCCGGAGCCGGTAGCCCCGACCAGCGCCGTGGTGCGTCCCGCCGCCAGCTCCAGGTCGAGAGCGTGTAGCACCGGATAGCCCTGGCGGTAGAAAAATCCGACGGATTCGAAACGTACCGCGCCGTGTACCTTCTCGCTCTGTACGTCTCCCCGTCCTTCCCCGGCCGGCAAGCGCTGCGGCCCGCCTTCGATGGTCGGCCTGGTGTCGACCAGATCGAGCACCCGATGGGTCGACGACATCGCCCGCTGGTAGAGGTCGAAGGTCTGGCCGAGACGGGTCAACGGCCACAGCAGGCGCTGGGTGAAGAACACCATCACGCCATAGGCGCCGACTTCGAGGTGACCGTCGAGGGCGAGATAGCCACCGTAGATCAGGGTGGCCGTGAAACCCACCAGCACCGCGATACGGATCAGCGGCGAGAACGCCGAGCTGACGCTGATGGCGCGGCGGTTGGCGGCGCGGTAGGCGTCGCTCTCGGCGGCGATGCGAGCCACCTCGCGCTCCTCGGCGACGAAACTCTTGATGGTGGCGATGCCGCCGAGGTTATTGGACAGTTGGCCGCTGAGCAGCGCCACCCGCTCGCGCACTTCGGCGTAGCGCGGCTGGATGCGGCGCTGAAAGTGGAACGAGCCCCACAGGATGAACGGCATCGGCACGAACGACATCCAGGCCACCGACGGCGCCAGATAGAAGAACATGCCGCCGACCATCAGCACGGTAGTCAGCACCTGCAGCACTTCGTTGGCGCCGCCGTCGAGGAAGCGCTCGAGCTGGTTGACGTCGTCGTTGAGGATCGCCATCAGCCCGCCGGTCGAGCGGTCTTCGAAATAGGCCAGCTCGAGCTCCTGCAGGCGACGGTAGGCGTCGAGGCGCAGATCGTGCTGGACGCTCTGAGCCAGATTACGCCACAGCACCGCGAAGGCGTACTCGAACAGCGATTCCAAGGCCCAGATGACGAACGTCAGCAGTGCCAGGATCAGAATCTGATCGCGCGGATCCGGAAAGCCGAGCTCGGCCAGCACCGACGCCTCGCGCCGCACCACGATGTCGACGGCGGTGCCGATCAGCACCGGTGGCGCCAGGTCGAAGATCTTGTTGAGCACCGAGCACGATGCCGCCAGCATCATGCGGCGCTGGTGGTTGACGGCGTAGCGCCACAGGCGCACCAGAGGGGGCGTCGTCGAGCTCATGGCGCGAAGACTAGCAGTCTTCGAGTCGTCTCAACACTCGACGGTCCTCAACACTCGATGACGCCTCAACACTCGACGACGTGGACGGCGAGGCCACCCTGAGCCGTCTCTTTGTATTTGCTCATCATGTCGGCGCCGGTCTGGCGCATGGTGACGATGACTTGATCGAGCGAGACCTGGTGACTGCCATCGCCCCGCAGCGCCAGGCGCGCCGCCTGCAGCGCCTTGGTGGCGCCAACCGCGTTGCGCTCGATGCAGGGAATCTGCACCAGACCGCCGATCGGGTCGCAGGTCAGCCCGAGATGGTGCTCCATGCCGATCTCGGCAGCGTTCTCGACCTGCGCTGGCGTGCCGCCACCCACCGCCGCCAGGCCGGCGGCCGCCATCGAGCAGGCGACGCCGACCTCACCCTGGCAGCCGACTTCGGCGCCCGAGATCGACGCGTTCTCCTTGAACAGAATGCCGACGGCGCCGGCGGTGAGCAGGAATTGAACGATGCCGTCGTCATCGCCATCCTTGAACCGACGGTAAAACTCGAGGGTCGCCGGCACGATGCCGGCGGCGCCGTTGGTGGGCGCCGTCACCACCCGCCCAACCGCGATGAAGAACAATTTCAAACACAGCTCGCATCAATCGACCGGCAGACTGGGCATAGAGGAAATACACAACACACACAATGTCATGGACAAA
>JBCCEE010000355.1:0-9223 GCA_039030415.1 Acidobacteriota bacterium
CCCGCCGGCACCTATGTGACGCGGCGCATCGCCGAGCGGGTCGCGATCCTGGCCCCCGGCGGCGGTCTGTGGCGGCCGGAGGGTGAGCGGATCGTGCCCGACACCACGTTCCAGGCGTTCCTGCCGCAGGGCGTCGCCAGCATTCAGGATTTGACCGAAGACAACGCCGGGCGGGTGTGGATCTCGGCCGGTGAGGCGTCGGGCGTCGCGCGGCCCACGGACTCGGGCGCTGAGGACGTCGCCTATGCGTGGCAGCCAACGGCGCTGCGCCGGGCGGCGACGCGCAGCACGGATTCGATGTTCGCCGAGCCCGACGGACCGCTGTGGCTCGGCGGCCCGAATGGCCTCATCCGCTTCGACACCCGCCATGTGCTCGAGCCCGCTGAGGGTTTCCCGGTGTCGATCCGCAGGGTCACGACTTCCGGCGGCACGAGGCTGTATGACGGCCAGCCGAGGGACACCGCGCCAGAGCTGCCGTTTGCCGACAACAACCTGCGCTTCGCCTTCGCCGCGCCGCGCCTGGACGCGCCGGAGCGCACGCAGTACCGCGTGCGTCTCGACGGTCTCGACGACACCTGGTCGCCGTGGAGCACCGAGCAAGACAAGGATTACACCACTCTGTGGGAGGGGCGCTACGTCTTCCGCGTGCAGGCGCGCGACGTCTACGGCTTCCTCAGCCGTGAGGACAGCTTGGCGTTCCGCATCCTGCCGCCGTGGTACCGCAGCCTGTGGGCCTACGCGCTCTACCTGCTAGCGTTCGCCGCGGCGGTGGCGGCCTTTGTGCAGTTTTATCGCCGCAAGCTGGCGCGGGAGCGCGCCGTCAGCGCGCGGCTGCGGGAAGTCGACCGGCTCAAGGACGAGTTCTTGGCCAACACCTCGCACGAGCTGCGCACGCCGCTCAACGGCATTACCGGCCTCGCCGAGTCGCTGATCGACGGCGCCACCGGCACGCTGCCGGACGAGACGCGGCGCAATCTGTCGATGATCGCCCACAGCGGACGCCGGCTGAGCCGGCTGGTGGACGACATTCTTGATTTCTCCAAGCTGCGCCACCACAGCCTGAATCTCGAGCTGCGGCGGGTGGACCTGCGGGCGCTGGCTGACGTCGTGCTCACCCTGTCGCGCTCACTGGTGGGCGACAAGGCGCTCGAGCTGGTGAACGCCGTGCCGGCCGACCTGCCGGCGGTGGCGGCCGATGAGAACCGCCTGCAGCAGATCCTGCACAACCTCGTCGGCAACGCCATCAAGTTCACCGACGCCGGCACCGTCGAGGTGTCGGCCGAGGCGACGCAGGGATCGGGCCACGAGACCGTCGAGGTGCGGGTGGCCGACAGCGGCATCGGCATCCCGCTCGAGAAGCAGGCGCGCATCTTCGACGCCTTCGAACAGGCCGACGCGTCGATCGAGCGCGAGTACGGCGGCACCGGCCTCGGGCTGGCGGTAACCCGTCAGCTGGTGGAGCTGCATGGCGGCAAGATCCGCGTCACCTCGCAGCCGGGTGAGGGCTCGACGTTCAGGTTTACGCTCAGGGTCGCGGAGGAAGGTAGGGTCGACCCGGTAGCCAGCACGCCGACGGTCCGCGGCGGCGTCGAGCCGGAGCTGCCGCAAACGATCCGCCCTGGAGCGGCTCCAAGCGCCGCCGAGGCTCCGGCAGCGGCGGCGGAACCGTCGTCAGCCGCCAGCGCGGCGCGTATTCTGGCGGTCGATGATGATCCGGTGAACCTGCAGGTGCTGCGCAATTTTCTGGCGGTCGAAGACTTCGATCTGACCCTGGCGTCGAGCGGCGAGGAAGCGCTGCGCCTCGTGCAGCACCATTCCTTCGATCTCGTGCTGCTCGACGTCATGATGCCCAAGCTCTCGGGCTACGAGGTCTGCCGTGCCCTGCGCCAGCAGCATCCCATCGGCGAGCTGCCGGTGGTGTTCCTGACCGCCAAGAGTCGCGATGCCGACGTCGTCAGCGGCATGGCGCTGGGCGCCAACGACTACCTCACCAAGCCGGTCTCCAAAGACCGCCTACTGGCCCGAGTGCGTCCTCACCTCGAGCTGCTCGAGATACACCGCAACCTGGAGGGCCTGGTCGAAGAGAAGATGGCGCAGATCAAAGTCTTGAGCGGCATGCTGCCGATCTGCGCGGGCTGCAAGAAGGTTCGCGACGACGAAGGCTACTGGAACCACCTCGAGCTCTACATCAAAGAGCATTCCGAGGCCACCTTCAGCCACGGCATCTGCCCGGAATGCGCCGAGCGCTTCTACGCCAAGCATCCTGAGCTGCGGTCGGAGGCTGAGATCAAAAGCTGAGCCGGGAGACGAGGCCGGGAGACGAGACCGGGAGACGGAACCTCAACGCTACTCGAAGCGCAGGGCCTCGGTGGGCAGGATCGCCAGGGCGCGCCTGGCCGGCAGCCAGCAGGCGGTGAAGCCGGCGGCGGCGAGCAGGGCGATGACGGCGGGCACCACCCAGGGCTCACCGGTCGGCAGCCGGGTGACGAGCATGGAGTCCTGCAGGCGGATGTAGGCGGTCGCGGCGGCAGCGCCGAGGACGGCGCCGAGCGCCAGGTAGAGGCTGGCGCCGGCGGTGACGGCGGCGAAGATCTGGCGGTGGCTGGCGCCCAGCGCCACGCGGATGCCTATCTCGCGCGTGCGCTGGGTGACGGCGAAGGAGATCATGGCGTAGATGCCGAGCAGCGCCAGCACCAGGGTGGTGACGCCCATGCCGATCATCGACTGGCTGAAGGCGGTCATGAAGTCGCGCTCGTCGGCGTTGACGTCGGCCAGCGGCTGCACGCGCCGCAGCTGAATCTCGGCGTGCACCGAGGTGACGGCGGCGCGCAGCGGGCCGGCCAGGCGCTCGGGGGCGTCGTGACCGCGCAGCGTCAGGTAGAGCCACGGCGGAGCCTGGGTCATCGGCAGGTAGACGCCGGCGGCACGCTCGGGATCGGCGGCGCTCAAGCCGAGGTCGGGCACCACGCCGACGATGCGGTGCCAACGCGGCGGCGCCGTCGGATCTTCAGGATCGACCAGGCGCAGGCGGCGGTCGAGCGGCTGGCGGCCGGCCAGGAAGCGGTCGACGAAAGGCTGGTTGACGACCGCGACGGCAGGGGCGTCGGGCGCCAGGTCGAGCGGCTGGAGCAGGCGGCCGACGGTGGCTTCGACGTCGAGGGCGGCGAAGAATCCCGGCGTCACGGTGGCGACCGGCGCCGGCCGCGGCTCGCGGGTCGTGCCGGCTGCATCGGCGGCTCCGGCAACAGTCGCCCCGGCGACGGCTGGCGACTCGATCACGACCTGACGCTCGCCGGCGTCCTGGCGCGGTAGGGCGGAGGTCAGGCCGACGGCGGTGATCTCGGAGCGCTGTTCGAGGGCCAGGGCGACGCGGCGGCGCACGGTTTCATCAGCGGACGGCGTTTCGGTGGCCGCCTGAGCATTGTCTCGCAGGTGAGCCGGGATCCGCACCTGGGCGGTGAGCACGCGCTCGAGCGGCAGGCCGAAGTCCTGATCGGAGTGGGCGCTGAAGCCGCGCGCCAGCACCAGCGAACCGCTCAGCATGGCGACGGACAGGGCCATTTCGAGCACCATCATGGCGGCCGAGAAGCGCCCCAGGCGGAAGTTGCCGCCGCGTCCCGAGGCGTTCAGGGTCGACAGCGGGTCGCGTCCCGTAGCCTTGAGCGCCGGCAGCACGCCGCTCACCAGCACGATCAGGCCGGTAATGCCGACGACATACGCCAGGGTGCGAGCGCTGATCGTCAGCTCGATCCAGAACGGCAGCTCGGTGAGCAGGCGATCCAGGGTGGCGACGGCGTAGGTGGCGACGGCGAGGCCGAGCGCCATGGCGAGCACGCCGAGCAGCGCCATCTCCACCGTCAGCTGGCCGATCAGGCGTCCCCGGCCGGCGCCGAGCGCGCTGCGCACCGCCAGCTCGCCGCGGCGGTAGGCGGTGCGGGTGAGGATCAGGTTGGCGACGTTGGAGGCGATCACCGCCAGCACCGCGACCAGCAGCAGGTTCATCATCGTGGCCATCACGGTGGCCTGCTCCGGCGCTTCGACGTACGAGGTCACCCGCAGCCGGGTGTCGCGCTCCGGGGCGGCCTGTCCCGGCGCAGCAACGGTGCTTGGTTCTGCGACCGTGCCAGGTGCTGCAGCCCTACCCTGCGCTGCGACCGTGGCCTGCAGCTGCTCGGCGAACCGCTGGGCCTCGCGGTCGGCCTCCGCCAGGGTTGTGCCGGGCTGCAGGATGCCGAAGACCGTCGTCTGGTGCCGGCCCGAAGCGTCGGCGTCCAGGGTACGCTCGTTCAGGGGAATCCACAGCTCGCCGTCGGCCGGAAAGGTGGCGCCGTCCGGCAGGATGCCGACCACCGTGCGCTCCACGCCGTGGATGTGGAGGCGGCGTCCCAGGATCTCGGGATCGGCGCGGTAGCGGCGCTGCCAGAGGCTCTCGCGCAGCAGCACCACCGGCGGCGCGCCGCGCACGCCGTCTTCGGGCAGCAGCGTGCGGCCGAGGCGCGGCGCGTAGGGCAGGTGCTGGAACGTCGACGGCGTGATGCGGGCGCCGTTCACGCTGTCGACCGTACCGTCGGGATGCAGCAGGTTGTGCTCCCCCGCCGTGATCGCGCCGAGGTGAGCGTAGCTCTCGGCCTGCTCCGCGAGCAGCTGGTAGAGATCGAGGTCGAGGGCGGCGCGGTGGCCGGCGGGCACGGTCGACACCTGAAAGCGCACAAAGCGCTCGCCGCCTGGAAACGGCAGCTCGCCGTGCAGCACCGAGTCCATCAGCGAGAAGCCGGTGGTCGCGATCGCGATGCCGAGCCCGAGGGCGAGGATCGCCACCCCCGCCAGAATCGGCTGCTTGCGGATCAGCCGCAGCCCGAGCTTGAGCTCGAGGGTCGAAAAACCGCTGAAGAACTTCTTGGCTTGCCGGGCCGAACCGTTGTGCTGCATGCGCGCGTCCTCGAGTTGTGAGATCTCTTCCCAAGAGGACGTAGACGGAGCGCAAAAGGTTCCGTCGCGCTGCCGGCAGCGCTACATTTCAGCGGCTCAGTTGTTGCGATCCAGGAAGATAGAAGGGGTCGCGCCGGCGTACACCTCGATCGGCTGCTCGGCGGCGAAGAGGCTGCCGTCGCAGGCCGGCTGGATCAGCTCCCAGAGGTCGGCGCTCGTCCAGGCGATGGCCCACTGGCCGGGGGCCAGGTTCGGCAGGTGGATGGTGCGCTGGCCCTTCTCGTAGGTGACACCGCGGAGGCCGTGAGCGGTCGGCCAGGTCAGGGTGTCGCGATGCGGCATGAGGCCGCCCTGGTCATTGACGAGGATGAGACGGGGTCTGGAGTCATCCTGCGGCGGCTCAGCGGTATCGACGCGCTCGAGCGTGCCGCTGTGAATCGGCAGCGTGATGCGCAGCTCGCCGTCCAGGGGTGCGTCCACGCAGGCCGACCAATAGCCGTAGGCGAACCGCGAGACGCTCAGCAGGACCTTCTGCGCTTGCGGCGCCACCTCGATCTCGAAGCGCCCCGCTTCATCGGAGCGCTGATCGTCCTGAACGTCGTGCGGTCCGAGCGAGAGGGCGGTGATGCTGGCCAGGCGCACCGGGCGCCCGTCGGGGTCGACGACCGTGCCGCGCACTTTGCGGGGCGCCTGCAGCACTAGCTCGAGCTGATGCCGCGGCGTGGCGGCGTCGAGCCCGACCCGTTCGATCGCTGATTTGCCGTGCTCGGAATGCACCGCGCTCACGCGGTAGCGCTCGGGTTGCAGCAACCGGAACACAAACGAGCCGTCCCTGGCGGTGCGCGTGCCGCTCCCTCTAAGGCTATTCACGATCCTGACCTCGGCGTCGCGCACCGGCTGGTTGTCTGAGGAGGTGACGGTGCCGGAGATCCTGAGGTCTTGCAGATCGACTTCGAGCTCGATCGTGCGGTCGTCCTCGAGGTCTTGGGGCGTGTAGTCGTCGACGGACACCAGCGCTGGCGGTATGCCCTCTTCGAGGTGGACCCTCAGGAACAGCTCATCACGCCGTGGCGGCTCTAGGATCCAGCTCTTGAAACGCCCTTCGGAGTCAAGCTCGGCCTTGTGGCGCGTGGCGACCTGGGGAGGCATCTCCACGGTGCCGCGCAGGGGTTCTCCTTCGAGGGTCAGGCGCCCCGTGACGGTGATCGGGGTCAGCTCGATCAAGCGCTCGCGATCTGATGACAGACGAAAATGCTCCTGATACATCTCGCCGACGTCGAACGCTCGCACCGTGACCTCCAGCAGAGCCGGCTCGAGGCGATCGAAGACGACGGTACCGTGCTCGTCAGCGGTGGTGATCGCGAGCTGGTGGCCGTCGAGCTTGCGACTGAGCAGCACCTGCCAGCGTTGGCCGGTCAGTGACACCGGCGGCTCGATGTCGACGCGCAGCTCGAGCTGGCCGGGGGTCGACTCCGCTGCCGTCGTCGACGCTTCGCCCTGGGATGCCTCGCTAGAGGATGCCTCGCTAAAGACGGAGGCCATGAGGAGGCAAAGCCCCATGAACCCGTTGACGGCCAGGCGTCGAATATTCCACCGAGGAAGCATCAGGTTTGTCGTTGCGCTGGGACTCGAGCTCGCGGTGGCGCTTGCCACGTTAGTTGCCGTCCTGCTCGCCATAGCGCTAGCCGTCCTGATCATCATCATGCTGATTGTCCTGGTTGGAGACCTCATGGGATTGCAAGAGATTCAACTCGACTGGCTCCGTTTCGAGGGTATGCCGGTCGGCATCTCGGGTCAAGTTGCGTCAAGTTGCGGAAGCCAGCCGATTCCGACGCGTTATTTGGTGTCCCGTGCGGAATTTCTGCACTCCTCCCAACTCCCCGGGCTCCTGGCAGTCTTGGATCGCCTCGAAGTCCCCCCAGCCTTCCTGGGTACTCCGCTTTGCCGGGAACGAGAACCACTCGGGGAAACCGAGCGTAGTTTCTGCACGGGACGTTGATATTTGGTGGCATGAGACCGGTGGTTCGTCCCCAGAGTCGTCGGCAATTCATGGCATGAAACCGGTAGCTCGTCCCTGAATCCAGTCCGCTGAGAGATTTATTGCTAAAATCGCATTTCTTGCTTGAATCAAATGTTTTGACGCTGGCACCCCTTCACATCGAAAAGTCTGATCGAAGACCTTTCCCTTACTTAAAGGAGAAGTGAGTGATTACCCGATTGGAATCGCGCCGAGTGACCGTGCTCGCCTCGGCCGCCCTACTGCTGTCCGCAACCCTGGCCACACCGCTCGCGGCCCGCACCTACACCGACGCCGAGCTCGAAGTGATGCCGGCGCCCGGTCCCAACCCCTTCCTCAGCTTCCTGCCCGTGGGAGCTGAAGTCAATTGGGACTACTGGAATGCCTGGCGCGACTATCAGGGTCGCAAGCGTGCCGAGGCTCAGGCCGCCGCGCGCGGTGAGACTCGCTTCGGCACCGTCGCCGAGGTCGAGCCGAACGATACGTTTGGAACGGCCCAGGCGATTCCCGCCTTCGGCACCGGCACCGGCGACAACCCGTCGATCGACATCACCGGCACCGTTGGCAGTGGCGACGTCGACTGCTTCCGGATCACCCTCGAGGTCGGCGACATCATCGGCTTCGTGCGCCCGGGCGGCGGTCTGGTCGAGATGTTCAATCCGTCGAACGACCTGCAGATGGGCACCACCCAGGACGGCTCGGGGCTGTACCCGGCGGCTAGCCCGATGCCGGGCGGCGGCGCCACCGGCGATCACATCACTTACGTGAACGGCGATCACGTGATCTGCACCCAGAACGGCGCCGGTAGCTACACTCTGCAGCTGCGGGCGTTCCGTTCGGTGTTCGAGGACCAAGGCACGCAGGTCCTGTTCATCGACTTCGACGGCGCGATGATCGACCCGGCGATCTTCGGTGGCCCTCCGGGCGTGGTGTCGCTGTCGCCGCTCTCTGACTTCCTGGCTGGCTGGGGCCTCGGCCCGGCTGACGAGAATGCGGTCATCGACTCGATTCTGGCATCGGTCGACGAGAGCATCACCGCGGATCTGGCGATGCAGTCGAACCCGTCGTTCGGCGTCGAGATCCTCAACAGCCGCGATCACGCCGATCCGTTCGGTCAGCCCAACGTCAGCCGCTTGATCGTCGGTGGCACCATCGGCGAGTTCGGCATCGGCACCATCGGTATCGCCGAGTCGATCGATCCGGGTAACTTTGGCACCGAGGAGTCCGCGGTCATTCTGCTCGATCTGCTCAGTGATCCGGGAGGCGGTCCGAACTCGCTGAATCAGTTCGGTCTCGGCGGCGGCGCGACCCAGATCGACCTGGTGGGCACCGGCGTTGGCAACATTGTGGTGCACGAAGCCGGGCACTACCTCGGCAACTGGCACACCGAGCAGTTCAGCGCCATGTCCGATCCCAGCATCATGGATCAGGGCGGTAACCTGCCCGGCACCGTCGGCGTTGGCCCGGACAACACCTTTGGCACCGGGGACGATTTCGACGTCGATCTGTCGGTCGACCTGTTCAACTTTGCCGAGGGCTTCACCGGCACCGAGCACACGAACGAGAAGTCGGCCCACGCGTTGACCACCGGTTCGCTGTTCGTCGACAGCTTCGAGACCGGTGACACCACCCGCTGGTCGAACACCACTCCATAACTGAGCAGACCCTTGGCTGAGCAGACCATAGTCGAGCTTCATCGTAGTCGAGCTACGGTCTGCTGAACGCGAAAGGGCGCACCACAAAGGGCGTACCGCGGTGCGCCCTTTCTGCTTTTGGGGAAACGCGAGCTCAGACTTCCGCTGCCGCTCGCCGGCAGGCGGCGAGGATCTCCTCAGCGAGCTCGGGATCGTCGACGCCGCGGGCCAGCATGAGGCCGCCGACGTTGGTGGCGATGAAGGCCCAGGCGCGGTCGCGCTGCGATAGCTCGCCACGCGATAGCTCGCCACGCGATAGCTCGCCGCGCGAGAGCTCGCCAGGAGAGAGCTCACCGTCTTCGGGCATGCGCGGCTCGAGCTCGTCGACCATCTCGCGCAGGGCGTCGCCGTAGACTTTGCGCGCCGCGTCATCGGCGCGGGCGATGTCGGGGGTGAGCGTCGCCAGCGGGCAGCCGTGGGCGACGTTGGCCAGGTGATCGCGACTCAGATAGCGGGCGGCGGCGCCAGCCAGCCAGCGTCGACCGCGGCCCGGGTTGTGGCGCAGGAAGCCCAGGGTGCGCTGCAGCGAGGCCTTCACCGCCTCGCGAAACAGCGTCGACTTGGAGTCGAAGTGGCGGTAGAA
>JBCCEE010000356.1:0-9173 GCA_039030415.1 Acidobacteriota bacterium
CCGTTCCGGTGCTGGGGAAGGGCGGCTCGAAGCTCGAGGTCGAGGTTCGCCCAGGCGCCGGCGACGACCTCCGCCGTCCCACGGGCGGCCAGGAATCCCGACGCTCGCACTTCGAGGTCGCGCCGACCCGCTGCGGGAAGCGGCAGCTCGTAACGCCCCGAAGCGTCGGTCTGTGTGGCTGCGGCAGGCTCGTTCCGAGGCCAGACCAGGGCGCCCGGTATCGGCTCGCCCGCGGTATCGAAGATCCGCCCGGACACTCCTACGGCGGGATCCAGGGTCAGGGCGGCTCGCACGGTCGCGCCAGATACCGTCGCGCCAGATACCGTCGCGCCAGATACCGTCGCGCCCGACACCGTCGACCCCGACGTCGTCGAGCCCGCCGCCCAATCCGTCCACTTCTGGGCGCGACCGTCGGGCGCGAAGGCGACGAGTGACGCATCACTCGGGATCTTGCCGCGCACGTGCAGCAAACCACGAGCCGAGCTGCGACCGAGCGGCCACAGCGGCCCGACGCGGGACACAATGACCCCCTCGACCGGCGTTCCATCGGCCTCTTGGATCACCAGGGTCACGCTGCCTTCAGCGGCCGCCGGGCCGGGCGTCTCGAAGGTTCTACTTGCGGACCTGCTGGCGGACCTGCTCGAGGACCTGATCGAAGAAACATTCTCCAGGAGGGCCGTATCCGTAGCCCAGCTGCCGGGCGTCAGCCAGTGTAGCTCGAGCAGCTCGCCACGCGCTCGAGGTAGCTCGAACAACCCGTCGTCATCGCTCCAGGTCAGGCGTGAGAGCAGCCTCCACGGACTCTCGCCAGTTTCTTGGTCAGGAGCTGGATCAGCGCTGACGGCGTAGACCCCGACGCCTGGCACGGCCTCGCCGCGCGCGTCGACCAGCCGAGCCTGGGCTCGACGTGCAGGCCGCAAGCGAACCGGAGCCAGCTCGACCGGCTCCAGCACCGGCAGGGTCAGGGCTTGCAACGGCAGCCGTCCCGGCGCGCTCAGGCGCAGCCGCCATAGCCCGGCGCGTGGAGCCGAGAGCTCGAATCTTCCGCTAGGGTCGCTGCGGGCTTCGGCGACCGCTTCGCCCAGCGGCCACTCCTGCGTCAACAGCGCGTCCTGGGACGCGTAGTTGGTGGGCAGCGGCAGCAGCTCCACCCGCACGCCGGGCAGCCCGGCGCCCGCCTCGTGCAACACCGTGCCGCGGATCGACAGGGCAACAGCCTCGGCGGCTGCCGCCAGCGCCGGACGCATCGAGGCCATAGACAGCACCAGCAGTAGGATGACGCAACGCAACCTCGGAGCAGACAGACTCGAAGCCGACAACCCTGGAACCGGCAACCTCGGAGCACGCAACATCGGAACCTCCATTTCGCGAGCGGATCGATAGGGGCGGAAGACCAGGAACGCCTCAAAGCGGCGCCGAGGTCGCGGCCTCGGCGCCTTCGACGACACTGGGATCAGCAGAAGAAGCCCAGGTTTTCGTCCGTGCAGCAGTCCGTGCCCGGCCCGCCGTTCAGGGTGTCGTTGATACCGTCGTTGCCGCCGTGGAGGCTGTCGTTGCCCGGCCCACCGTTCAAGGCATCGTTGCCGGCATCTCCGTAGAGGCAGTCGTCACCGGCCTGGCCGTTGATGATGTCGTTGCCTGTCCCGCCACGCAGGACGTCGTCGCCACCCGCGCCGTTCATCTGATCCGCACCGCCTGCCCCACCCACACACTCGGCGGCGGCGGTTCCGGTGTACATATCGGGGCCATTGGTGAGCAACACACAGCCGACAGACGGCTGGCAGTTGCCGACCGCGAACGCGTTACCGGCGACGAGCATCAGGGCGGCGATCAGTGCAAACGAACCCAAGTTACGAGTCATGATGTGCTTCCTCTTCGTTCGGATTTCTGCGGTTGCGGCCCGAGCGTCACGCTGACGCTGCGAGCCTCGAGACTGCACGACGGGCCCCTCTCGCCCGCGGTGCCTTGCGGTTCGCCTCCCTTCTCGTGAAACCGTGAGGTCGGTGATGTGCATCAGCCCGCAACGTACGAAGGGCACGAAATCGGGGCCATCGTTGGGCCAACCGCATCGATTTGGCCCCATTTGGCGGCGTTTCGTACGTGGTTTGGGAAGCCCGTGGGTACGACATGAAGTGAACGCCGGACCACAGGAGGAAGACACATGAAGCAGTCCCCGTCGAGAGCACCGAAACCCACACGCGGAATCTGCCGGGCGATCCTGATCGCCCTGGTAGCGAGCAGCTGGCTGCTCGGTCTGCCGGCAGGCGCCCAGGATCAGACCCGTCCGCATCCCCTCACGATGCCCGCCCCGCCCGAACCACTCCTCATCGACGCTCGCCCAGGTCTCCGGGCACTCGCCCACAGCGCCGATGGCACGCTCGTGGTCGGCGGCCAGCTGCAGGAACGCTTCGGGGAATGCGGCCCGCGCAGTCGTGCCTTCCTAGCTCGCCGCGACCCATATGGCCACGACCTGTGGTTTCGCGGCAGCGATCTCCTGACCGAGCTCACCAGCCTAGACGCCGGCTATATCCTGGCGAGCACGGTGCGCGACGTCACCGTCGACCCGTTCACCCACGAGGTCTTCGCGATCGTCGAAGCCCTGCTCGGCTGGCGCGGCGCGGCCTGCCCGGGCGTCGCGACCACTCGAGGCACGCTGGTCCTGCGCTTGGCCGCCGACGGCGCCCTGCTGCACGATGCCTACCTGGGCACGCGACCGGAAGGGCGCATCGTGAGCTCTCTGGGCTGCTCCGAGCTGTGCTCCCCCGAGCGCAGCGAGCAGCTGCTGGGTAGCAGGATTACTGTCGATCCCAACGGTTCGGTCACCGTCACCGGGCACAAGCTCTCCCCGACTGCCGCGATCGCTCGAGGAGCGCTCGGATCGAGCTCCTTCGCGGCCCGCCTGAGCCCGGACCTCAGCCTCAGGCCCGCGTTCGCCCTCGACTCGGCCCCGCTCAGGAAATCGGGCGTCGCCTGCGCCGTCGGCAGCGACGACGTCGTGTCGGTGAGCCCTGTAAACGGCACCATGATCGGCAGCGGCAACCCGCGCTTTCTCGCCGCCAGCGACGATTGCAAGATCAAAGTCGAGCCGCTAGACGGCGTCGACAGCTACGGCATCGAAGTCGAGCTGCAGGTACCGAGTCCCATCCCCAATCCCTACATCATCGAGCTCGACGCCCAATACCTGGGCGACGTCGCGACTCAGGTCAAGCTCTCGGTCAGGCGTGCGGTGGCGCCGCTCGCCAGTGATCCCGACGTGCTAGAGACCTGGCTCACCGACCCGAGCGGAAGGCTGCAAAAGACCGTCAACCTGACCGCTCTGATCGCCAGCGACGGCGGCGACATCAGCGACTACATCCAGGCCGGCAATCGACTCGAGTACCAGCTCGAGGGCAGATTGGTTCACACCATGGGCGGCAACTGCGAGGAGGCCTTCGAGTACGATCGCGGCGGTGGCTGAGGCTCAGCGCTGGCAAGCCTGCAGCGCTTGCTCGACCCGCGCCAGACCTTCAGACGAGCCCTGCGAGCCGCTCGGACTTTCGAGGCTCTCTTCTCGACGCTGTAAGGCGTTCAGGCTTAGGTGCAGCCAGCGCTCGCCTTCCTGGCTCCGACCGGTCGCGCAGAGCAGGCGCCCCAGCCGCTCGGCCGTCGGAGCCAGCTCCTGATACTCGACGCCGAACCGCTGCTCGAGCAGCTCCAGGGCCTCGCGCCAGGCAGCTTCGGCAGCCTCGAGCTCGCCGCGGGCGAGCTGGAGATCGCCCAGGCCCTCCAGGGTGAAGGCGAGCGGCGCAGCGTCGCCCTCGGGCACCTGACGGTAGACCTCCACCGACTCGGCGAGCAGGCGCTCCGCCGCTTCCGAGTCGCCCATCTTCTCGCGCAGGCGCCCCAGATTGTTGAGGATCGTCGCGACGCGATCCAGCCGGCCCAGGGCGCGCTGGATCTCCAAGGCTTCGAGGTACAGCGGCTCGGCCTCAGCGTAGGCTTTGCGCTCGCGCAGCACGCGGGCCAGGTTGTTGAGGGTGGTGGCGAGGCGCGGGTGCTGGCCTTCGAGCGCGCGCCGTCGCACCGCCAGCACCTCGCGATAGAGCGCTTCGGCTTCCTCGAGCTCCCCCTCCTGCCGCAGCACGCTGGCGAGATTGTTGAGCGTCGCCGTAGTCTCGAGATGCTCGTCGCCGAGCAGCTCGCGGCGCACGGCCAGCGCACGGCGGAACAGCTGGGTCGCCTCCTCCAGTCGACGCTGCTTGCGCCGCACCAGCCCGAGACTGTTGAGGCTGTCCGAGGTTTCCAGGCTGGCCTCGCCCAGGCGCCGGCGACGCAGCTCGAGCGCCTCCGTCAGCGCCGTCTCCGCGGCGTCGAGCCTGCCGCCGTCGAGCTGCAGCAGACCCAGGTGGTGCAGGCTAGCCGCCACCTCGAGCTCGCCTCGCGACCCCTGCGCCAACCGGCGCCGAGTCGCCAGGGCTTCTTCTAGCAGCGGACCGGCGCGATCGAACAGCCCCAGCTTGCGATGGATCTCACCGAGCGTATCGAGCACCCGGGCACGCGCCAGCGGCTCGCTGCGCAGCGTGTCCGAAATGTTCTCGGCACCGTTCTCGAACACGTCGCGCAGGGTCATGGTGCCAAACTCGGCGGCGTCTGGATCGTTGCGCTCGAACAAGCCGAGCAGGAACTTCAGGGTCTCCTCGGCGGTCGTCTCGCGGGCCCGCGCGACGCTGGCCTGGTGGCTGGTGCCGACCATGCCGACGACGAGGCTCAGCGTCACCAGCAGGGTCGCTACCACCCCGGCGCGATGACGCCGGACAAATTTGCCCGTGCGATAGCCCAGGGTCGGCTTGCGGGCCAGCACCGGCAGCCCGCGCTGGTGGCGACGCAGGTCTTCCGCCAGCTGATCCGGCGAGGCGTAGCGCAGCTCGGGTGGCTTGGCCAGGGCCTTGGCGACAACGGTGTCGAGATCGCCGGCGAGTCGACGGCGCAGGCCATCGGGAGACGCCCTCCGCGCTCGGCTGAGCTCGTATAGTCGCTCGGGGTCCTCGCGGCGCAGACGTTCGATGGCCGCCGACAGGTGGTCGGGCTCCTGCTCACACACCGCACGCTCGAGCTCGTAGCGATTCTCCGTCGTCAGTCGATAGGGACGGCGGCCGGTCAGCAGGCGATAGAGCACCCCGGCCAGCGAGTAGACGTCGCTGGCGGTGCTCAGAGCTTCGCCTCGGATCTGCTCTGGGCTGGCGAACTCCGGCGTCATCAAGCGATTCGAGACCGTCGGATGCGACGTATCGGAGGCCCCGCTGGAATCGAGCAGCCGGGCGATGCCGAAATCGAGCAGCTTGGGGATTCCGTCCCGCGTCACCAGAATGTTTGACGGCTTGAGGTCGCAATGCACCACCAGCCGCCCGTGGGCCGCCTGCACCGCACCGCACACCTCGAGAAAGAGCTCGAGACGCTGCGTGAGAGAGAGGCGCCGGGCATCGCAGTAGCGGTCGATCGGCTGACCGTCGATGTACTCCATCACGAAGTACGGCAGCCCGAGCTCGGTCAAGCCGCCGTCGAGCACCCGCGCGATGTTGGGGTGGTGGAGGCTGGCGAGGATCTGGCGCTCCTGGCGAAAGCGCCGCACAAAGCCGTCGCTGTCCATGCCGCGACGGATGAGCTTGATCGCCACTTCCTCGCGGTATTGACCGTCGTCGCGCTCCGCCAAATAGATGGTGCCCATGCCGCCCCGGCCGATCTCGCGCAGCAGGCGGTGCGGGCCGATGCGCTGGCCGGCGGCCCCCGCAGTCATCAACCGAGCGCCGAGCTCGGCGACCGTCTCGTCGAGCGGGTTGCCGGTCGCCTCGTCCGCCGCCAGCAGATCCAGGACGCGTCCGCGCAGGGCCTCGTCCTCACCGCAGGCTTCGATCACGAACGCCCGGCGGTCGTCCGGCCGCTGGTCTAGAGCCGCATGGAAGAGCTCCTCGACGCGACCGAAACGGGACGGCCCGTCCACCATCAACCGGCTTTCGTCACCAGCGACTCGGCCTCGGGTTTTGCGCTGCGGCTGAGGTAGTCCCCGAGCCAGGCACGCGCCAGGCGCCACTCGCGCTTGATGGTCCGCGGCGAGACGGCGAGGACCTCTGCCGCCTCCTCGGTCGTCAAGCCGCCGAAGAACCGCAGCTCGACGACCCGGGCGGTTCTCGGCGCATCCTTGGCCAGCCGATCGAGCGCGCGATCGACCTCGAGCAGATCGGCTGCGCGATCCCGAGAGACCACCAGCGCCTCGTCGAACGAGACGCGCTGGGCCTCGCCGCCGCGCTTGGCCGCCTTGAGGTGACGGACGTGCAGCATGGTGACGCGCCGCATGAGCTGCGCCGCGACGCCGAAGAAATGCGCTCGATTGCGCCAGTGCACGCGATTCTGGTCGACCAGCTTGAGATAGGCCTCGTTGACCAGCGCCGTCGGCTGCAGCGTGTGTCCGCGTCGCTCACGCCGCATATAGCTCTCCGCCAGGCGATGCAGCTCGTCGTAGACCAGCGGCATCAGCTGCGCCAGGGCCTCTTGGTCGCCCTCGTTCCAGTCGAGCAGCAGCTGAGTCACATCTTGCGCCATCGTTACCTGCGCCACGCCGTTTCCGTTCGGCTCGTTTCCGTTCGGCTGTCGGTTTGGGTCGTGCCTAATCGTTGGGTCTCGCTCATCGTACTTGGAGACGACCGGCACCATCCCATGTTCGGGGCCGACTTGCGATTCTCGGTGATGAAGGGGCACGATAGCGCAAGGAATCACGGCGAGCCTTGACGCACTGAGCGACATCTCTGCGCATTGGACGATAGGGAGACGCCCATGATGGAATGGCCGGAGTGGTATCCGGTCGGCGTCGAACAGCTAGAGAAGCGAGCGAATGAAGTATTGTCCTCTGTGCGGCAAGGAGTACCCTGAAGGCGACCTGTGTCCGGAGGACCAGGGGGTGCTGATCGAGATCAAGAGCAGCACGGATCCGCTGATCGGGCAGTTGCTCAAAGATACCTACCGGATCGAAGAGCAGATCGGCGCCGGCGGCATGGGGACCGTGTACCGTGCCGTCCAGATGCCGCTCGGCCGAAACGTCGCGATCAAATGCCTGCTGCCGACGCTGCTGTCGACTCCGTCGATGGTGCAGCGCTTCTTTCAGGAAGCCAAGCTGCTGAGCCAGCTGAGTCACCCCAACGTCGTCGGCATCATCGACTTCGGAAACACCGAGACTGGCCTGATCTACATGGTCATGGAGCTGCTCGACGGCGCGACCCTGAACGACACCGTGCCGACCGGCAAGGGGCTGCCGCTACCCCGAGCGCTGAGCCTCATGCGGCAGGCCTGCAGCGGCGTCGGCGCCGCGCACCGCTGCAGCCTCGTGCACCGCGACCTCAAGCCCGACAACATCTTCGTCGCCCGCAGCGCCGGTGGCGAAGAGATCGTCAAAGTGCTCGACTTCGGGATCGCTCGCGTGATGGAGAGCGAGCAGCAAACGCGACTGACCCAGACCGGTCTGGTGATGGGTACCCCCGGCTTCATCGCTCCGGAGCAGATCGAAGCCACCGGCGAGGCCGATAGCCGAGCCGACATCTACGCGCTGGGGGCCATTCTCTACTTCATGCTCACCGGGATCCGTCCCTACCATGGCGCCACTCCGCAGTCGATCTTCGTTCAGCAGCTGCAGGACGCCCCGCGTGTCGATCTGGAGCCGCTGAGCGCCCTGCCGCAGGCGGCTCGAGTGGTGCTGAAGGCGATGCACCGGGACCCGGCAGAGCGCTTCGGCACTGCTGAGGAGATCGTAGCCGCGCTGAGCAGCGTGGTCGACCCGACCGCCGCAACGCAGCACGCCGGCCGCCCCGCGGTCGGGCTATCTCCCGACGCCGTCACGCCAGCGACCGGCTCCATGCTCGGCACTGGTCCCGGCACCGGTCGCGGCTCGGTCCTCGACTCCGGGGAGCTGGCGCCGACGATCGAGCTCGGCACCGACGAGGCCAAGGCGCCGCCCAAGCGTGCCTGGGCGGCGCTGATCGCCGCGTTCCTGATCTTCGGCATACTCGCCGGCGTGGCGATCTGGTGGACGACACGGGATGCGACCGGCGGCGACCGCCAGGAAGCCGCCTCGGAGGTGCGGGGCGTCACCGCGGACAGTATCCGCATCGGTATGAGCGGCCCGTTCTCAGGCGCCTCGCGCGAGCTCGGACGCGGCATGCAGCTCGGCATCGAAACCTGCTTTCTGGACGTCAACGAGCAGGGAGGCATCCACGGTCGCACGCTCGAGCTGATCGCCCTCGACGACGGCTACGAGCCGAGCCGCACGGTCGCCAACATGGCGGAGCTCTTGTTCGAGCGTGAAGTCTTCGCCATCCTCGGCAACGTCGGCACTCCGACCGCGGAGGTTGCCTTGCCCCTGGCCCTGGAGCAGAAGGTGCCGTTCTTCGGGGCCTTCACCGGCGCAGACCTGCTGCGCAGGGATCCGCCCGACCCCTACGTCTTCAACTACCGCGCCAGCTATTCTGAAGAGACTGCGGCGATCGTCGAGTACTTTCTCGACGTCGCCGGCCTCGAGCCATCGGAGATCGGCGTCTTCGCCCAGCAGGACAGTTTCGGCGATACCGGCTACCGCGGCGTGGTGAGCACCCTCGAGCAGCGCGGCTACCGCGACGAAGTGCCGCGCTTCGGCTATCGGCGCAACACCGTAGCGATCGAAGAGGCGGCGCAGGCGCTGCTCACCCAGCAACCGCAGGTGCGGGCGCTGGTGCTGGTGGCGACCTATCGCGCCGCGTCGCGCCTGATCCGCAGGGTTGAAGACGCGGGCCGCGAGCTGACCTACGCCAGCCTGTCGTTCGTCGGCAGCCGCGCCTTTGCCGACGAGCTGAGCGAGATGGGACCGCAATACGCGGAGGGCGTCATCGTCTCGCAGGTGGTACCGCACTTCGACTCACGAGAGACCGGGGTCCAGCGCTACCGCGAGCTGCTGGCGCAGCACTTCCCCGCCGAACAGCCCGGCTTCGTCTCGCTCGAGGGCTACCTGGCGGCCCGCATCCTGGTCGAGGCGCTGACGCGCGGCGGCGAGCAGCCGACGGGCGACGGTTTGATCACGGCGGCGGAAGCGATCTCGAATCTCGACCTCGGCATCGGTCCCAGGATCAGCTTCACGCCGGAGCGCCATCAAGCGACCCAGCGCGTGTGGGGCACCG
>JBCCEE010000357.1:0-9168 GCA_039030415.1 Acidobacteriota bacterium
GGTGTCCCTAAAGACCCCTGGTAGACGACCAGGTTGATAGGCGGGAAGTGTAAGCGTTGTGAGATGTTGAGCTAACCCGTACTAATCGGTCGCTTGGCTTGACCATTATCATGGTGCCGATCTCTGGCGAATCTTATCGCCGTGACTCGATTCAGTTTGAAGAGATGCATGCAGGAGGTTCATTACTCCTGCACGCATGATCTTTGAGAAAAAAGTTTTTCCGGTGGCTGTAGCGAGGAGGAAACACCCGTTCCCATTCCGAACACGGCAGTTAAGCTCCTCAGCGCCGATGGTACTGCATGGGTGACCGTGTGGGAGAGTAGGTCGCTGCCGGGAATTATCATTCGCAGATCGTCAAACCGGGCTCTACAGCCCGGTTTTGGCATCTAAAGCTTAGTGAGCTGCGTACCTTCCTCCGAAGCGACCGCTTGCTGATGGTGCTAGAAAACAGTGCACTCACAGTGCTGAGAAAAAACGCGCTCACAGTGCTCAGAAATACCGTGTTGAGGTTCGATCGTTTGGTTGACGGATCAGCCTATAGATCCAAAACCACAGCCCGAGGAGTAACCAAACAAGGTGCTTCCTCTAAAGCCTTGTCACGGGATTTCAAGATCTGCCCGCTGGGTAGATCCGACCAACGGCTCTCGGTTTCCGAGAGCCGTTCGTGTTTGGACCTCAGAAGTCTCATCGTCGCGCGGTAGACTGCCGGCTGCGAGATGCAAGATAGGAATCTCCGAGTCGTCACTCGACTTGTCTCCTCAAAGCTCCCTATTTCGAGATAGTTGATCATGGCCGATGCCAAGCAGAAGAGTCTCGTCATCGTCGAGTCACCAGCCAAGGCCAAGACCATCGGCCGTTTTCTGGGCTCGGATTTCCAAGTCGAATCCAGCTACGGGCATGTGCGAGATCTGCCTCAGAATGCCAAGGAGATTCCGACCAAGCTGCGTTCCGAAAGCTGGTCTCGACTGGGCGTCAACGTAGAGAATGGCTTCGAGCCAATCTATGTTGTACCGGCTGACAAGAAGCCTCATGTCAAACGGTTGAAGGACGCTCTGAAGTCAGCCGATCGCCTCCTGCTCGCCACTGACGAAGATCGCGAAGGAGAGAGCATCAGCTGGCATGTGCTTCAACTGCTGAAGCCCAAGAAATCTGTCGCCGTGGAGCGCATTGTGTTTCACGAGGTGACCCCTGAAGCGATTGCCAGTGCCTTGTCTTCGCCGCGGCCGGTTGACGAGAACCTCGTGCGAGCTCAAGAAGCGCGCCGCATTCTCGACCGTCTCTATGGTTACTCTCTATCGCCGCTGCTTTGGAAGCGGATCCGGCCGGGACTCAGTGCTGGGCGAGTGCAGAGCGTCGCGGTGCGACTGCTGGTCGAAAAAGAACGGGAACGCATTGCCTTCGTCTCGGCGAGTTACTGGGACATCAAGGCCGTCCTCGCGACATCAGAAGGAAGCTTCAAGGCTCATTTGACTCGGGTAGCCGGGCAGAGGGTTGTCGACAGCAAGAGCTTCGATCCCAACACTGGCAAGCTGGTGCGGGAACGCCGCTATCTCGACGAAGCGACGGCGCGTCAGCTGGCGACCACGGCACAAGAGAACACATGGAGTGTGGCTTCGCTCGAGCGGGTTCCCGGTAAACAGCGTCCGGCACCGCCGTTCATCACCTCCACCTTGCAGCAAGAGGGTAATCGCAAACTGCGGTTCACCTCGCGCCGCACGATGAGCCTGGCGCAGCAGCTCTATGAAGGCATCGACCTGGGCGGTGAGCGCGTCGGTCTGATCACCTACATGCGTACCGACAGCCTCAGCCTGGCGTCGCGCGCTGTCGAGCAGGCAAGGCAGGTGATCACATCCGCCTATGGTTCTGACTACCTTCCGCCAGAGCCTCTGCAGTACAAGACCAAAGCCAAGAATGCCCAAGAAGCTCATGAGGCGATCCGGCCGACTGATCTCTCGCGTCGTCCACAGGACGTCAAGCCCTTCCTCGATGCCGACCAGTTCCGGCTCTATGAGCTGATCTGGAAACGAACCATCGCTTGTCAGATGGTGCCAGCCCGCTTTGAGCGCACGGCGGTCGAGATCGAGGTTGATGGCGGCGAGCAGTTGACCTTCGCTGCCAACGGGCGTCGCATCGTATTTCCAGGCTTTCTGCGGGCCTATGTCGAAGGATCCGACGATCCCGAAGCGCAGCTCGGCGACCAGGAGACATTGCTGCCAGCGCTCGAGCAGGGACAGCAGGTCGAAGCTCGCGAGATCGAGGCCGAAGGCCACCAGACCAAGCCGCCTTATCGCTACACCGAAGCCAGCTTGGTCAAGAAGCTCGAGGAAGAGGGCATCGGTCGACCCAGTACTTACGCTTCGATCATCAGCACCATCCAGGATCGCGGCTATGCCGAGAAGCGAGGTAACGAGCTGGTGCCGAGCTTCACTGCATTCTGCGTCACCAGTCTGCTGGAGCAGCAATTTGCGGATCTGGTCGAAACGCGCTTCACCGCCCTGATGGAGGACGAGCTCGACAGCGTCGCTGGCGGGCGTCTAGCCTGGGATACGCTGGTTTCAGACTTCTACAACGGTCGCGATGCCGATCCGGGGCTCAGCAAGAGAGTCGAAGAAGGCGAGGTTACCTACCCGGCGATTCCGCTCGGCTCGGATCCCGAGACGGGTGAAGAGATCAGTATCAAGGTGGGCCGCTACGGCCCTTACATTCGGCGCGGCGAAGGTGGCAAAGAGAACGTTGCGACCATACCCGAAGGCACCGCACCCGATGAGCTGAACCTGGAAATCGCGCTCGGGATGCTGCGCGCCAAGAACAGCGAAGACGAGCCGATCGTCATCGATCAGGTTACCGGTCGACCCGTGACCTTGAAGAGCGGGCGCTTCGGTGAGTACCTAGAGCTCGGGCAGACCGAGGCCGAGATCGAAGCCAAGGAGAAACCGCGCCGAGTGTCGCTGCCGCGCGGCCTCAAATCGGCAGAGCTGACGCCAGAGATCGCCCACAAGCTCATCCAACTGCCGCGTTCTCTCGGCGAGCACCCTGACAACGGTGATCCGATCACCACTGGGCTTGGACGCTACGGTCCGTTCCTCAAGCGCGCCGACGAGTACCGAAACCTGGAGTCCTGGGAGAAAGCCTGCGACATCACGCGGGAAGAGGCTCTGACGATCCTCGCCCAGCCCAAACCTGAGCGGAAACGCTTCGGAGCCAAGAAGACGGTGCTCAAAGAACTGGGCGAGATCGAAGGTGCGGTCAACAAAGTTCAGGTGCTCGATGGCCGCTCTGGTCCCTACATCACCGACGGCAAGACCAACGTCACGGTTCCCAAGGGAACCGATCCGTTGAGCGTGACGCCGGAACAGGCCAAGGATCTGCTCGACGCCAAGCGCAAGGCTCCCAAGAAGCCGCGTCGTCGTCGCCGCAAGTCCTAAGCTTCCCTCGCTGCGCTTCGCACGCTCGAAGCCTGGCGAGGCATTTTCCGGCTGCTTTTGCGGGCTAACGTCGATTCCCGAACGGTGTCGACAATGACGCATTGGCTGGGCGATTCGTAGAACGGTTGCGTTCGAAAGCAGACGCAGCTCGTGGTGGATGCTGTTCGCTCTCTACCCCCCAACGGGTTTTGACCGGAGAGCCGACGGCTAGCCTGAGGTAGTCGCGTCCCAGGCTGGCGTCTGCCCGGTCTTCCGTTCTCTCTCCGTTTGCCCGATCTGTAGCCAGGCGGCCCGGTTGACACCGCCGGAGTGGTGATTTAGTGTGTTACTTCTATAACACGGCCGTTGAGCGGTCAGTGGAACAGGTTCTGCTCCCTTGATAGAAGTCCATAACCTCTCCAAGATCTATCCCGATGGGACCGTTGCACTCGGCGGTCTCGACCTGGCATTCGGCAGCGGCATGGTAGGTCTCTTGGGTCCAAATGGAGCTGGCAAGACGACGCTGCTGTCGATCCTCACGCTGGCGCAGGAGCCCACCACAGGAGAGCGCATCTACTTCGGCGTTTCGGACGCGTCGCGCCATCGGCCGCGAATCCGGCGCATGATCGGCTATCTGCCACAGGACTTCACGCCGGTAGCGTCGCTGAGTGGTCTCGAGTATCTGATGATGTGCGGCGAGCTGCGGCGGATCCCATTGCGCCGCCGGGACCTGCGTCGGCGAGCCCTGGCGTTGCTCGAGGCTGTCGAGCTTCAGCATGCTGCCAAGCGTCGTGCCGACACCTATTCCGGGGGCATGATCCGGCGCCTGGGCCTCGCTCAGTCTTTGATTCACTCGCCGAGATTCCTGGTGGTCGATGAGCCGACGGCGGGGCTCGATCCCGAAGAGCGCATTCGCTTCCGCAATCTCATCACCAAGCTGGCGGAAGAGATTCCGGTCTTACTGTCGACCCACATTGTGGAAGATATCGAGGCCACCTGCCCGCGACTGTGCATCATCGCCAAGGGAAGCCTGCTGTTCGACGGCGAGCCGAGCGAGATCATGGCTGCCTGCCGCGATCGTCTTTGGCGGCTGCCGACCGACCAGCCGGTGCCGGCAGGAGCGGTCAAGATCGGGCAGCGGGCCGGCGAGCGTGACATCGCCTTCAATGTGCTCTGTGCCGAGGAGCCCGTAGCCGGTGGAGATTTGCTGGAGTCGACGCTCGAAGAAGCGTGCGCGGCCTTCTTGGCTGGAGCCTTGACTCCTGAGGCTGTGCCTCATCCGCTAGCTAAGGATTCGCAGCCCGAATCGCTCGTGCTTGCCGAATCAGCGACGGACGAGCCATGAGGCTGCTCGGCGCCATGTTCCGCTACGAGCTGGCCCTGCAGCGCCGGTCGCCGCGTTTTCGCCTTGCTGTCCTAGCCTATGTCGGGCTGGGCTCGGTGCCGGCAGGCCTGCTCTACTTCATCCTGCGGCACCACACCAGCGAGACTCTCGGAGCCAACAGCTACCTCGCTCAAACGCTCCAGGTGCAGCCCTACCTCACCGCGCTCCTCACCGTGATGATCGCGGGCAATCGTTCCAGCGTTGCAGCCTTGACCGAAATGTGGTCGGTACTGTCGTCGGCAGCCCTGTCCAACACCGGATTCGTAGTTCGCAGGTGGCTGGCCCTGCTGATGCTGATCCTGCCGTTCACGCTCTTGCCGCTGCTGGTCTCCTTGGCCTTCGCCGTGGCGGCGGGGCACACGTCCATCGATCCCGTCACCTGGATCGGCTCGTGGGCGATCCGCATTTTGCCGTTGGCTGCGGCGCTGTCCGCCTACTGGCTGGCGTTCGTAACTATCACCGGCGGTGAGCTGGCAGCGTTGATCACCACCTTCGCCATTTTGCCGATGCTGATCTCGGTCGCCAATCAGTTCCTGCTGCGGTATCACCTGACCGTCTCGGGTTACTCGAGCTGGTTCGGTTATTGGGATCTCTTCATGTGGATCCGCTGGACGCTGGCCAGCTGGGGTGACGCCGAACGCCACCGCTATGCTCCCGGGTTCGCGGCGACCGCAGCCCCTTTTGATCTGGCGATGGCTGGAAGCTGGTTGATTGGTGGCGTTTTGCTTTGCGGGTTCGCCGGATTGGGCTTGGGGCTAGCCACCGCTTTTGTCCGCCGCACCCGCCGTGACCTGAGGCCGCGACCGGTGCCGCCGAATCATCAGCTGCGCACTTTCCTCCACAAACTCAACCGGCAGCGCGAGATCTATGCCTACGACGGAGCCTTGGGCCTGCGCGAAAGGCTGGCAATACTTCTGGGAGTCCTCACCCTGGGGCTCTTCGTTGGCTGGTGGCTCTACCAGCAGGAGCACTTCCAACACTTGGGGATGGAGCGCCACCGAATCGAGACGGCTGCTGAATTCAGTCCGCTACCGCTGACCGTCAGTCCGGGGACATGGCGCGTAGCAGGTCGAATCGACCCGCGTGGCGGCCTGGTCGCCGAAGTTGACGCGACGCTCCAGAACCAAGGTTCGGGACCTCAACTCCAACTGCCGTTCACCCTCAATCAAGCTCTGGAGGTCAGTGGCGTCAGCGCTGGTGCTCGCCAGGTGACGGCGCAACGCGCCTGGGACCGTCTGCTCCTCACGCTAGATCCGCCGCTCGCTCCCGGCGAAACCGTCGACCTGAAGTTCGAGCTCGCGGGGACGCCGAGCGAGATCCAGTTCTACTTCGGGCGGCGCAGCGGAGGCGCACCCTTCGCCTGGAAGTTCGAGGCGGCGATGAACGCGCGTTTTCCGCGCGATGTCAGGGATTTCTCACGCAGCCAGGTGCGGCGCGCCATCTCCGGCCGTCGGATCGATCTGCGCGCCTCCGACCTGACGCCTGTGCCGCGCTACACGTCGTGGACGTTGACTCGGCCGGATGAGGGAGGCGGCAGCGAGAGCGGTGTCTCGGACTACGGGCGCGAGGTGCCGATCGAAGTTCAGAGCATTCCCGTCGACCTCGAGCTCGACCTATCGTTGCCCAGCAAATGGTTACTGGCCGACACCTGCGGACACATCAGCCGTCACGAAGGCGAGCAGGCTCGACTGCGCGGCTCCTGTCGTACTTCGCTGACCGAGCTGCGGCTCGCGGGCGGCAGGCTGGTGGCTCTGGAGCCAGGAGACGCGGCCGTTTCGGTGCCGATGGACGGCCTGGGTGCAGCCGGCGCCAGCAAGATGCCCGGCTCCCCTGCAACGGGTCCGAACACGCCCGGGAAAGTCGTCATCGCCGCGCTGCCGGCTCATCGGGAGCTGGCCCGAGAGCGGCTCGGCGCGCTGGCCCGGGTGGCCGCTCTTAGCGATCGCGCCTGGCCCGGTCTTCCCGGTCTCGATGACCTGGTCGTGCTGGAATGGCCGCCGGCCTTCTTTCTCGATCTCAGTTCCGGTATGCGCCGCCGCTTTGGTGAGCAGGGTTCCGATCTGCACGGCCAGCTTCTGCTGGTCCACGAGCGCGAGATGATCGCCACGACACCCTTCGAGGCGGAAGATCTCGTGGCCCAGCTGCTGAGCCGGGATCTCATCGCGCGCCGTGAGCTTGAGCCGGAGCAGGAGCTGCTCTTCCGACAATTTTTTCGCTCCCTGATGGTGCGTCGTATGGGTCTCGACAAAGGGGGCGGTGCGGCGGTTTCTGCCAAGCCTTGGGTCCAGCAGGCGCTCAAGAAGCCGATCTTGGAAGCTACCCTCCGCAACCGCTACATCTGGAGGCTCAGGCTGCCCGCTCTTCTCGTCGAGCTCGAGAGTCGGGTTGGCGGCGAGCAGTTCTATGCTGGCATCGAGAGCTTTCTTGCAGCCGACTCCGAGCAGCCGGGAACCTTCGAAGAGCTGTTGGCCGAGCTCGAGCGACGCTCTGGCGTGTCGCTGCAGCGAACCTACGAAGATCACTTTCAGGGCCAGGCTCTACCCCTGTTGCGCCTGGAAGACGTCAGCGCCGTCCGGCGCGACCGACAGTGGTTGATCGAAGGCAAACTGCGCAACACCGGCACCGTCGAAGCCAACTGTCCACTGATCATCAAGACCGAGCTCAGCGAGATGAGACTGATGGTGACCGTCGACTCCGAAACCGCTACCACTTTCTCCGTTCGCAGCTCGGTACGGCCGCATACGGTGCTGCTGGATCCCGAGAAAACCTGCTACCGCTTTCTGCTCAAGACCTCCCCGGCACTGGAGCGAGCCAACTTGCTCAACTGAGCTCCTCCATAGGCTCTCAGCAGGTCCAAAACACTCCATCTTCCAAGCTTCCAGCTCATGTCACTGTCTTCACCGATCACCATCCGCTGGCCTTGGCATCGCCTCTCGCGTCGAGTCGCCCAGAGCGCTGGCTGGCGACAGATCCGCTACGCCCTTCAACTGCTGCTCGATCGACGCTGGACGCTATACCTGATCGGAGACAGCTTCTTTTTGTTCGCCGGTCTGCTGGAGGCGATCGGGGATATGGGTGGCTCGGACTGGCTCGCGCGCCTGTATCCGCGCATTGTCGTCATGCCGATGCTGGTTCTCGGGCTGCCGGCGATGTCGAGCGTCGTCTCGCTCGAGCGTCGCGCTGGCAGTCTCGATCTAGCCTTGGCGGTGCCCTCGACCGAACGCTACTTTCTGCGCCGCGTGCTGCCGATCAGCGGCTTCATGGTGTTGCAGAGTTGGCTCGTGCTGCTGCTGGCCGCGGACGGTTGGGGCGTAGTCAGAGCGCTCTTCCAGAGTACGGTGCTGGCCGCTTTACTGACTTCCATCGTGCTGTTCTGGGCGGTCCGTCTCAAGACGTCCGGCGCCGTACTGGTGGCATCGGCGATCACCGCCGGCCTGCTCACGCCTTGGATCTTCTTCAGCCCACAGATGCAGCCCGTCCTCGGGCTACCCCAGGAATTCTGGGGCGTGCCGGTAGCGATCCTCGTGTGGTCGTGGAAGGCGGCCATGCAGGCTTTGGCTGCCCTGATCTTCTTTCTCTATGCCCGCCAGCGGCTGCGTCGTCCCGAGGCGATGCTGGCCTGAATCGGCGTCGGCCACAGTCTGCAGCGCGCTCAGCTTCACCCATCGGTTCCCCGGAGGCCACTATGACAGGATGTAGATTCCCAACTCGGTACGGCAAGACATCGGCGTGGCTGTTGGCCGCGGTGATCAGCGCCGGCTGCTGGCCCGAGAGCAGTCAGGTGCCTCCGCCGGCCAGCGTGCCGGTGCGTTCCGAAGAGCTGGTCGCTGGCCCGTTTCGGGCCTCGCTCACCCTGTTGGGCAAGGTCGAGCCCGCGGCCCGACTCGAGCTGCGCAGTCCGGCGGCCGGTACCATCCACTACCCGGCGCGCTTCCGTAGTGGCCTGCGGACCGGGGAGACGGTAACCCGAGGCGAGGTTCTGTTCGAGATCGAGAACGATGCCTCGCGCCTGCGTCTGGCCGAAGCAGAGCTGGCGGCGCGACTGGCCGAGACCGAGCTGGAGCGCGCTCGCCAGGGTGTGGCTGGTGGATTCCTCGCCAGTGCGGAGCTCAAGCAGCGCGAGATAGACGCCGAGCTGGCCGCCGAACGATTGGCGAGTGCGCGCACTCAGTTTTCACGCCTACGATTTCAAGCACCGGCCAGCGGTTTGCTGAGCGTCGATCGCGTGCTGGCGCCGGGAAGTGAAGTCACAGCGGGTGAAACGCTAGTCGCCGAGCTGGCGGGGGATGGGCTGCCGCGGGTCGAGGGCTGGGCGGCAGCTGCGGATCGCCAGCGTCTGCGTGCCGGGCTCGACGTCGAATGCGTGCTGCCGGGTTCGGA
>JBCCEE010000358.1:0-9167 GCA_039030415.1 Acidobacteriota bacterium
GCTCGGCGAGCTCGACGCCATCGATCGCTCCCAGCTCGACGCAGCGGATCAGATCAGCGCCGACATCTTCCGCAGTCAGCTCACGACGTTCATCGAAGACTTCGAGTACGGCGCCTACCAGATCCCGCTCACCGTCGACGACGGCTTCCACATCGGCTTTGCCCGGCTACCCGCCAGCATGTCGTTCCGCGACCCCCAGGACTACGACAACTACATCGCGCGCCTGGAGGCCTTCCCAACCTACGTCGACCAGCATATTGCTCACATGCGAGCCGGCCTCGAGCGAGGCATGACGCTGTCTCAGATCGTGCTCGAGGGCTACGAGGTCACTATCGCGTCCCACGTCGTCGACAACCCCGATACCAGCGTGTTCTTCCGTCCCTTCGAATCGATTCCCGACGCCTTCACGCCGGACGTCGCCGAAGCTCTGCGTCAGAAAGGCCGACGCACCATCATGGGCAGCGTCGTGCCGGGCTACCAGACTTTCCTCGATTTCATGGTGGACGAGTACATCCCCGGCGCTCGCACTTCCCTCGGCGCCTCTGAGCTACCCGACGGTGAGGCCTACTACGCCCAGCGGATCCGCCACTTCACGACGCTCGAGATGACGGCGGACGAGATCCATCAGCTCGGTCTGAAAGAGGTGGCGCGGATCCGCGGTGAGATGGAGGCGATTATTCGGGACGTCGACTTCGAGGGCGACTTCGCCGCCTTCCTCGAATTCCTGCGCACCGACCCGCGGTTCTACGCCGAGACGCCGCTGGAGCTGCTCAAGGAAGCCGCCTTCATCTCCAAGACCATGGACGCCAAACTGCCGGCGCTGTTCAAGAACTTGCCTCGCCTGCCCTACGGCGTCGCGCCGGTGCCGAATCACCTGGCACCGAAGTACACCACGGGACGCTACGTTGGCGCGCCGGTCGGCGGAACTCGGCCCGGCTACTACTGGGTCAACACCTACGCGCTCGAAACCCGGCCGCTCTACGTGCTCCCCGCCCTCACCCTGCACGAAGCCGTACCCGGTCACCACCTGCAGATCTCGCTCACTCAAGAGCTCGAAGACCTGCCGCCATTCCGCCGTCATTCCTACCTGTCGGCGTTCGGCGAGGGTTGGGGCCTCTACGCCGAGTGGCTGGGCTTGGAAGCCGGCATCTACGAGGATCCCTACCACAACTTCGGCAGGCTGACCTACGAGATGTGGCGCGCCTGCCGCCTGGTCGTCGACACCGGGCTGCACGCCAAGGGCTGGACCCGCGAGCAGACCCTCGACTACATGGCCAGCAACACCGCCCTCTCCTTGCACGAAGTCCGCACCGAGACCGACCGCTACATCTCCTGGCCCGGCCAGGCCCTGGCCTACAAAATCGGCGAGCTGAAGATCAAAGCGCTGCGCCGCGAAGCCGAGGAGAAGCTCGGCGACCGCTTCGACGTGCGGGACTTCCACGACGCCGTGCTGAAGAACGGCTCGGTGCCACTGCCGGTCCTGGAGACCGTGGTGCGGAGCTATATCGACGAAGCGCTGGCGGAAAGCTGAAGCGCTTGCCCTAGCTTCCCGATCCCGCGCGCTTCAGATACCTGGCCACCGCCGCGCCCTCGCGCTCGCGCAGCGAGACGCAGTCGTTGACCTCCTCGGAGACTTTCTCGAGCTGGCTCATCACCATCGGATTGCCGCGCTCGGCGAAGAAGCCGCGGGCGTGCTCGAGACGCTCTGCAGAGCAGCCGGCGGCGAACCGCGGCATGAAGCCAACGAACAGCGGCGGCAGGCGACTCACCAGAGCGTCGAAGTGTTGGGTCATCCAGCGGTAGGCGAGCTCGCGGCCGGCAGCGGTACCGGCCAGCGCCTGGATCGGCACCACCAGCTCGTTGGGTCGCAGCTTGCCGGTCAGCGAGTAGTCCAGCGCGGCCTGGCGCAGCTCGGTCGAACGGAAGGCGCCGAGGGCCTGCAAGAAGAGGCGGCGGCCTACCGGCGATTCCGCCGACTCCAGACGGCGAGTGTACTCGTCGAAGCGTTTGCGGTCGCCTTCGAACGCCGCCAGGCCGAGCGCCACGCCCGCCAAGGCCGGATCGACCTTGGAGGGATCTTTCATGTAAGCGGCGGCCATGCGGCGGGCAGCCGCCAGCACCTCGGGATCCTGACCCTCGCTACCCAGCCAGCCGTAGAGAGTCGGTCGCACCAGCGAGACGGCTTCCGGCTCACCTGCCACCTGCTGCATGCCGAAGCGAACGAGCGCCGGTCTCAGCGTGCGGCGTACGTAGCCGGCGAAGGCGTCCTCGAGCTCGGCCGGCACAAAGGCGGTCTTGACACGCTGCAGCGCCCCGAGCATCGACGTCACCACCAGCGGCTCGGGATCGTGCGCCAGCTCGCCGAGCACGCCGAGGTACTGATCGCCGCGGATCGAGCCGGCGTCGAGAAGCGCCGAGACATTGCCGATCAGCCCGACGCGCTCGCGCGGCGTCAGCACCGAGCTGGCGTTCTTGGCCAGCGCTTCGAGCTGCGCTGCCGGCAGCCGCCAGCGGTAGTAGCCGTTGGAGTTGGCATTGGGGTAGATCCATGCCGGCGATGCGCCGCCCAGATCCACCACCTGACTCGACGCCTCGAGCAGCACGGTGATCTCCCGCACGTCACCCTCGATGGAGACCTTGAGCGTGACGGGAATCTGCCAGGCCTGAGCGGGACTCTTCGAGCCGTAGTTGCGGAACCGTTCCTGGGTCAGCTGGATGCGCCCGTCCTCTAAGATTTCGAGATCGATCAGCGGAAACCCGGGCTGCTCGAAGAACGTCGTCATCGCCTGAGACACCGGCTTGCCCGATGCCTTGTCGAGGGCCCGCCACAGATCTGCTGCCTGCGCGTTGCCCCAAGCATGCTCCTCGATGTAGCTCACCACGCCGCGCTGGAAGACGTCGGGCCCCAGCCACTGCTCGAACATGCCGAGCACGGCACGCCCCTTCTGGTAGGTCAGCCCGAGACCGTCGAGCAGGTTCTTCACCGAGTCGACCGGTTTGCGGATCGCCCGCGTGGTGGCCCGCGCATCCTGGCGCAGAACGCCCTGGGCGCGCTCGACCGCGGTGACGTCGATACCGAACTGCGGGAAGACGCGGTGCGCCGCCTTGTCGCCCATCCAGGTCGCAAAGGCCTCGTTGAGCCACAGGTCATCCCACCACGCCATCGTCACCAAGTCACCGAACCACATGTGGGCGAGCTCGTGGCCGATGATTCCGGCCATGCGCCGGCGCTGCCCGACGGACGCTGAGTCGGCATCGACCAGCAGAATGCGATCGGCGTAGGTCACCGCGCCGGGGTTCTCCATCGCCCCGGGCCAGAACTCCGGCAGGGCCAGGAAATCGAGTTTGGCGTAGGGATAGGGGCGGCCGAAGTAGTCCTCGAGCGCTTTCAGGATGGGTGGCGTCATCTCTTTGGCGAGCTGCGTGAGATGACTCTGTCCCTGCACCGTGATCAGCCGCCCGGGAACCCCCAGCCCCGGCATCTCGACCGCCTCCAGCGGCCCGGTGGCCACCGCCAGCAGGTAGCTCGGCATCGGCGGCGTCTTTGCGAAGACGGTGGTGCGCCAGCCGTCCTCGACGCGCTCTTCGAGCGCCGGCGTATTGGTGATCGCCAGGTGCGCCTCCGGCACTTTCAGCGTCATCTGGTAGGGAAACTTGAACCTCGGCTCGTCCCAGCACGGAAACGCCTCGCGGGCGTCGTCGGCCTGGAACTGGCTGAAGACATAGCCGACGCCGTCCGCTTCCATGCGATAGAGACTGACCGCCGTGGTGTCGAACGGATTGGTGAAGGCGATCTCGAGCGCGTAGGCCCCTTCAGCCAGCGGCTCCTCAGCGGTGACCCTCAGCACCTCGGCGTTCTCGGGCTGGTGCTTCACCGCTACCTCACCCTGGACCGAGCGCAACGCCAGGCGCTCGATAGTGAGGCCCTCAGAATGGAGCAGGAAGTGCCGGGTCGCCCGACGCACCTCGAGCTCGATGCGCACTTCGCCCCGGTAGTCCGGACGGTCCGCGTCGATCTCGAGCTCGATGGCCTGGAAGGTCGGGACGACGTCGTCTCCCAGCCGAATATCGGCTGCGGCCAGTGATTCCCGAGGCGAGACGAGAACGGCTGCAATCGCCGCCGTTCGTACGAGATCGGCGAAGGTCATGATGGGGCTCCTTGGTCTGTGCTGGATCCTTCAGAGTTACGCGACCCAGCTATAATCGTTTCAAGCTGGTGTGCTTCCGTACCCAGTCGACCGCCAAAACGCGAGCCGGCTACCCAAGAGGAGCTCCATGTCCCAAGCCGAGACCCAACACGCTTCACACCGCGACCGCCTGCCCTACCAGCCGGTCGCTGACGTTATCAATCTGATCGAGCCCGCTAGCCAGCAGATCTTCAACCTAGACGTCGCAGCGGCCGAACGGCTGCTGCTGAGCGACCAGCCCGAGGATGTACTGGGCATTGCCGGATCCTTCGCGCTGCTGGCACGCCACGGCGAGCAGGTCCGCATGGCCCGCAGCCTCGATCGGCCGATGCGCTACTTCTTGGCCAAGGCCGAGGCCGGCCCGGTGCTGATTGTTGCCGAGCGCATCGACGAGATCCGCCGCTGCCTCGAGGAGCACGGCTACGGTGATCAATTCCATCCCTCCTACACTCGCATGGTGCCAGCACACCACGTAACGACCCTGCGGCTGATCGGCTGTCCAGATCCCAACCCGGTATACCGCCGCTTCTTCGATCCGCCGCGAGCCACTCTCGAGGCGGACCTCGACGTGATCGGCGAGCAGTATGCTTCAGCGCTGGCGCACGAAGTCCGCACCTGGCTCGAAGCCCAGGACGCGGACCAGCCGATCGGCGTGCTGTTCTCGGGCGGCGCCGACAGCGGCGCCACGCTGCTGACGATCTACCATCAGCTGCTCGAGCTCGGTCACAGCCCGTCGCGCCTCAAGGCGTTCACCTTGGCGGTCGACGGAGAAGGTGGCGACGCTCGCCAGGCGCTCGAATTCCTGCGGCGGGTCGACCTCGAAATGCTCGGTGAGACCCTCGAGGTGCCGTCCAGCGAGCTCGACCCGATGGCCGCGATTCAGGTCATCGAGGACTACAAGCCGCTCGACGTGGAGTGCGCCACCGTCGCGCTCGCCCTGCTCCAGGCCATCCGCCAGCGCTACCCCGAGTGGCGCCTGCTGGCCGACGGTGACGGCGGCGACGAGAACCTCAAGGACTACCCGATCGAGGAGAATCCCGAGCTCACGATCAAGAGCGTGGTCAACAACTCGATGCTCTACCAGGAAGGCTGGGGGGTCGACGCCATCAAGCACAGCCTGACCTACTCGGGCGGCTTCAGCCGCGGCTGCGTCCGCACCTTCGCGCCGGCTCGCCACCTGGACTTCCTAGGCTTCAGCCCGTTCACTCGCCCGGCGGTGATCCGGGTCGCCGAGGCGATTCCCTTCGCCGAGCTCACCCAGGGCGATCATCAGAAGCTCTACGCCCTCAAGGGTGAGGTTCTGCGTCGCGGCATCGCTCGGCTGACCGGCATCGACATGCCGACCTTCCCCAAGTGCCGCTTCCAGCACGGTGCCGGCGCGGAGGGCCTGGCGGCTCGCTTCGCCACGTCCCCCACGGCCTACCGCCAACATTTCTTGCAGCTGAATGCCTAGCTAGCATCCAAGAACGATCACAGCTGTGAGCTGGTAGGTCGCGCTGGTAGAACGAGCACGGCCGAGGACTGTTTGAGCTTGAAACGCATTTGGAGCTCATAAGCGCCTGAAGAGCCAAGGTTTATGCAGTTCAAGCTGGACCAGCGAGTTTGCGAGGTCGCGCGCAGTCTACCGAGCGCGACCGTCTATCGATCGTTACTGGATGGAATCTAGCCAGCTAGTGGCCCCTAACTCCCTAAACCCCTCTCCAGCCGGGAGAGGGGGGACTAGAACCTCTGAGCGTCGACGCATCAGGTCTCTCCGGCCGCCGAAGCCAGAGCTCGATCCCTGGCAGCCGATCGACGTGCTGGTGGAGACCGAGCGTCAGCCGCAGGGGCCACCGGCGCGTGTGGTGACGGTATTCCTGGCGGGCAGCGAGTGCCCCTACACCTGCGTGTTCTGCGATCTGTGGCGCTACACCTTGGATCAGCCGACCCCGCCAGGCGCGATCCCTGCGCAGATCGAGCGCGCCCTCGAGCGAGTTGCCACCGAGCTCTCACCCCAAGCCGAGCTTTCGCCAAAGGCTCATCTCAAGCTCTACAACGCCAGCAACTTCTTCGACCCGCGCGCGGTGCCGCCCGAGGACGACGCGGCGATTGCCGCGCTCTGCCGAGGCTTCAGCCGGGTGATCGTCGAGTGTCACCCGCGGCTTGTCGGCGAGCGCTGCTTCGACTTCGCCGAGCGCCTGGACGGCGAGCTGCAGGTGGCGATGGGACTGGAAACGGTGCATCCCGACGCTCAGCCGCGGCTCGGCAAGCAGGCCACCCTAGACGACTTCGCCACCGCCGCCCGGCGGCTCGGCGAGCACGGCATCAGCTGGCGTGCCTTCGTGCTGGTGGGAGCGCCGTACGTTGGGGCGGGCGAATCCGTCGAGTCTGCCGTGCGCTCCGCATCCTGGGCCTTCGAGCACGGCGCTGAGCACGTCACGCTGATCCCGGTGCGCGGCGGCAACGGCGAGATGGAGCGGCTGGCTCGCGAGGGCCACTTCGAGCGCCCGACCCTAGCGCAGCTGGAGGCGGCTCTGGAGCAGAGTCTGGACCTGATAGCGGGCCCAGGAGCCGGCGCGGTGACGGTCGACACTTGGGACCTGGAGAAGCTGGCGGAATGCGAGGCCTGTCAGCCGCCGCGTACCCACCGCCTCGATCGCTACAACGCCGGCGACGACCTGGGATCACGGCCAGCCTGCATCGCGTGCAGGCCGGATTGCGAATAACCAGGTTGCGAATAACCAGGTTGCGAATAACCAGGTTAGGAATGACCACGCTGGGAATAGCAGGCTAACAATGGCTGGGCACGAGCACTTCGACGTCGTCATCGTCGGCTCCGGGTTCGCCGGCACCATCCTGGCTCGGGCGCTGCATCGTCGAGGCCTGAAGGTCCTGCTGGTCGAGCGCGGACGCCATCCGCGCTTCGCGATCGGGGAATCCACCACGCCGCTCGCCAACTTCGCCCTCGAGCGCCTGGCCAGGGACTATGAGCTGCCCGATCTGCATCAGCTGTCCACCCATGGGCGCTGGCGGCGCGCTCAGCCCCAGCTGCGCTGCGGGCTGAAGCGCGGCTTCACCTTCCTGCGCCACCAGCACGGGAAGCCTTACACCTGGCATGCCGACTCGCGTCTGATGGTCGCCGCCAGCCCGGACGATGAGCTCGCCGACACCCACTGGCTGCGCAGCGACGTCGACCATTTTTTGGTTCAGCGCGCGGTGGCCGAAGGCGTGGACACCCGCGATCGCACCGAGCTCACCCGGGCCGTATTCACCGCCGACGGCGTCGAGCTCGAGAGCCGAGGTGCTGATCCGAGCCAACGCTCCAAGCGTCAGCACTTCACCGCCGACGCGGTGGTCGACGGCAGCGGCGCCGGCGGCTTCCTCGCCAGCGTCCTGGACCTCGAGGACCGCAGCGACCTGATCCCAATCCGCAGCGGCCTGCTGTTCGCTCACTTCGAAGGCGTTCAACCCCTCGAAGCCGTGGCTGAGCTCGGCCCGAGCCCCTACCCCTACGAACGCGCCGCCGTCCATCACTTGATCGACGAAGGATGGATGTACGCGCTGCCGTTCGATCACGGCGTGGTCAGCGCCGGCATCGTCCTAAATGCCGACGCGGAAGGCAACGCGCCGAAGGACCCACAGAGGGACCCGGCGGCCGCCTGGCAGCAGGTGATCGACCGCTACCCGACGCTGGCCGCACAATTTGCCCCCGCGACGGCGCCCGCCGGCGTCCACTATCTGCCGCGGATACAGCATCGCTGGGCACGAGCCGCCGGGCCGCGCTGGTTCCTGCTGCCCCACAGCTATGCCTTCTACGACCCGATGTTCTCGACCGGCATCGGCTGGAGCCTGCTGGCCGTCGAGCGTCTCGCTGCTCTGCTGGCTGGCGAGCAGGGAAGTGCCGAAGCCTATGGCCGGCTGCTGGCGGCCGAGGCGGATCAGATCGAGCGCCTGATCGAGGCGGCGTACCTCGCCATACCCTTGTTCGAGACCTTCTGCGCGGTCACCCAACTCTACTTCGCCACCGTGAGCTTCGCCGAGGTACAGCAGCGTCTGGAGCTGACCGCCGCCGAGGGGCCGCCTGCCTGGAGCGCCTTCCTGGGCGCGGACGGCGAGCGCGCCGAGCTCTTCGAGGCCGCCCGCGAGAAGCTCCGGGAAGGCGCCGCCAGGGATCCAGAGCGCTTCACGCGCTGGGTCGTCGAGCAGATCGCTCCCTTCAACATCGCGGGGCTCGGCGACGCGTCACGCCAAAACCTCTATCCGGTCGACTTCGATGCCCTGGTCGACGGCGCCCCGCGGCTCGGGTTGAGCCGGAGCCAGCTGCAGGCCCTGCTGCCCCGCCTGCGCGGCGAAGTCTGATAGCTGGTGCAGCATATACTCGCGGGCTCGCAGCAACCTCATTTCAGGAGAAGAGACATGGCCGACCCCGAAGATCCCAACGAACCGAACTACGTCACGCTCTTCGAGACCTCCGAGGTCGACGTCGTCCCGGTGATCAAGTCACTGCTCGACAGCGCCCAGATCCCCTATGTCTTGCAGGGGGGCGAAGCCATGATGAACCTCTTCCCCTCGGACATGCTGGGCAACCTGATGGGGCAGCCCGGGCGAGAAATTCGGTTCCAGGTGCTGGCAGAAGATCTCGAGGCAGCCAAAGAGCTGCTCGAGGCGGAGCCCGTGGAGACCCCAGAGCTGCGTCCGGACGACGAAGACTGAGTCCCGCGCTCGCCCCATCAGAGCGATCTGACTGCACACAAACACTGTGCGGACGGGATCTGAGCCAAATCGCAGCCGAAAACGGCTCGGACCGGAAGATCTTCGGATCTCATCGAGCGTCGATTGCACGTTCCTGACGGTGCAGACACCCGGTTTTATCGTCGATCGCGGTCTCTGCACCTCTCGTGCCAATTCCAGTTGGAGAGCTCCTAATGCACCACCTCGCAGTTGGTGTGGCATGGGATTTGGAGTGGCAAAACCTACCACGGGAGCTTGCGGGTTCCAACC
>JBCCEE010000359.1:0-9164 GCA_039030415.1 Acidobacteriota bacterium
GAAGTTCGCCCGCGCCGTCCGCGAGCTCACCGGTGAGGGCGCCAACGCGGTGATCGAGATCGTCGGCAGCGTGACCTTCGATCAGAGCCTGAAAGCTCTCGCCCCCGGCGGTCGGCTGGTGGTGGTCGGCAATCTAGAGACCGGCATCGTACGGCTCAATCCAGGGCTCGTGATCGTCAAAGAGCTCGAGCTCATCGGGGCGTACGCTACCACCCAGAGCGAGCTGCAGGACGCTCTGCAGCTGATCGAAGACGGCGTGCTGCGTCCTTGGGTATCGGGGGTGCTACCGCTCGCCGATGCCTGGCAGGCCCATCAGCGCCTCGAAGATCGCGAGGTGGTGGGGCGCTTGGTGCTCGAGCCAACGCACTAGCTTCTCAGATAGGATTTCGAGCGAGATCCTATCTATGGACGCCGCCACTCGAGACTATCTGCGAGCGCTCAACCGACGCTTCTACGACCATTTCGCCAGCCACTTCAGCGACACACGGCAGCACGCCTGGCCGGGCTGGCAAAGCATTCCTCGGCACTTGAACACGGCACAGCCCAAGCCAACGGTGCTCGACGTGGGCTGCGGCAACGGTAGGTTCGCCACCTTCCTGAGCCGCAGCTGGCGCCAAGACTTGCGCTACGTCGGACTCGACGGCAGCTCCGAGCTGCTGACCCAGGCGCGAGCCCGGGCCGACGACGTCGCTCGGCTCGAGCTACTGCAGGCCGACGTCGTCCGTGACCGTCTCACCGAGCACTTGGGAGATCGTCGCTTCGACCTCGTGGCGCTGTTCGGCGTCCTGCACCATGTGCCGGGGCACGGTGCGCGACGCGATCTGCTGCGCCGGCTGGCGCGAAGACTCACCCCCGGCGGCATCCTCGCGGTTTCCATCTGGCGGCTCGACCGCACTCCCAATTTCTCCCGCAAAGTCGTCCCGTGGCAGGACTACCTAGCCCGCGGCGGCGGCGCGCCGCCGCTCGAAGGGTGTCCACCCGGGTCAAAGCTAGACCTGGAGCCCGGCGACACGCTGCTCAGCTGGGCAGGCCAGAGAGACGTTCCGCGCTACTGTCACTTCCCGAGCAACGCCGAGATCGACGGCTGGATCGAAGCCGTGGGCGCCTCATTGATCGATCGCTTCCCGGCGGACGGCCCCACCGGTCGCGACAACCTCTACCTGCTGTTTCGGCACTCAGGAAAAGGTCCCTGATGGTAAAATTTCGCGAATTATGGCGCCGCTGAGGGTCCTGCTCCGCGTTCCCCTGATTGCCCTGGTCACGATTCTGGCGTCCAGCGCCATCCTGCTGTCAGCGTTGGTCAAATCCATCTTCTCAGCTCAGCAGCTGCGCTGGCGCAACGCGGCGTTTCGCTGGTGGGGTCGCAGTCTGTGCCGCGTGCTCGGAATGCGGATCGAGGTCATCGGCAAACCTCCCACGGGAAAATTTTTTCTGGTCGCCAACCACGTCAGCTACGTCGACATCATTCTGCTGGCGTCACAGGTCAGCTGCTCGTTCATTGGCAAGGCGGATCTGCGAGGCTGGCCGCTACTGGGCTGGGCGTTCCGCAACGCCGACACCATCTTCATCGACCGCGGACGCAAGCGCGATCTGCTGCGGGTGCTGCAACAGGTACGCACCAGCCTGAATCGTGGGCTGGGCGTGCTGGCCTTTCCCGAGGGCACCAGCAGTCGCGGTGAGAGCATCCTGCCGCTCAAGCCGTCACTGCTCGAGTTTGCCATCGAGGCCGAACAGCCCGTCCACTTTGTGACCCTGGGCTACCGAACAACGCCAGGTCTGACAGGCCCGCCGGCGGACGAAGCCGTATGCTGGTGGGACGACACCCACTTCCTCGTGCACTTCCTGCGCCTGCTCAGGCTGCCCTCTTTCGAGGCAACTCTCAATTTTGGCAGCGAGCCGGTCGCTGCCGAAGACCGCAAGCGGCTGGCCGAAGAGCTCAGGACGGCGATGCTAGCGACCTTCACGCCGATCGCCTTACCCCTCGAGAAGGAGCAGGGGCCCTAGTTCAGTGGCCCTTTGCTGCCAGGATCGAAATCGTCGATCATCGGCCCTGATTCGCAGGCCTTGACTGCTGAGGTCAGCTCGTCGACGCTGATCAAATTCTTGTCGACCAGCAGACGAACGAGGCCTCGCAGCAGCGACCGTAGCTCTTGGAAGCTACTAGAGAAGTCACCAGGAGGTCCCTCACTCACCTCGGCAACGCTACTCGCGCTGTACGGCCGCGAGCTGTAGCGCGGCTCAGAGTACTCGTCACGATGCATCTTGTCGGATGCTGGCAGCTGATAGAGCTCGCCGTAGAACTCGCCGGGATCGACACCAATGACATTCAGGATCAGCAGAACCTGCTCGACTCGCAGCGACTTCTGCTTGGTCAGCAGCTGGCTGATGTAGCTCCTTCCCCAAGCCAGAGCCTCTTGGACTTCGAGCTGGGTGAAACCCCGCTCACGGATCTTGTTGCGCAGCAGGGTCAAGACACGATCGAGCTCACGTTCGAGGATTACCATGATAGTTGGGATTCTACTGATTCATACAGAAGTTTCAAGGGGAATATTGCATCCTCGATTTCCGATCTGGGTCTTACGGGGAGTACCAGACCGAGCCGAGCGGCCTAGGACCCCGAGATCCTAGCTATCGGAGGGATTCACAATGAATCCCTCTCGACACTCTTGCTGGACGCGATGACTCCGTCCGACGACGGCGCTGCGGAGAGATCTCAGTTGGCGATCAGAATCCGCAATCGATCGCCGAGATCACGAACTTCGGAGACCCGCGGCCCTGCCGACGGGAAATCGAGCACTATGTGGATCTCGTTGCCGTTGTGGAAGCCAGTGCGGATCTGCTCGAGCTCCGACGTGCCGACCGCGATACGCCCGCTGGCGTAAGGCGCCGTGATGCCGGTGATCCGAATCATCTCGCGTGCCGCGTTGTAGTCGAGGGTATTGTGCTCGTAGCGTTCGCGGGCGAGCGCACCGTCGAGCGCGATCATCACCACCGTGCCGCCATCTGCCCGCTCCCAAGACAACCGCTCCACCAGGGTCGCGGGGCGCCCGGAGGCGGTGGATTCCATCAGGCTCGGGCCAGGATCCGCCGGCGGCGTGGTGTCGGGAGGAGCTGCGGGGTCGGTCGAGATATCGATGCCGGGTGGCAGATCCTGCGCGACATCGACGCCTTCCAAGCCGGCGCCGGGCGACGTCTCGCTGGCTGGGTCCGCCGTCGGTTCGACCGCGGGATCAGCAGCAACCGGCTCTGCCGGCGCCGTGGCCAGCTGATCCGGAGCGGACGGATCCGAGCTCGCCATCGACGGATCACCTGCCGCAGCGGGTGACTCTGGCGGCGGACCCAGGTCACTGGCGATCGGGTTGGACTCGGAGCCACCTCCCAGACCCGCGAGATCGAGGATCGGCTGCCGGAAGAAGTAGCCGGCTCCCAGCAGCAGTGCCAGGACAATCGCCGCGACGACGCCCTTGCTGCCGAACGCGCGCGACAGCGGGCTGCGAGATCCCTTGTCAGCGCCCTGGTCGAACAGGTCATCTTCGTAGTCCTGCATCTCACCACCTGGGTGGGAAGCCATCTCAGCTGCAGGTTGCGAAGCCGCGGGTGGCACGATCGCAGCCGGCTCGCTGGGGCCGGCGAACCCGTCTGCCATTGCCGTTCCGGAGGCCGCTGGCGCGCTCTCCTGGAACCCCAACGGCTCGGCTTGCTGCGACGGCCCCGGGTCCATCGAGGGCACGCCAGCGCCAACAGGTGCCGCCGGCTCGGCGGACTCGCTGATCGGAGAGCCGAAGAAGCCGGTGCCGGCGGGTGACGCAGGCTCGGGCTCGACCGCCTGTTGGCTGACTACCGTTGGATCCTCGTCATAACTCAGATGAGGCGCGGCCATTTCCCCTGGCGTCATCATCGGCGCTGCTTCGGCCGCCTCTGAGGTGACAATCGTCGGATCCTCATCGTCGGCGAGCTCGAAACTACTCTCCAGGTCGAAGGCAGGCGATGCGTCAGCCGGGGCCTGCTCGAGACCCGCGCCGAAGTCGACATCTTCGGTCAGCTCGAAGTCGGCCGCTCCGCCAAAACCGTCCTGTGCCTCGGCGTTCGCCGGCGGATCACTTGCCGGCGTCGAGCTGGCGTCGGCCGGCGCGCTGAAATCGAACGCGTCGGCTCCATCGAAGGCGTCGGCTCCATCGAAGGCGTCGGCCCCATCGAAGGCGTCGGCATCATCGAAGGCGTCGGCTTCGTCGAAGGCGGCCGCGTCAAACGCGTCAGCCTCGCCTGCAGCGTCATCCCTTACGAAGGTAACCGCATCATCGAGCGCGTCACCGTCGAGCGCATCATCGTCGAGCGCATCATCGTCGAGCGCGTCATCGTCGAGCGCGGCGGCACCAGCGAACGGATCGTCGTCCTCGGTGAGCTCGAGCGCCGGCTCGAGCTCAGACGAAGCCGGTGCCGCGTCCCTCTGCAGCATGACGGTCGCATCCTCGGAATCCATGGCGGCATCGGCTGACGCGGCGGCACCCGAAGGCGCGGCGAAGTCTACGTCGGTCAAGCCGACCTGGCCTACCGCCCCCATGGCCGGATTCAGGCGAATCTCTTCTGCAGCCTCTTCGGCCGCCGCAAAAGGATCATCTTCGGCCAGGTCCAACGCGGCAGCATCATCCGATGCCTGCGCGATAGGCTCGGACGCCGGGGCTCCGGATATCGGAGCCTCGGATATCGGAGCCTCGGGCGTCAGAGCCTCGTCGAAAGCAGCGGTCGCAGCCTCAGGAATCGACTCCGCCACGAGCGTAGGCTCGTCGACGGTTACGGGCGCGGCTTCGTCTGGGCTGAACGCATCGGGGTCTTCAAAAGCCGGTAAATCCTCAGACGCCTGCTCGTCGAACGCCTCGAGCTCGAAGACATCTTGCGCCGCCGGGGCTGCTGCTGGGGCTGGGGTTTCCGGCGCTAGCTCGAAGAGATCCGCCTGCTGGTCGGCCGCCGGCGTGGGCTCTCCCGTTTGCGCCGGTACGGAGCCCGTATCCTTGAGTACCTCGTCAGGAAGATCCGGCAGCTGGGCCCCCCATGGCGCGTCAAAGGGATCATCGCCGGTGGCGACTTCCGAAGGCGCGGGCTCAGAGGCTGCGCCCATGCCCTCTTCCGCCTCCAGCAGGGTGAAGCCGTCTTCGCCGAGGATCTTCTGCTCGGTACCGGGAGGCGGTGGCCGCGGCACCAGCGGTCGCGACACCGGTTCGCTGGCTGCCGGCGACGGCTCAGCAACCGGCTCCGGCAGCATGGCGCCAGTCTCGGTCAGGGCGTCGTCGGGTACCAACGTGAGATCGAACGGCTTGCCGCCGCTCTTGACCTCTTCCTCCAGGATCTTCAGGAACAGCTCGCGCCCCTGATCATTGAGCTCCTGAAAGCGAACCGCCATGCCGGGCGGCTTGTCGTCGGCCGCTGGCCGAACCCACACTACTTCGCCCCAGCCGGTCGCCAGCTTGAAACCATCCGTGAGTCGCACTTCGAACCGCACCAGCGAGCCCACTGAGCGGCGCTCTTCGGTCCACAGGTACATGCCACCCATCGACAGGACCGAGGCATACTCCTCCACAAATGAGGAAAACTTCTCGAACAGCAGAACTATCGGGGATTCCGAGGCTAGCAAGGCTCCTCCGGATCGATGCCCAGGCCGTCCGCCAAGCGATTGTAATAGTTGAACAACGCGGTGACCTGGACAATGTCGTGAATCGCGACGTCGCTGAATCCTACCTCACGCAGTGCCTCGACGTCGTCTTCACGACTCGCCTCCGGTGCACGGGTCAGGGCGACTGCGAAGTCGAGCATCCGCCGATCTGGCTCGCTCAGATCCGCCTTTCGATAGTCTTCCTTGATCGCCTCGACCAGCTCTTCCCCATCCGCTTCCGCCTGGACCTCGACCCGGAGATCCTCGCCGTGAGACTCGGTTCAGTAGTGGCAAGAGTTGGCCCGCGAGACCACCGTCGCGATCATTTCGCGCTGCGCCCGGGTCAGCGGACTGCGCTCGGAGTGCATGACTTCCGTGTAGAGCTGAGTCGAAGCCCGCAGCGTTTCAGGCCGCAAGCTCTGCAGCCGGATCACGTTGAAAACTTTGCCGGCGCGTTTGACGGCCGCAGCGTAGAGCCGGGCGAGCAGCCCTTCGGCGGCTTCGGGAGATACAGTTTTTATCCAAGCCATGGCTGTAATCGAACACAGGTCTCGACACCTGTCAAGACGGACGCCTCGCTCGGGCACTCGGCGATCGAGCCGTCAGCACCTTCGAGCGGCTTGGCGACAGGCGCTCGGCAGCAAACCCTCGAGCAGCCTTCGTCGCGACGCTAGAGCGGCTCAGAGGCCGCGCCGTGGATCGAAAGGTCGCCCGGATCCTGCAGGAAAGCGACGACGCGCAGCTTACCGGGTTTCCAGCCGGCTTCGAGTTCGAGACTCCGAGGACCCGAGTGCCAGCCGGCGCGCCCGTCCACCACCGTGGCGACCTTTTCGAGACGCCGCACCACGAAGTCGTTGTGCAGCGTTCGGCGCGCGTTCTCGCCGCGCGAGACCTCGGTGACCAAATCATTCTCGACTATCGCCAGCATCAGGTCGAGAGGCCCTTCGCCATCGAACTTGGCCGCCAGTCGCGCCTGCCAGCTCGCCGGCTGGCCCTGCGACTCGAGCGCCACCTCGACGGCCCCGCGCTGCCCCCGGCGTTTGGCGGCGGCGATCAACCGCTCGACCTCATCGGCATCGGAACCGACACAGTCGGCGCCTCCGGCCACCACCAGCTGCGGGGTGTAGATCCGCGTCGCGCCGAGCGCCGCGGCGTAGTTCTGCTGACGGCGCGACCAGTCTTTGGAAGAGAAGGGATCCTGCCAGCCGATGTAGTTCCAGTAGTCGACGTGAAACGCTAGCGGAATGATCTCGCCGCCTTCGACTTCTTCCGCCAGCCGGCTCAGGAGCCGATCGGCGGGCGGACAGCTCGAGCAGCCCTGCGAAGTGAACAACTCGACGACCAGAGGTCCCCCGCGCTCCGATGCCATCCCTTGGCTTGGCGAGCCGCTGTCCGCGTTCGCTTCCGCGGCCGGTACGCCCATGGCAGGCCGCGGTGACGCTACCGAAATCGCGCCCAGCAGGGCCAAGAGAATAACTCCAGCGACGATCAACAATTTGCTCTCTTGAGTCATGGCAGCTCCTAGTGTGATCAGGCCTTCTAGCGAGGGTGCAGACCGACAATGGTTGAGCCCGGCAGAGACGCTGGGCTACCATGCCAGTTCGTGAATGAAGCATGGCGCCAGCGGTCGATGGATCAGCTCATCCTCATGTCGGAGGATGAAGCCACCCGCACTTACTTCGACTCTCGCAACGCCCGGATCCTCTTTCGGCTGTTGTGGCTGTTTGCTTTTGGGGCTCTCATCGAAACCCTCGTTGCGTTCTTCACCAACCAGGGTTCGGCGGGTAGCTCAGGAGGTCACTTCGACCGTTACGTGCTGATCGGCCAATCGGTCGTATCACTGCTGGTCATCCGTTGGCTGTTCTTCGTCCGCGAGCGATCGATTCTGATTCGCCATTTTCGGCCCATCCTGCTCACCTACCTGACCTTTCAGTTCCTTCTCTTCCGTTACCACACGCTGGGCGCCGGCCTGCAACCCGCGGACTTTCTTCTACCTTGGCTGGTGCTGCTGTTCCGGTTACCGACGTCCGGGGCGCTGATTCCGATCGGGGCGCTGTGGGTCGCGTCGACCGGGCGAAACGTGGTCACCACGGTACTGACCGAGCTCGACCCGGAATTCTGGCCGGTCCTGGTTCAGACCGCGATCTCGATCGTGGTCCTGCTGTGGGGCAAACGGCTGAACGAGAGGCTCTACGTCTCGTTTCTCGACGATTGGCGTCGCGAGCACCGTCGCCACCGCGAGCGCAGCCGCATGCGCGAAGAGCTCGACGACGCTCGCAAGACTCAGCTCAGCATGCTGCCGCCGGGCGATCCCAAGATTCCTTGGCTCGACGTCGCTGGCATCTCGATCCCGGCGAGCGAGGTCGGCGGCGACTACTACGACTACTTCACCGTCTCGGACTCTCAGCAGACGGTAGTGGTTGCCGATGTCGCCGGCCATGGTGTCGCCAGCGCCCTGCTGCTGTCGGGCATCCGCAGCTGCCTCTATCTGCTCAACGAGTCGCCGCAGGCGCCTGCCGAGACCCTGACCAAGCTAGACCGCATGGTACGCAAGACCAGCAGCAGTCGGCTCTTCGTCACTATGCTCTATGTGCTCTTCGACTGCGAGCGTAAGCAGCTGACCTACTCGATCGCCGGCCATCCGCCCCTGCTGCACTACAGCGCCGAGTCTGACGAAGTCGAAGAGCTCGGTCTCGTGGCGCTGCCGCTCGGCACCGCCCTCGGCAATTCCCTGGTCGAGAAGTCCGAGCGCTTCGCCCGCAACGATGTCTTCCTGCTCTACACCGACGGCATCGCCGAGACCATGAACAGTCGGCGAGACCTCTATGGCAATCAGCGTCTGGTGCAACGATTCCGCGACTGCGCTCGCGACCGCACCGCCAAAGAGATCCGCGACACCCTGCTCGGCGACGTCTGGAACTTCAAGGGCGACAGCGAACAAACCGACGACATCACGATCGTCGTGGTCAAGATCTACTGACGCGGAACGGCGACGAAGTGTTTTCTACCGGCGAGTCGAAAACCTGTAAGACTTGGCCGAAAGCACTGTAAGAAACGACTTACAAGAAAGATGCCAGATTGTCCTGCAAGCGAGTCCCACCAATCAACAGTTGACGATAAGTACATGCAAAACAAGCCCTTTAGCAGACCACACAGAGAAAAGGGTTAACTACAATGGCGTCGGCAAGCTTCTGATTGCTGTTATCTTCTTTCTCGGCCGGGGGCTGCAACCTGCTTACTCGACCGGACACGATCCCCCCTCTCTCTCGCAGCTCTCGGCCCTCGAAATTCCTTCCATTCAGCTCGGCCCTGAAACGCGACTCTCCGAATCAATCTCCTTGATCGGTCTGTCGCCCACGACTCGTTGAGAAAACGGTTCCTGTCCACTTCGAAACTGTGGTATGGTCCGCGCCGTAAGGTCGACTCGCGAGCCGATCTTCAAGCCCTCATCGTCTAGCCAGGTTAGGACACCAGCCTTTCAAGCTGGCGACACGGGTTCGAATCCCGTTGAGGGTAC
>JBCCEE010000360.1:0-9139 GCA_039030415.1 Acidobacteriota bacterium
GACCTCCCAAGCGCGGTTCCACAGCGTGGTGCAGCCCAAGCGTCGCGGCGTCGAGGTGCTCGACGCGGTGACCGCCGCCGAGCCCTTGGCCTGTTTCGTCGCCTTCTCCTCGCTCTCGGCGGTCCTCGCCAACCCCGGCCAGGCGAGCTATGCCTTCGGCAATGGTCTTCTGGATGGTTTCGTCCGCGCCCGCGAGCAGCGGCGCCGGCGCGGCGAGCGGCAGGGCTCGAGCCTGGCGATCAACTGGCCGCTGTGGCGTGATGGTGGAATGTCGATCACCGCTGAACAAGAAGCGCACTTCGAGGAGACGACCGGCGTGCGGCCCCTCGCCACGGACGAAGGCTTGGCAGCTCTGATTGGCGCGCTCAGCAGCGGCGCGTCCAACCTGGTGTTGGCGGCCGGTGACTCGAGTCTGATGGAAACGGCGCTCAATCCGATCGTGAAGCCTCCCGCGACCCCCGAGATCGAGATTTCAGTCGAGGCTTCAGAAGTGGCTGCCACCGCGGGTGACGCGACGGCCGAGCCCGAGATCGCGGCTTTCCTAGCGGAGACTTTTTCCACCGCCCTGCGTACGCCGGCGGAAGCGATCGACGTCGGCCAGCCGTTCGACGAATACGGCGTCGATTCCTTTCTGAATCTGCGCATCGTCAAGCAGCTCGAGAAGAAGGTCGGCGTGCTGCCCAAGACGCTGCTGTTCGAGGTCGACACGCTGCAAGATCTCACGGCCTACCTGCTGGAGCACAAGAGCGCCGCGTTCGTTGCGGAACCGGCAGGCGAGGATGAGGAGTCGACGGCGGACTCCGCCTCGGCTGACTCCAGCTCTGCCAACGTCGAGCCTGATGCCGTAGAGCGCTGGCAGGTGTTGCGCGAGGACGAGCTGGCGCAGCAGACCGAGCTGGCACAGCAAACCGAGACGGCGCAGCAAACCGAGACCGCGGTGCGGGCGCTGCTCGAGTCGCATGCCTGGGAGACGTCGGCCCTGGCGCGGCGCGATATCGCACCGCGGATTTTTCTCGGCTCCGGTCAGCGCGGCATGTTCTATTTCGAGCAGGCGGACGGACTGCTCTTCGCCTTCTGCTACGTCGGTCCTCCCGACGCCTTGGCGCCGCTGGCCGACGAGCTGGTGGCCTACGCCCGGGAAGCGGGGCTGACGCCTTACCTCGTCACCGAGCAGCCTCTAGCCCGAGCCGGTGACGCTGCCATGGGAGCGATTCCCTTTGGCGTCATGCAGCGCCTGCCGGAGCTGGCGAGCTTCTCTCTCAGCGGCCGCCGCATGCGCCGACTGCGCTACCTGGTGCAGCGCTTCGCGAAGGCTGGCGACTGCCGCACCGAGGAGTATCTCTCGGGCCACGACGTCGCCATCGACCGCGCCATCGTCGAAGTGGTGGACGCCTGGTGCGCCGGCAAAGACATGGTGAATCCCTACGTCGCCCGAGTGCGTCAGGAGCTGCTCGACGGGCGGCTCCCCGAGGAGCACCGGATCTTCTTGACCTGGCTCGACGAGCGGCTGCAAAACGTCATCATCATCACCGCTATGCCGGGCGGGCAGGGCTACCTGATGGACCTCGAATTCTACGGCGGTGACATGCCGCTCGGCGGTCTCGAGGCTGGCATTTGTCACATCATCGACCGGCTGCGAGCAGAAGGGCATACCGCCTACAGCCTCGGCGCGACCTTCGGAGCCCGTCTCGACGACGCCGTGACGAGTGATCCCGCGGGTGCAGCGGTGCTGGACGGGCTGCGCGACCGCGGTGCGTTCGACGGCTCGGGCAACCTGCAGTTCAAGAACAAATTCCGCACCCAGAACCATCAGCTCTACCTGTGCCGGCCGCTCGCTGCCGATCCCGAGCAGGTGGTCGACGTGCTGATGATGCTGGCCAATCCGGGCGGCGGACCCGGGATGGAGCCGCCCGCCAGGGGCGACCGAGCGCCGAGACCATCATCCCAGGAGGAACGCCAGAAGCCGCTGGAGGTGACGGGATTCAACGTGCTCGGCCTCGCTAGCTCCGACGTCGCCTGCGACCTCAAGACCGATTCCTGGGCGCAGCTCGACGCTCCCTTCGTCCACGCGCGCATGGAGCTGCTACGAGCCCAGCGCGCCCGAGCGCCTGAGCTGAGGTCGGTGCTGAGGGAGCTCTTTCCTTTCGAGCACCTGCGAGTGACCGATTCGGGACGCGCCGCCGAGGCCAAGTTCTGGCGTGCCTTCGCGGCGGTCTGCGCCTCGCGAGCGCCGTCCGAGGATCGCCGCCAAATCGTTCAGAATCTGCTGTTTCCGACCCAGCTCTACCAGCAAATCGAGCATGGGTTCGAGGCGGTAGAGCTTCCCCAGGTCGTAGCGATAGAGGCCGGCAGCCTGTTCCGCGGCGGCCTCGATCTCGCCGCCCTAGAGCGCCAGCTGCAGGACCAGCGAGCGGCAGGGAATGGCCCGGTGCTGGCTTGTCTGGAGCTCAGCAACAACGGCATCGGCGGCTATCCCGTGGCGAGGGAGCAGCTACAGGACGTCAAGCGTCTGCTGAGCGATGCCGGCGTGCCGCTCTTGATCGACGCCACGCGCGTACTCGAGAACTCGGTGCTGATCGATCCCACCGCGCCGTGGCCGGTGGTTCGCGAGCTGCTCGCCCAGGCCGACCATCTCACCGCCAGCCTGGCCAAGGACTTCGCCGTCGACGTGGGGGGCGTGGTCGGGACTCGAGATGCCCGCCTAGCCGCCGAGCTCGGTGACGACGAGCTGGAGCCAGAGCGGCGCCCCGAGCTCGCTTTGGCGCTGGCGGATCGGTCGGGGCAGCTGGTGCGGGTGCGCGACCGCCTGGCGGCGGTTCGCCGGCTGATAGATCGTCTGGCAGATGCCGATCTGCCCGTGCATCAGCCGCCGGGCACCCACTGCGCGTTGCTGGACATCGGCAAGCTGCCGGCGTTTGCCCGTCTGCAGCATCCCGTGCCGTCTTTCCTCGCTAGCCTCTACGCCGCCACCGGCATCCGCGCCGGCCAGCACCTCTCCGGCCTGGGCCTGTGGCCGCAGCTGGCGAGCGCCGTGCGGCTGGCGATTCCCCTGGGGTTGGAGAGTCATCGCGTCGACGCGATCGCTGAAGACCTGGTCGAATTCTGCCGCCAGCCGGAAGTGCTCGATCTAGCTCCCGTGGAGAAAGGGAAGAAATTCGGCGCCGCTTCGGATCATCGCTATCGCATCGCGCACCAGCCGGAGGTAGAGCGTCCGGCGGCTGGTGCCCCGAAGTCCCCTAACGGGACGCCTATTTCGAGGCCGGCGGCTACTCGCTGATGCAAGCCAGGCAATACGGGTGGCGACGCGGGCGGCAACGCGGGTTGTCGCCAAACGCCAACGCATCACCGGTGCGCAGGAGACCACTTTTCATCATGGGTCCGGACGTCGCACCGCTGGCGCCGGTCCTAGTTCTTCATACACCAACAGAGGGACTCTAGGCCGACCCTCGGTCCAGAGCAGAGCACGCTTGGAGGAGAAAGACATGAGCTCGAGCCAAAACCGCAGAAGGAATCGCTGGGCCGTCCTGGCACTCATCACGTTGGCAGTGAGCCTGGCTCCCTGGACGATGGCTGAGGACACTCCCGAGCGTCCTCGCATGAAGGCGTTTAGGATCGACGCACCGCCGACCCTCGACGGCGACGTCTTGAACGACGCGGCTTGGGCCAAGGTCGAGCCGGCCTCGGGCTTTGTGCAGACCGCTCCTGATGACGGCGAGCCGGCGTCTGAGAAGACGGAAGCCTTCATTGCCTACGACGCTACGACGCTCTACGTCGGCGTGGTGTGCTATGACGACGATCCGGAGAGCATCGTCGTCTCCGACGCTCGGCGCGACGCATCCTTGGCCAACACGGATAGCCTGCAGGTGGTGTTCGACACCTACAATGATCTGCAGAGCGGCTTCCTATTCGGTACCAATCCCGCCGGCATCGAATACGACGGCCAGGTGACGCGCGACGGCGAGGTGCAGTTCGGCACCACCGGCGGCTTCAATCTGAATTGGGACGGCGCCTGGGAGGTCGCCACCAAGATTCACGATCAGGGCTGGAGTGCCGAATTCGCGATTCCCTTCCAAACCCTGCGTTTCCCCAAGGGCAGCCCGCAGGATTGGGGCATCAACTTCCAGCGCAACATCCGCGACCGCAAAGAGTTCTCGTTCTGGGCGCCGATGCCCCGCCAGTTCGACCTGGATCGCGTTTCGAGGGCCGGACGACTCGAGGGCGTCGAGGTGCCGACCCAGCAGTTCCTGCAGGCCGTACCCTACGCCCGCGGCGACAGCGTGCGCGGTGCCGACGGCTTCAGCGGATCGGAAGAGGACTTCGACGGCGGCGTCGACGTCAAATTTGGCGTCACCCCCAACATGACCGTCGACCTCACCATCAACACTGACTTCGCCGAGGTCGAGGCCGACGTCCAGCAGCTCAACCTAGACCGGTTCAATCTCTTCTTCCCCGAAAGGCGTCCGTTCTTCCTCGAGAACGCCGGTACCTTCCGAGTGGGTCTCCCCGGCCAGGTCGAGCTTTTTCAAAGCCGCCGCATCGGCATTGGAGCGAACGGTGAAGAGATACCGATTCGGGGCGGCGTCCGGCTGTCGGGCAAGACCGGTCGCACCAACGTTGGCGCGGTCTACATGCTGACCGACGATACCTCGAGCGGCGTGCCCGAGAACGAGTTTGCGGTGCTGCGCTTGAGCCGCGACATCGGCGAGAATTCGTCGATCGGCATCATCGCCACCAGCCGCGACGCCAGCGGCTCGCTGGCCAGCGAAGACGACTACGGCCGCACCTACGGCATCGATGGCCGCTGGTCGATCAATCCGCAGGCCGAGCTCAACGCTTTCGTCGCCCGCACCGATACGCCGGGTGCGGTCGGCGATGAGCACGCCTTTTCCGTCGGCGGGCGCTGGAATTCCGAGAAGCTGCTGGTACAGGGCAGCTACGCTGAGGTCGGGGAGGGTTTCAGCCCTGAAGTCGGCTTCCTGACGCGCCGCAACTACCGCCGTCCGGAGATCTACGTCCTGACGCGCCACCGTTCCAAGGACTGGAAGAAGTTCCAGGAGTACCGTCCCCATATCTTCTATCAGGGCTACTGGGATTTCGACGGCTTCAAGGAGCAGACGGTGTTCCACGCCGGCGTGCACTGGGAGTGGAAGAACGGCTACGAGATCCACACCGGCTTCAACGTCTGGCACGATGGCGTGAAGGATCCGTTCGAGATCAGCCGCGGGGTGATCATCCCGGCCCAGGAGTTCAGCCGCACCGAGCTGCAGATCGACGCCTTCACCGACCTCGGCCGGCCGGTGAGCTTCCGGTTGTTCCTCGTTGCCGGTGAGTTCTTCGACGGCGACCGCGTCTCGATCCGGCCGACGTTCCGCTTCCGTAAAACCGAGAAATTCACCGGCGAGATCGCCTGGCGGCACGACAACATCAACCTCCCCTTCGGAGATTTCGACGCCGACCTCGGCCGTCTACGCCTGGCCTACGCCTTCACTCCCAAGCTCTTCGTGGAGAGCCTCTTCCAGTACAACACCGCCGCCGACCAATGGTCCTCCAACGTCCGCTTTGGCTGGCGCCATACCGCCAACACCGGCCTCTTCCTGGTCTACAACGACATCGAAGAGATCGGCCGCAGCAACTTCGAGAACCAGCGTCAGCTGATCATCAAGTACAGCCGGCTGGTGGAAATCTTTAGCCGGTAGTCGTTTCCTCACAGGCTCGAGGAGCGATGACGCATCGCTCCCGGGCACAAGTACTCTAGGTGGTGAGCAGAGCTCCCGCTCCGAGGCACAAAGAACGCCATCTGCACGATGAGACTCGCGCTCCGGGGCGCAAAGTAGGCCACATTCACGACAAGACTCACGTTCCGGGACACAAAGAACGCCATGTGCACGACAAAAATGGCGTCCCGAGACTGCCGGTTCGCCATGTGCGACCTGCGAATGGCGACCGGCGTCAAAAAGAGTGCGTTGGAGACTCTCGCAACGGCTTCCGAGGCTCTCCGAACGCTTTCGCACATTGTGCAAGTGCGTCCGGAGACCTCCAAAACGCGTTCGCTGTCGCTGCAATAACGACCTTTGAGCCTCCTGGAGGCCCTCCTGGAGGCCCCAGACGACTTGCGCGCCAGGCTCAAAGCCTAAGGTGAGTCGTGTAAGCCATTTTAAATCAATATTTTGCGAAGAGCGCTCCTGGAGATATCGGGCCGCCAAACTTCGCGCGCACAGGACGGTGGTTCATGAGCCGTGGTGCGCGCGCGCGACTCCCGGAGTCTTCAGAGAAGACAATCCGCAATCCCAGGTAATTTGCACCAGCTTTTTTGGCTAGGCAGCCGCCAGCCGCCGGCTCAACCATGAGGCGCTGGCGTCCATGAGGCGCTGGCCGAGGTCGGCGACGCGGCGGGCGGACGGCTCGGCGAGAGGGCTGTCGGCGACCCAGGCGTTGAAGGCGGCCAAGGATTCGTCGCAGGGGATCTGGTAGCTGAGCTCGCGGCCGGGCTCGCCGGTGAGGCCCCAGTGGAGGGTCTGCCGCAGGTACCAGGCGAAGACGCGGGCCATGCGATCCTTGGGGTCGACGGGGGAGACGCCAGAGGAAGATGTCTCGCCGCGGATCTCGTCCCAGATCGCTTCGAAGGAGCGACCGAAGTAGCTGGCCTCCAAGGTTTCGCGCTGCGCAGGGGCGAGGTCTTCGAGAGCGTCGTGGAAGCGGAAGAGCTCGTATAGCTTGCGGGCTCGCGGGGCGAACAAGCTACCTCGGCCGACGACCCGGGTCTGGGTGCCAAGCGCGAAGCCGTCGAGCGCCGGGGCGGGTGTGGTGTCGCCGAGCTTCAGCCCAGCCAACAGCTGCTTGACGGCAGGAGCGATGGCGGCCTCGACGGTGCACAGGTTGATCGCCCCGGTCTCGACGAAGTCGGCGCCGAGCAGGAAGGCGCAGGCGATGGCTTCAGGGGTGCCGAGGGCACCGCCGGCTCCGATCTGGGGTACGGTCTCTTGGGGCAGCTTCAGATCGGCAGCCAGCCGGTCGCGAAGTCGCTGCACTGCGGGCAGCAGGGTGGGCAAGGCCTCGTCGAGCTCGGGGACGACGCACAGGTCGCTGCACACCGGGAGCCGACGCGCGACGTCAGCTTCGCTGGCGTCGAGCTCACCCTGGCGGACGAGTCTCTCGATCAGCTCGTCGGGCGCCGGCTTCAGCCAGCGTTCCGCGACGCTCGACCGGCCGGCCCGGGCCAAGAGCCGACGCAGCGCGACGGGCCGGCCGCCGGCGTCGAGGTAGGCGCCGCGGAAGCGGAAGCGGAGAAGTGCCGGGCTGATCTCGGTGCTGATTTGAGTGCCACCCGTTTCGGCAAAGCGCACGCCGTGCCCGAGGGCCGCGTCGACGAGCTGCTCGTCGCCGGTTAGAGTGACGCCAAAAGCGTCGCCTGTGCCTAGCTCGCGAGCTACCCTGGCGATCGCCTGGGTAGCGGTCTCGAGATCGTTACCCGGCGGATCGAGAAAGCCCAGCAACCCGGCCTGGGCCAGGTTCGTGACCCACTCCGCACCGCGGATCCCGGGAGCCGGTGCGCCCGCCACGTAGGCTGCTCGCAGGCCGAAAGCCTCACGGAAGGCCGAGCTGCCGAGGGTCGTGGCGGTCCAGCTGGCCGGAGTCGCCAGCGTGGTATCGGCGGCGATCCGGGCGGGCGGAGTATCGGGTGCTGTAGTCGGCTCCGCAGTTTCCGCCAGCCCCGCTTCGCTAGGCTTGGCTGCCTCGAGCGCCGAGGCCCATAGCTTGCGCAGCACCTTGCCTGGCCCGAGCTCGGAGGCCTCGCGGACCCCCTGGGTGAGCAGGTAGTCCATGGTCTCCGACCAGCGCACCGAGGTCCGGATCTGGGCGACCAGCGGGCCGGCGATGTCGTCCCCATAGGGGCGAGCCGTGGTGTTGGCGATGACGGGGATCCGGGGTGGCTCGAAGCGGAATCGGTAGAGGTAGCTGGCGAACGCGTCGGCCGTTGCGGCCATGTAGCGCGAGTGGAAGGCGCCAGAAACGTTGAGCAGCAGGCAGCGTCGCGCACCGGCGGCTTCCATCGGCGCGACGAGGCCCTCGAGCACGGCCTTGGGGCCGGAGAGCACCAGTTGGGTCGGCAGGTTGAAATTGGCGATGTCGACCGCCCTTTCCCCCTCGTCGGCCCCCTCGGCACGCAAGACGTTTTGCACCTTGCCCGCGTCGAGCCCGAGCACCGCCGCCATGCCGCCATGTTCGATCTCGGCCATCAACGCACCCCGGCGCTGCACCAGGCGCAGCCCGGTGGCGAAGTCGAAGCAGCCCGCCGCGAATAGCGCGTTGTACTCGCCGAGGCTATGCCCCGCCACGAAGTCCGGCGGCGGCTCGCGCTGCGTGCGATCCAGCCAGATCAGAGCGCCGGCCACGAACAGCGCCGGCTGGGTGAAGGCGGTATGGCGCAGCTTGCCGCCGGGGTTCTCGAGGCACAGCTCGCGGATCGAGTAACCCAGGATCTCATCAGCGGTCGCGCACAGCTCGGGGTAGGCGTCGAACAGCTCACCCGCCATTCCCTTGCGCTGCGAGCCCTGGCCGGGAAACAGGCAGGCCGTCAAAGCTCGGTCAGCGAAGGTGGGATGTCGGGAAGCTGCTGGGTGCACGGCCTCAAGTTTACCCGAGCCTTCGACCGCTGCTGTGCCTTCGGGCCGGGCTCTCCCAGCTCCGCCCTCAAGCCGTTGCCGCGCGCTCCTCTTCACGACCCTCGGTCGACGCCTGCCAGCGGTCGGCTCGCGTTCGCGCTACCAGACCGGCAACGGCGGTGTAGACGGCGGGGATCAGCACCAGGGTCACCGCCGTCGAGGCCACCAGGCCGCCGATCACCACCCTGGCGAGGGCGGCCTGGATCTCGGCGCCGGCACCGATGCCGAGAGCGAGCGGCAGCAGGCCGAGGACGGTGGTGGTGGTGGTCATGAGGATGGGGCGCAGGCGCAGCCGCGCGGCTTCCACCACCGCGTCACCCGCTCCGAGGCGGCCATCGCGCCGCAGCAGGTTGATGGTGTCCACCAGCACGATGGCGTTGTTGACGACGATGCCGATCAGCATGATCAGGCCCATGACGCTCTGCATGTTGAGCGAAGTGCCGGTGAGCAGCAGGGTGGGAACCACGCCGATCAGC
>JBCCEE010000361.1:0-9117 GCA_039030415.1 Acidobacteriota bacterium
GGGGTACTCGCCGATCTCGGACAGCAGCTCCGGGTTCGAGCTCAGGTAGCTCAGGTAGGAGCTCATGCGAGCCCCGCCGAACACGCCGACGGCGCCCTCGTAGCGCGCCGCGTCATAGCCGCCGTCTTCCAGCGCCTGCCAGCTGCACTCCAAGAACACCCGCTGTTGCGGATCCATGAGGGCGGCCTCACGCGGGCTGTAGCCGAAGAAGCTGGCGTCGAAGGACTCCGCTTCCTCCAGCACGCCACGCGCCGGGACGTAATCGGGATCGCCGTAGGTGCGGGCGCCGACGCCGGCGGCTGCGAGCTCTTCGTCGGAGAAGAAGCGGATCGCCTCGACTCCGTCGCACAGCTGCGTCCAGAGCTCCTCGACATTGCTGGCACCGGGAAAGCGCCCCGCCATACCGATGATGGCAATGTCCCGGCAGCCCTCGGCGAGGCGGTCGGTCGCGGGCTCGCGCTGGGGCGTCCGCTCGGCGACCCCCGCCGGCTCGACCGCCAGGAAGTTGGCCAGGGCGCGGACCGTCGGATAGTGGAACAGGTCGACCACGCTCGGCGGCTCGTCGAGCAGCTCCGCGAGGAGACTGTGGATCCGCACGAACAGCAGCGAATGACCGCCGAGGTCGAAGAAGTTGTCGTGCACGCCGACGCGCTCGACCCCCAGCACCTCGCGCCAGACCGCCGCGATGCGATCCTCCAGCTCGTTGCCGGCCGGCACGAAGGCGGCCGTCCAATCCGGTCGCTCCTCCCCGGGCCGCGGCAGCGCGGCGCGATCGATCTTGCCGTTGGGATTGAGCGGCAGACGGTCGAGCTCGACCAGGGCCGACGGCACCATGTAATCGGGCAGTCGGTCCTGGAGTGCCTGCCGCACTTCGGCCATCTGGAGCTGGCGGCCTTCGCTGGGCGTGACGTAGGCCACCAGGCGATGGTCATCAGCGCTGTCCTTGCGCACCAGGACGAAAGCGTCACGCACCGCCTGCTGGTCGCGCAGCGCGGTCTCGATCTCCCCGGGCTCGATACGGAAGCCGCGCACCTTGACCTGATGGTCGACGCGGCCGACGAACTCGATGCGGCCATCCGGCAGATGGCGCACGAGATCGCCCGTGCGGTAGAGGCGCTCGCCTCGACCCACCCCGCTCGGATCGGGAATGAACTTCTCCGCCGTCAGCGCCGGCCGGTGCAGGTAGTCGCGGGCGAGGCCGTCGCCGGCCAGCATCAGCTCGCCGATCACCCCGGCCGGGACCGGCCACAGCGTGGAGCTGAAGACGCCCAGCCGCGAGTTGGCGAGCGAGCGACCGATCGGCACCGTCAACGCTCCCTCCGGCACCTCCTCGACCTGCTCCCAGGTCGAGAAAGTCGTGTTCTCGGTCGGCCCGTAGACGTGCAGGAGGTGCGCCGGCGGTGCCGCCTCGACGATCGTCCGCACCCGCTGGGCGTCGACCGCTTCGCCACCGAACAGCACACAGCGCAGGCTCTCGAACGCCTCCGGCTCGGTCCAGGCGAGCTGATTGAACAGGGCGGTGGTGACGAACATCACCGAGACCTCGTCCCGCCGCAGCTGCTGGATCAAGGCCTCGGGCTCGAGGGCGACCTCGCGATCGATCCCGACGAGGCGGCAACCGTTGAGCAGCGCGCCCCAGATCTCGAAGGTCGCGGCGTCGAAGGACGAGCTCGAGAGCTGGGCGATCCGATCCTCCGGCAGGATCTCGATGTAGTCGGTCGCTCGCACCAGCCGCACCACCGCCCGGTGGGTCACCGCGGTCCCCTTCGGACGCCCGGTCGATCCCGAGGTGTAGATCACGTAGGCCCGGTTCGCCGGCGCGATGTCGACTTCGGGTGCCGCATCGTCTGACTCGGGCGACACTGCTACCAGCTGCCGCAGATCGACGACGGTCAAGGCTTGGTGGGCGGATACCGTCTCGTTGAACGACGTCCGTTCCGCGGTCGCGGCATGCTGGATCAGGACGCTGATCCGCGCGTCCTCGATCATGAACGCCAGCCGCTCCTGCGGGTAGGACGGATCCAAGGGCACGTAGGTGCCTCCCGCCTTGAGGATGCCCAGCATCGCCACCAGCATGTCGAGCGAGCGCTCCATGCACAGGCCGACCGGGGTCTCCAAGCGGACGCCGAGGGCGCGCAGGTGGTGGGCGAGGCGATTCGACTGCCGATCGAGGTCGCGATAGGTGATGGCCCGCTCGCCGTAGCTCGCCGCCGTGGCCCCAGCCAAGCGCCTGGCCTGGTGCTCGAACAGGGCCGGAATGCTGGATTCGGACGGGTAGCTCGTCCGCCGGTCGTTCCACTCCGAGGCCAGCTGCTGCCGCTCGGTCGACGACATCAGCTCGAGCTCTTCGACGCGACGCTCGGGCTCGGCGATGGCGCTCGCCACCAGGTTCTCGAAGTGGTGCGCCATACGCAGCACCGTGGTCTCGTCGAACAGGTCGTTGGCGTACTCCCATTCGACCAGGATCGACTGATCCGGCCGCTCCGGTGAGGCGGGAATCGCGATGATGTTGAGGTCGAACTTGGCCGTGCCGTTGTGGGGGTACCAGATCGTTCCGGTCACCTCGGGCAGCTTCAGCGGCGGCATCGGCGAGTCGTGAAAGTTGAAGAACGCCTGAACCAGCGGGTTGTACGACAGGTTGCGCTCGGGCTGCAGCCCCTGCACGACGCGATCGAACGGCAGGTCCTGATGGGCAAAGGCGGTCATCGCCGTCGTGCTGACTCGCTTCAGGAAGTCCGCGAAGGTCGGACGATCGCCGAGCTCGGCGCGCAGAATCAGGTTGTTGACGATCATGCCGAGGAGCCCTTCGGTCTCCTTCAGGCGACGGTTGGCGACCGAGGTGCCCACCATGAACTGACGCTGCGAGCTGTAGCGGCTGACCAGCACCTGGAAGGCCGTCATCATCACCATGTACTGGGTGGCCCGACGATCTCGGGCGAACCGCAGCACCGCCGCGTCCAGCTCGAGCGGGAACGGCAGCTGCAACGACTCACCGCGGTAGCTCGGCAGAGCCGGACGCGGCCGATCCGTCGGCAGCTCGAGCAATTGCGGGCAGTCGGCCAGCTGGCGGGTCCAGAAGTCCAGCTGCTGGCGCGCCATGTCGCTCTCCAGCCAGGCCCGCTGCCATACCGCGAAGTCACCGAACTGGATCGGCAGCTCCGGCAGCGGCGAATCCAGGTCATCCATGTAGGCGGCGTAGAGCTCCCGCATCTCTTCGAGCAGGCGCGCCAGTGACCATCCGTCGTGCAGGAAATGGTGCTCGACTTGCCCCCAGACCCACTCTTCGGTGTCGAGACGCATCACCAGCCACTGCACCAGCGGTGGCCGGTCGAGATCGAAAGGCCGCAGCCCGAGTTTTCGCACGATCATGCGGGTCTCCGGCCTGCGACGCGCCTCCGGCAGCGCCGTCAGGTCGATCACCGGCAGCAGGACGCGGGAGGGCGGGTGGACCTGCTGGACCGGCAGCTCTCCACGCTGGAGGAAGGCCGTGCGCAGGATCTCGTGGCGCCGAAAGATCTCGGTCAGCACCCGCTCCAGCACCTCGACCCGCAGACGACCGGAGAAGTCGATGCCGGCCATCGAGTTGTAAGCCACCATGTCGGGGATCATCTTGCTGAGAAACCAGATCCGCTCCTGCGAGAACGACAGCGGCGGCTCGACGTCGCGCGGCGCCTTGCGGATCGCTGGCAGCAGCGGCATGGGCGCGTCTTCCGAAGTCTCCAGATGACGGGCCAGCTCGGCGATGGTCGCGTTCTCGAACAGCAGCGGAACCGGCAGCTCGATGCCGACGCTGTCGCGCACCCACGAAGCCACCTGGATCGCCGTCAGTGAATGACCGCCCAAATCGAGGAAGCCCTCGTCCGTCCCCGGCTGCGGCCGCCCGAGCACCTCCCCCCAGGCCTCGATCAGGAGCGTCTCGTAGCGACTCGCAGCCACGTTCGGCCGCGCCTGAGCCACCCGCCCAGGCTTCAACGCGGCCCGCAGGGCCTGCCGGTCGATCTTGCCGCCGGTGCCGAGCGGCAGCGCCGCCATCAGCTCGAGCTGGGCGGGCAGCATCGGTGGCGGCAGCCGGGTGCGCAAAAAGCTGCGAATCTCTTCGGGGTCGGGTTGCTCGGCGCTCCCCACCGCGAGATAGGCGACGAGTCGCGTGCTGGAGCCCTCACCTTCCGCCAATACCGCGCAGCCGCCGACCGCCGGATGCTGGGCCAGCACTTCCTCGATCTCTCCGAGCTCGACGCGGAAGCCGCGGACCTTGATCTGATGGTCGAATCGGCCGTGATACTCGAAGCAGCCGTCCGGCCGGAGGCGCGCCAGATCGCCGGTGCGATACATGCGCTGGCCGGGCCGCGCGGCCCAGGGATCCGGCACGAAGCTGGCGGCGGTGAGCTCGGGCCGGTCGAGGTAGCCCCGGCCGACACCGACCCCGCCGATGACCAGCTCACCGAGCTCGCCGTCTTCGACGCGCCGCGACTGGCGATCCAACACGAAGACCTCCACCCCGGGTAGCGCTCCGCCGATCGACACCGCCGGCAGCTCCTCCTCACTCGGCGGCCCCGACATATTCCACAGGGTGGCTCCGATGGTGGCCTCGGCCGGCCCGTAGGCGTTGAACAGGGTCACCGACGAATCGACCCTGAGACGCCAGGCGGCGAGGCGGTCCGGCAGCGCGCTCTCGCCGCCGACCACCACCAGCCGCACCGAGGACGGCAGGGCCGTGCCGGTGCGGGTGATCGAGGCGACGAGCTCGTGCCAGTAAGCGGTGGGCAGGATCAAGACGCTCAGGTCCAGCGCCTCGCAGCTCTCGAGGAAGGTCGCCACCGAGCCCATTTGCTCGTCGGTCCGCACCACCACCGTGGCACCGCTCATCAGCGGTGGAAAGATCTCCTCTTCGATGACGTCGACCCCGACCGAAGTGAACTGCAGCACGCGGTCACCGGGCCCGAGGTCGTAAGCGTCCGCCACCGTCCGGGCATAGGTGTCGAAGCAGCCGCGCGGAATCGAGACGCCCTTGGGCTGCCCCGTCGACCCCGAAGTGAAGATCAAGAAGCCGAGATTGTCATCCTGCGCTCGCTCCGGCGGCGCCTGCGGGGAAGACCGCCGAATCTCGGCGGCATCCGCGTCCAGGCGCAGAGCATCGACGCCTGGCGGCAAGCGATCGCCGAGCGCGTCGCGGGTCAGCACCAGCTTGGGGCGGGCCTGGTCGAGCAGCTGACGGAGCCGCGTCGGCGGCAGCCCTGGATCCAAACCCACCAGAGCCGCCGACGACTTGACGATGCCCATGAAGGCGACCACGCGCTCCAGGCATCCGTCCATGAAGACACCGACGACATCCTCGGGCCCGACGCCGCGCTCGATCAGGTGGTGGGCGAGTCGATGGGTCTCGCGGTCCAGCTCGCCATAGCTGAGAAAGCTGTCGCGGAAGCGCACCGCGATCGCATCCGGGTCGACCTGCGACCGATGCTCGAAGAGATCACGAACCCGCCCCGTGCGCGAAGGCATCGCTGTCTCGACCGGGCGGGATGCTGGGAGTGAGTTTTTGATGGCGAAACCTCGCAATCGGGGTCGAGCGGTTGCTGACCTACTCCGCCTTGAGCGTCGTCATCGGACTGACGCGGGCCGCTCGATAGGCGGGCGCCGCGCAGGCCAAGAGCGCCATCAGGCCGAGCAGGCAAGGGATCAAGAGGAAAGTCAGGGGATCGAGGGCGCTGATCCCGAAGAGCAGGTTCTCGAGCACCCGGCCGACGGCAACAGCGACCAGGAGGCCGGCCGCCAAACCGATCGACGTCAGGGCCAGGCCGTGCCGCAGCACCAGCAGCAGTACATCGAGCCGACGTGCGCCGAGCGCCATGCGAATGCCCATCTCCCTCCTGCGCTGGGTCACCGAATACGACATCACGGCGTAGATACCGGTGGTGGCCAAGACCAGAGCGAGGAAGGCGAACCCACCGAGCAGCTGCATGTTGAAGCGCGTCGAAGCCACCGACTGGGCCAGCACCTGATCCATGGTCCGGATCTCGGCTACCGGCTGATCGGGATCCACCTCCTGCACCAGGCCGGCGAAGACCTCCGCGAGGTGCCCCGGCTCGGTCTCGGTGCGCGCGACCAGCGTCATCAGAATCTGGGGCTTCTGGCGCAGCGGCCGATAGATCGCGGGGGCCGGCGTCTCCTGCGGTCCGGAATGGCGCGTGTCGCCGACGATCCCGACGACCTCGACCGGGATCGCTTCACCCCAGTCGTAGATCAGGCGTTGCCCGATCGGGTCCTCGTCCGGCCATAGCGACCGCGCCAGCGTTTGATTGATCAGGGCGTACCCTGGCTTCTCCGCGTCGTCCTGAGACGAAAACCAGCGCCCTTTGAGGAGCGGGATGCCCAGGGTGCGCCCGTACTCCGGGGTGATGACCCGAATATCGGCGTGCGGCTCCTGGCCGGGCGGCGGAGCGGCGCGCCCCTCGACGACGAACGTCGTGGCGGAGCGCAATCCACTCAAGGGTAGGTAGCTGATACCCCCGACCTCCTGCACCCCGCTGACCGCGGCCATGCGCTCCAGGACCGCATCGAAAAAGGCCGTGCGCTGGTGAGGCTCCGGGTAGGAGACCGGCGGCAACAGCACCTTCATCGTCATCACGCGGTCGGTCTGCAGCCCCAACGAGACATTCTGGAGCACGAAGAAGCTGCGGATCAGCAGGCCGGCACCCAACAGCAGGACCAGGCTCAAGGCGATCTGTGCCAAGGCAAAAACCGAGCGGATTCGATGACCCGCGCCGGTGGAATTGCGTTCTCCGTCCTTCAGAAACTCTCGCGGATCGGACCGCGCGGCTTGCCATGCCGGCACGCAGCCCGAGATCAGCCCGGCGCCCAGGGTGACCGCCAGCGTGAACGCGAGCAGGCCGGCGCTGAGGCCGATCTCTCCCGATTCGAGGATCGGCAGCTGTGCCGCCGCGAACCGATTCAAGACCTGCATGCCGAACCAGGCGAAGGCCAACGCCATCGCCCCGCCTATCAGGGCGAGGAGGCTGCTCTCGGTGAGGAACTGCCGAACCACCCGACCGCGTTTGGCCCCCAGAGAAACGCGGATCGCAATCTCTTTTTGACGGCCAGCGACCTGAGCCAAGGTGAGGTTCGCGACGTTGGCGCAGGCGATGAGCAGCACGCAGCCGACCGCTCCGAGCAGAATAAGCAGAGCCGGTCGCACGTCGCCGACGAGATCGTCCTGCAGCGGGACGAGCAGCACGCCCCAGCCGGTATTCGCCTGCGGCTGCTCGTCGACCAGGCGCTCGGCGATGACATCCATCTCGCTCTGCGCCTTGGCCAGCGCGGTACCTTCCTCGAGACGCCCCAGCACCCTGAGGAAGCGGCCCGTAAAGGCTCGATCTTCGGCGCCGAAGGCAATCGGCACCCACAGATCCCAATGCCGGTCACCGAAGCGAAATCCCTTCGGCAAGACGCCGACAATAGTGTGCCCCTCGCCGTTGAGCTTGATGCGGCGTCCCAACACGGAAGGACTCCGGCCGAAGTGGCGGTGCCAAACGCGATCGCTCAGCATCACCACCTTCTCTTGCCCCGCGACATCCTGCTCGGGCGTGAAAACGCTGCCGAGCACCGGCGTCGCTCCGAGCATCTGCAGCAGTCCCGAGGAGACCCTCAGGCCCTGCAGGACCTCGGGTTGTTCGACATCCGCGAGGTTGTAGGGCAGGTCGTAGAAAGCCGCCAGCTGATCGAAGACGCGGTTCTGCTCCTGCCAGGCGAAGAAGTTGGCGGGCGACACGACATTGCGGTCGCTGCCCTCTTCGAGGTTTTGCTCCCACACCTTCACCAGCGCTTCGGAATCCGGGTAGGGCAGCGGCCGGAGCAACAGCCCATAGACCACGCTGAAGATCACGGTATTCGCACCGATCCCCAGCATCAAAGCCAACACCGCGGTAGCGCTGACCCACGGATTCTTCAGCTGCTTGCGGAACGCAAAGCGCACGTCCTCTAGAAGCCCAATGCTCGACATACAACCGTCCTCTCTCAAGCGGCTAGCCGACCCACAAAAGCCTTGGAGACTAATGCCGAGCCATCTGACCGAATGCCGTCAGAAGGCCCATCTGTACTGTGCTCTCGGCCGGCCGCCTGCTATCGGGTCGCCGTGACCCAGGCCAACCAATTTCCCGTGTCTACGATCCTTTCAGCGGAGCCCTGACGGGGCTCTGCCTGTCACAACCAATCGATCTCAGTTACCCGACTTCTCCCCCAAAGATGCTGCGGTGATGTCTCACCGGATCTTTGCGCGACGTTTGCCGGTGCGGAAGGTACCCCTCGGTACTCTCCAAGCAAGGTACCCTCGGGTACCCGGTAAGCAAGGTCGCCACCTCACCTGCAATCAACCACTACGAAATGCCTCAACGGCATGATCAGAAACACGTCTTTCTCTAGGCGATTCTGCCGAATGAGAACCTAGTCCTGCCGGCCGCGACAGCTGTTGGCCTAGTTCGAGCTGGAGTTAGCTGAGGAGAGGCTTCGGTATACTGCAACTGCGGCGGCAATGCAGGACGCAAAGATAGCAAGGCCAGTTTTTTTCGCAATACACTATACCTCTGTACAATTAAGTCATTTCCACGACAAGCGGCACTTGGAGGATACGGATCTCTTCACAGATTGTTAGAAAAAAGTGTTTGATGACCTCAGTCAGACCATAAGACGGTTCGGATCGGGGATTAATCGTCTCTTTCGGATGGCAGAGATATAGCACTCGGCCCGAAGCATCTTGCTTCATACCGCAACCCTGAAGGAGATTTCCTACACTCTCAGAACGACCCGACAGGCGAGCAAAAAACTCACGCCGCCGCGGCTCGATCCCGATCGTTCACCAAAAATTTATGGCTCCAGAGCTTAGATCTTGACAAAACTGGAGACCCTAGAAGGCGCCCCTTCATTTCCATCCTGCGAGCTCCGAAGCCCGCATATCCATCCTGCGAGCTCCGAAGCCCGGCCAAGCCCGTCAACGCGGCCGGCTCTCGCCCTTGGCCTCCCTCTCCCGTATCAACCGCCCCAGATACAAGAAACCCCTCGCAAGCGAGGGGTTTCAGGATTCGGAGTCTGCTGAGGAGGCAGCAACGAAATCGGCTCCGTAGCGAC
>JBCCEE010000362.1:0-9106 GCA_039030415.1 Acidobacteriota bacterium
GCGCGCCCTCGAGCTCTGGCGGCAGCGGCTGGCCGGTGCTGCCGGGCTGCTCGACCTGCCGCTCGACCATCGCCGCCCGCGCCAACAGAGCTTCGCCGGCGACGCCGTGTCCCTCGAGCTGCCGGCTGCGATCGGCGCCGGCATGCAGCGCCTCGCCGCGGCTGAGAAGACGACGCCGTTCGTCGCCTGGCTGGCGCTGGTGTCGGTCGTCCTCGGGCGGCAGGCGGCGACGGAAGACGTGGTGGTCGGCGTCCCGGTCAGCAATCGCTCGCGCAGCGAGACCGAGCGCCTGGTGGGATTCTTCCTCAACACCCTGCCCCTGAGGGTGCAGCCGCGCGCCGGCCTTTCGTTCGCTGGGCTGCTCGGCGAGGTGCGGACGCACACGCTGGCGGCGTTCGAAGACGCCGAGCTGCCCTTCGAGCGCATCGTCGATGCGCTGCGGCCGTCGCGTGACCTCAGCCACAGCCCGATCTTCCAGGTGCTGCTGACCTACGACGAGGCCGCTCCCGAGAGCCTGTCGCTGCCCGGGCTCGAGGTCGAGCCACTCACCGTGCCGACCAAGACCTCGCAGCTCGACCTCAGCCTGCACGTCCGTCCGCGGGGCGACCAGGTCGAGCTCAGCCTCGAGTACTGCACCGCCCTCTTCGAGCGCGCCACCATCGTGCGCCTGGGCCAGGCGCTGCAGGCGGTGGCGGGCGCCGTGCTGGAGCACCCGGAGGTGCCGCTGCGGGACCTGTCGTTCGTGCCGGCACGCCAGCGCGCCGAGCTGATCGCGTCGTGGAATCCCCGAACGCCCGCCGAATCCGAGACGGCTGTGGTCCTGGAGGCGATGGTCCAGGAGGCGATGGTCCTGCAGACGATGGTCCTGCAGACGATCGACCGGGTGGCGCACGAGCGGCCGGATGCGGTGGCCCTAGAGGCGCGGTCGACGACTCCCGAGGGCGGCATGCGGGCCGCCGAGAAGCTGACGTATCGGGCGCTCAGAGATCGCTCGGCGGCGATCGCGGGGGCTCTCGCGGCGCTCGAGCTGCCCGGCGAATCGCTGATCGCGGTGGCGCTGGGACGCGAGCTGGACTTCGTCGCGACCTGTCTGGCGATTTGGCGCGTTGGAGGGGCGGTCCTGCCGCTCGATCCGAGCCATCCGCCGGCGCGCCTCGAGATGATCCTCGAAGACTCCGGGGCTGCGCTCCTCATCCATGCCGGAGACCGCGTGCCGCTGCCGGTGGCGCCGTCGCTGTCGGTAACGTCGTCGCTGCCGATGCTCGATCTGAGCGACGTCGCGACGGATTCCGGTGGGGTCTTCGAGCCTGCATCCTCGCCCGAGGCGCTGGCCTACGTGCTCTACACCTCGGGCAGCACCGGGCGTCCCAAAGGGGTGCAGATCTCCCATGGCGCCCTGGCCAGCTTCCTCGACGCGATCGCGCACGACCTGCCGCTGGCGCCCGGGGACGAGCTGCTGGCCGTTACCACCTTCATGTTCGACATCGCGTTCCTCGAGCTGCTGCTGCCGCTGATCCAGGGCGCCAAGACGGTGATCCTGGAGCAGGAAGCTACGGCGGATCCGCGGCGTCTGGCGGCAGCGGTGGAGTGCGGCGGAACCCGCCTGCTGCAGGCGACGCCCTCGCACTGGCGCATGCTGGTCGACAGCGGCTGGCAAGGCTCTGACCGACTGCTGATCGGCTGCGGCGGTGAGCGGCTCGATACCGATCTGAGCGCCGCCCTCGTTGCGCGCTGCGAACAGCTGTGGAACCTCTATGGACCCACCGAGGCGACGATCTGGGCGAGCACCCGGCGCATCCCGGCGGCCGGGCCGGGAGCCAGCGAATCGATCGGCTCGCCCCTGGCCAACAGTCGGTTCTACCTGTTGGATCACCGCCTCGAGCCGATGCCGCAGGGCACGGCGGCCGAGCTCTTCATCGCCGGCGACGCGCTGGCCCGGGGGTATCGCGGTCGCAGCGCTCTGACCGCCGAGCGCTTCCTGCCCGACGCCTGCGGCGAGACCGCCGGGGCGCGCATGTATCGCACCGGCGACCTGGTGGCGTTCGCGGCCAACGACGGGATCCGTTTCCTGCGCCGCTCCGACGACCAGGTCAAGATCCAAGGGCACCGCATCGAGCTGGCGGAGGTCGAGCAGGCGGCGCGTCAGCTCGCCGCGGTGAACGACGGGGTCGCCGTGGTTCAGGACGCCGACAGCGCGAGCGGCGCCCGCCTGGCGCTGCACGTGGTCTTGGCCGATGCGGAGAAGGACGCGGGAACCGAGGTGGCCGAGATCCGCGCCCGCCTGCAGCGTCAGCTGCCGAGCTACATGGTGCCGACACTGATCGCGGGGCTGGCCGAGGTGCCGCTGACGCCGAACGGCAAGGTCGACCGCAAGCGGCTGCCGCGCCTGGAGCCGAGTGAGGCCACCGCGCCCGCCAGCACGCTGCAGGAGCCGCTCGCTCTCGAGCTGGCGGCGCTGTGGGAAGACGTCCTGGGGCTCGAGTCGACCGACCTCGACGCCGGCTTCTTCGAGCTCGGCGGCACCTCGCTGTCGGCGGCGCGCCTGATCTACCTGATCGAGAAGCACCTCGACGTGCGCTTGCCGGTGGCGACGCTCTACGAGCATCCGACGCCGCGCGGGCTGCTGGCCGTCCTGCGTCAAGAGGGCGTGCGGCATGCCGGGTCGACGGTGCAGCTGCGCCAGGGTGAGGGCGCCCCGCTGTTCGCCTTCCCCGGCGCTGGCGGCAACTCGGTCTATTTCCACGCGCTGGCGCGCTCGCTGCCGGCCGGCACCGCCATGGTCGGGCTGCAGGCGGTGGGGCTCGACGGCGACGAGGCGCCGCAGCGCACCGTGGCCGAGATGGCGACCCACGCGCTGACCCAGATACGGCAGCGTCAGCCGCAGGGTCCGTATTGGCTGCTCGGGCATTCGCTGGGCGGCAGGGTAGCGTTCGAGGTGGCGCGTCGCCTGGAGGAGGCGGGTGAGCGGGTAGCCCATCTGGCGGTGCTCGACACGCCGGCTCCGCTGCCGGGCACCGAGACCGCGGCTCCCTCACGGCGCGATCTCGAAGACCCCATGGCCTGGCTCGACGAGCTCGAAGAGATCGTGCGGGTCACCACCGGCCACGAGCTCGAGCTCGACGCCGAGCGGCTTCATCAGCTGTCGGACGACGAGCGCGTCGCCGCCGTCGCCGAGCGGCTGATCGCCGCCGGCCTGCTGCCGGACGGGCGCCTGGCACGCGGCTTCATCCACGTCTATCAGGCCAACGTGAGGACGGCCTACGAGGCCACCCAGCCGATCGACGCGCCGATCACGCTGCTGCGCGTCGCGAGGGAGGAAGCGGCCGACGCGACCGAGACCGCGACCAAGACCGAGACCGAGACCTGGGGATGGGAGCAGCTGACGCGCCGCGGCGCGAGCTCCGCTCAGGTCCCCGGAGAGCACATTTCCATGCTGATGCCACCGCATGTCGGCGAGCTTGCTGGCCAGCTCGCCAACATCCTGACCGATACCGAAGAAGACGTAACCGGGCCGCGCAAGTCGACACCAGCGTCTGGAGGAGTCTTTAGTCATGGCTGACAACAACCGTAAACGCAATTACATTGGGCTGGCCTGCTCACTGCACGACCCGGCGCTCGCCATCGTCGACTCGCGGGGCGAAGTGAGATTCGCCGAGGCGACCGAGCGTCACCTGCAGGAGAAGCGGGCGTTCGGAGCCGCGCCGGACACGTTCTTTCGGATTCCCGACCTGATCGCCGAGTACTGCGAGCCCGATGCCGACCTGGTGGTGGCACGCTCGTGGTCGCAGCAGTTTCAGAGCGAGCAGCCGGAGCAGCTGCAGCGCAACGTGCGACGGCTGGAGGCGGCGCGTCAGAGGCTGCAGCGCTGGCCGTGGGTCAAGCGCCGTTTCTTCGGCGACGTCGACTCCGAGCACCTCGACCAGGCCCTCGGCGAGCTGTCCGCCCAGGCCAAATACATCGGGCAGAGCATCCGGCGCTACGCCACCACCGGTGCGTCGATCGAGTATCAGTGCCGCAACCTCTTTCTCGGCATCGATCGCCAGGTCGAGTTTGTCGACTGCGAGCACCACGAGGCCCATGCCTGGTACGCCTGCCTGGCCTCGCCTTTCGACGACGCCCTATGCATCGTGATCGACGGCGAAGGCGAGGGACGCAGCCAGGCGTTCTACCGCTACGAGAACGGCAGGGTCAGCGAATTGCCGGTCGAGCGCTCACGCCATGAGACCGGGCTGGGAGTGCTCTACACGTTCCTGACCGAGATCTGCGGTTTCGATTCCTGGCGCGGCGAGGAGTGGAAGCTCATGGGGCTGGCGAGCTACGGCACGCCGCGCGAAGACTACGAGCAGATGCTGCGCGAGATCATCGGGGTCGACGGCGTGCTGACGGTGAATCCGACGCGCTCCCAAACCGCCAGCCTCGCCGGCTTCGTGAAATTCCTCGAAATGCGCCGCCGCGACGAGCCGGCCCTAGAGTACGCGGATCTCGCCCGCACCATGCAGAAGGTGTTCGGCGACCTCACGCTCGAGCTGTTGACCAATCTGCAGCAGCAGTTCGGCGGTGAGAAGCTGGTCTACACCGGCGGCTGCGCTCTCAACTCGGCGTTCAACGGCAAAATCGTCGAGCACACCCAGTTCGAAGAGGTCTACATTCCGTCCGCTCCGGCGGACGACGGCAACGCGCTCGGCGCGGCGCTGATGGCGTTTCACCAGGATCACGAGACGGCGCAGGCGAAGCGTCCCGGCGCGTCGCCGTTCCTGGGCACCAGCATGACCGGGCGTGGCCTCTCGCGGTTCCTGGAGTTCAGCGAGCTCGAGGTGGTGAATCTAGACGAGGAGGCGATGTGCCGCCGGGTGGCGGAGGCGCTCGCCGACGGCCATATCGTGGGCTGGGTCCAAGGCCGAGCCGAGTACGGCCCGCGCGCTCTCGGCAACCGCTCGATCCTCGCCGACCCGAGGTCGCCGGAGGTCAAAGACCGCATCAACGCCCGGGTCAAGTTCCGCGAGGAGTTCCGACCCTTCGCGCCCTCGATCCTCGCCGAGCACGGTGCCGAGTACTTCGAGTGCTTCCAGCCCTCCCCCTACATGGAGCGCACATTGAGGTTTCGCGACGAGGTCATCGAGCGCGTCCCCGGCGTCGTCCACATCGATCAGACCGGGCGGCTGCAGACCGTCACCGAGGAAGGCAATGCGAAGTACCACCGCCTGATCACGTGCTTCTATGAGCTGACCGGCATACCGCTGCTGCTCAACACCAGCTTCAACGTGATGGGCAAACCCATCGCCCACACCGTGCAGGACGCCATTTCGGTGTTCTACACCTCGGGGCTCGATCTGCTGGTGATCGAGGACTACATGATCGCCAAGAGCCGTCTCACGTCGCGGCAAGACGATGCGCCGGCCGAGGTCGCGCTGTCGGCGGCCTCGCAGTCCTGAAGTCAGCCGCCCAGGATTGTGAGCCTAGGAGTGTGAGCCCAGGAGTGTGAAGCATTGAAGGATTCAGCTCGAGCCGCCGCGCCGGCGGCCGACTCACCGAGTCGGCGCGTGGTTCTGTTCTCGTCGATCTCGTACGCCAACGAGCGTCCTTCGGGCGCCGCCAAGTCGAACCTCAGCCAGATCGATACGCTGATGAGCCAGGGGCACAGCTGCCTGCTGATCTGCCGACTCACCGCCACGCGCCAGCATCGCGACGCGGCGATCGAGCGCCTGCGGCGCGGCGGCGTGGAGGTCACCTGCCGCGAGTATCCGCTGATCTTCTTCGACAGCTTCCACCATGGCGAGGTGCCGGTGCACGCCTTCACGCTCAAGGGTTTCTTCGAGTGGCCCTTGGCCAAGCGACTGCGCTTCCCATGGTACTGGAACCGCAAGGGCTCGCCCTTTCCGAAGGTGCTGGCGCATCACCGCAAGTCCTTCGCGGCGCTCCTGGGCATCGTCTGGCGTGCTTCGGGAAAATTACTCGAGCGCCTGCGGCTGCTCGGCCCTTGGCTGGCGAGCTTCCTCATGGAGCCCGTCATGCAGGAGAGCCTGGAGCCGCTCGAGACGATCCTGCGGGATTTCGAGCCCGACGCCGTCTACTTCGACGGCAGCCTCGAGCTCCTGCAGCTCGCCCATGTCCTGAGGGAGCGCGCGCTGCCGGCGGGTTGCGAGACCTACGCCATCTTCACCGCCGGCTTCGCCATGAGCTTCGGGCCGTCGGCGTTTTGTAGCGCCGAACAGTCCTTCCTCGAGACGTCTCACGTCTCAGAGCTCTACCGCTCGATGTCGGGCTTCGTGACGCCGAGCCGATTCCTCGGTGAATACCTGGTGAAATCGAGCGGGCTCGACCTGCGGTACACCGTCGTGCATCCCCGCTTCGAGCCGCTCGAGCCGCACCAGGAGCGCGCCCGCGAACCGGACCGTGGCTTTGTCACGCTGATCAACGCCAGCAGCATCAAGGGCATGCCGATCTTTCTCGAGCTCGCCCAACGTCTGCCGGACGTTGCCTTCGCGGTGGTGGTGACCTGGGGCAAGCTGCAGCGCGACGACCAGCAGAAGCTAGATGAGCTGCCCAACGTCCAGGTTCTCAAGCCGCTGTCTCCGGTCGAGCCGATCTACGACCTGACCCGGGTGCTGCTGGTGCCGTCGCTGTGGGAGGATCCCTTCCCGCGCGTCGTCAATGAAGCGATGCAGCGCGGTATTCCGGTGATCGCCAGCGATCGCGGCGGCATCCCGGAGGCCAAGCACGGCGTGCCCTACGTGCTGCCGGTCAATCCCTACCGGCGAGCCCTCGACTACGACAATCCCGCACCCCGGCAAGACGTCGAGCCCTGGCTGGAAGCCCTGCAGCGCCTGCTCGAAGATCCCGCGCACTACCAGGAGATCTCGGCGGCCTCGCGGGAGGCGGCGCGAGCCTTCATCGAAACGCAGCAGGAGCGCTCGATCGCCGACGCCTGGCACAACATTCGGCCGGCTGATTCCCCACCCACCCCACTGAAAGCGAGGTCTTGATGAACGCGGCCAGCAACTCCGAGCACAGCAATTGGGCGAACACGATCGAGCTGTTGATCTCGCCGGGAGACAACTTCTTCGACCCGACGACGATCTCAGGGCTCGAGTCGGCTCTGGGAGCGGCTCTCACCGACGACAAACCGAACGGCAAAACCCTGCGGATCCTCAACAGCGGCCACGCCTGGAGTCCGGGCATCGTGCCCGGTCCGGACCAGTATCCGCTGCCGACGGCTTCCGTTCCGGTGCCTACGATGACCGTCACCGACGGTATCCTGATCGACGTCACGGGCCTGAATCCGGATAACGCCGGCCAGGACAGCTACCTCGAACCGGTCATCGTCACCGCCGCGGATAGCAACGTCTACGCGGGCGTGCCCGCCGGCATGACGCAAGGCGAGCTGGCCTACTTTGCGCAGGCACGGTCCTTCGCGCTCAAATCCATGGGGCCGGCGCCCCAGATCACCCTGGGCGGCTTCATCGCCAACGGCTGCCACGGCACGGGGTGGAGCCAGCCCACCGTTTCGGATTTCGTCTTCGGCATCGAGATCATGGGCTTCCAGCCGAAGGCGGACGCGCCGGGGGAGTACGAAGTGACGCCCCAGGCCTTCGCGGTCAACCAGGACGTGGCGGACGCGATGGGCGGCCACACTCTGGCTCCGGTACAGGTTTCCGCGGAGACGATGAGCGCTCTCCGGGTCAGCCTGGGCGCCCTGGGCGTGATCACCAAGATCTTCATCCAGCTCGAGTCGCTGCCGATGGTCAAGGCGCTCGACGAGATCGGCTACGTCTTCACGGACGGCGGGGTCGCCGGCGTCTTCGACTCCGAGGAGAACCTCAGAACCCTGGTCGAGTCGTGCGAGTACACGGAGATCTTCTGGTTCCCGTTCAATCAAGCCTGGGACACCACGACCCAGAACGGCGTCACGGTTTACGGCAACGAGCTGTGGGTCAAGCGCTTCAACCCGGCCCCCGGCGCCTCCGAGCAGAACACCGAGCTCGTGACCGACCTCATCCGCGACACCAGCGACCTGGCCAAGTGGTTCGGGGGACTGCTCGCTTGGATCATGGATCACCTCGGCGCTCTGACGCCTTTGATCAATTACGGCAGCTTTCGGGCGCTCAAGGGCTTCATGAAAAATCGCCAGATGGCGAGCCTGACGTTCGATGAAGACTGGAACGAAAACGATGCCATCGTGGACATCACTACGGCATACCTTTATCAGCTCGAATACTTCACCGAGATTTCCGATCTCTCCTGGGCGATCCCCATCCCTTCGAACAACGGCCAGGCCGACTTCAGCAACGCCCTCACCGCCTGGAACGAGCTGATGAAGGCGATCGACGATTACGCCAAGCCGCTGTTCGACAAGAAATACCCCAACAACCTCACGGCGCACCTGCGCTTTATCAAGAATTCCGACAGTCTACTGTCGCCGGCAAATCAGGCGGACGCCAACACCCACACGTGCTTTATCGAATTTCTCAGTTTTACGAACGACCTCGCGCTCTACCGCGAGTTCACGCAGAAGGTCGTTGCCGCCTGGTACGCGATCGGTGGACTGCCGCATTTCGCCAAGGCGTTCCAATACGCGGAGATCTATCCCGAGATTCAGAGCCGGCTGGCGGAGCGCGGCCGCTTGTCCGACTTCCAGAACTATCGCGAGCAGTTCGATCCCGGCAAGTTCTTTGACAACTTTTTTCTCGACGGGGTGCTCGGAGCTCCTTCGGCTTCAGATGCCGTTGCGGATACCTTTGCGGCCCGCGGCCCGGTGGCTCGCGAGACGCCAGATCCCTCGGTGGTCGCCCAACGATCGTTCGCGGTCGGCGATCAAGCCGCTTGGAACAAGATCCTCGCCGCTTCCGACACGGCAGCTGCCGCCCCGGCGACGAATCCGTTCTTGCTCCATCAGGCCGCTCCGAGCAGCGCCATGCTGATCGATCAGCAGGGTGACTTCCATCTCTTGAAGTACCACTACGACAGCGCGAGCGGCCGGGTCAACTACCAACTGCTCAACAAGAGTGCGAGCGTCGCGCCCCGACAGGTCATGCTGCTGATCCGGCAGCAGCTCAGCCGGCTGGCCGCAGGAACGCGAAGCTGAAGAGCCTCGCGGCGAGAATTTCAA
>JBCCEE010000363.1:0-9101 GCA_039030415.1 Acidobacteriota bacterium
ACCAGCGGAGCTACCGCACCGAGCTCAGGGTGGACCGCTTCGATCAGCTGTATCGCCGCTTGGGTGAGGCTCGCGGAGCCCACCGATGAGCCGTCCTCGGCGACTGCTCGTGCTGTGTCAGGACTTCCCGCCCGACGTCTCGGCCAGCTCCTTCTGTCTCCTGCGCTTGGCCAAATACCTGCCGGAAGCTAACTGGCAGCCGCACTTTCTGGCCCTGCGCAACACGTGGGGGACGGCCCACCACGACCCGGGCCTGGCCGCCGAGGTGCCCGGGTCGACCCGGGTCGACCGGGTGGCTTCGTGGTCGCCGGAGGAGCGCATCGACCGCTACTTCGGCCGCGGCCGCTTCGCCTCATCGCCTCACGCCAGACCCAATTCCCGCAGTCCGGCTGCCCGCAGACCTGCTCCCAGCGCGACGCGCGGGCGTGGGCTGCGCTCGCGGCTGATCGGTCTGCTGCGGCCGATCTGGGCGCTGCTCTGGCGCACTCCTGACCCTATGATCTGGAGCCGCGTACCGATGGTGCGTCGCGGCAGGGCACTGGCGCAGCATTATCGCTTCGACGCCATCCTCAGCATGGGGCCGCCCCACAGCCTTCACCTTGCTGGCCTCGCGCTCGAGCGAGCGTTGGGCCTGCCCCTGGTCGTCGACCTCCAGGACCCGTGGGCGGTCCAGCCTTTCGGCCCGGACCTCAACCCCCTGGGTCGCAGGCTGTCGCCTCGCTTCGAAGCGCGAGTCGTGCGGTCCGCGGATCACGTCGTGCTCAACACGCCGCGAGCCTTAGCCTTCTACGCCGCACGCTACCCGGACGAGCGCTCCAAGCTGAGCACGATCCCCAACGGCTTTGATCCCGCCTACCGACCCAAGCCGCGCGCCATCCCGAACCGCCGCTCGAGCCGGCGCTTTCAGCTCTGCCATTCCGGGGTCCTCTATGGGCAGCGTGACCTGCGGCCCTTCCTCACCGCCATGGCCGAGCAGGTCGACGCGGGGGTCGACCTCCACCTCGAGCAGATCGGCTTTCATCACCCTCGCTTCGACTTGCCTGGCGCGATCGCGCGCCATGGGCTCGACGACCGGGTGAAGCTGGTGCCTCGACTCAACCATGACGCGGTGCTCGAGCGCATGCGGGACGCGGACGGCTTCCTCGTCGTGCAGCCCAACGCGCCACTACAGGTCCCCGGCAAGCTCTACGAGATGATGCTGTTCGATCGACCGATCCTCGCCCTCTCCGGCGACGGCGCCACCGCCGACCTGATCCGCCAGCACGACCTCGGCGCGGTAGCCGCCCATGACGACGTCGCCGCCATACGCACGGCGCTCCGCGACCTGATCGAGCGTTCGTCGTCCGAATCCGAAAGCACCACCCGCCGCGAGCCGCTGGATCGCTACGACGGCCGACGCTTGGCCCGCGAGCTGGCAGAGCTGCTCGATGGCGTCCTTTCGAGGCGGAATCTAGGGTAGATGGCGCACGATGGGCGGGCCGAGCCGTAGCGTCCAGGCAAAGGGCAGGCGACGCCACACCGCGGCGGCGGCTCGGAAGCGCGACGACTCGGGCCGCAGCTTCGATATCCGGCCGCGCTCGGGAAGCAGATAGTCCCACCGTAACGCGGTCTTCTCGGTCCGCCACTGCCGCTTGAACAAGGCCGGCCCGGAGCCCTCGGTGGATCGCCCCATGCTGAGGCGCTGCAGACCCCGTTGGGCGGAAAGCTGCATCACCTTCCAGTAGAGCAGCATGTTGGGGGCCGCCGGCAGATACTCTCGCCGCGATCCGGACCAGTGCAGCACGGCCTGTCTGCCCTCGGCTTCTCTGCCATCGGCGATCACCAGCGCCGCCGACGCGGTCCGTTCTCTATCTTCCACCAGGACCAGGAAGGTGTCTTCTGGAAACTGCCGGAAGATCTCGGCAAAGAAGCGCCGCGGATAGACCGGCGTCCCCAGTCGATGCATGTTGTGCGCAAAAGTCAGGTAGAACGCTTCGAGATCGCGCTGGGGATCTCCCAATCGGGCGCTCAGGCCACAGCGTTCGGCCCTACGGATCCGGTTGCGGACCTTGAATCCAATGTGCTTCCAGAGCGCTTCTTCCGGCATATCGACCCGCAGCGAATACGTCACCTTGTGGCGCAGCGCGGCCTTGCGGCCGGGTAGCTCGAGGCCGGGCAGCGGATCGGAGTCCAGCTGGCGGAGCTCGCAGAACGAAGAGCCGGTGTCGCCGAGCAGCCGAATAGCTTCACGCCCCAAAGCCTCGCGCGCCTCGGCCGACGACGCCAGGATCCCGCCGCGCTCGAGGAACGGTGCCGCCACCAGGTAGCGTCCGAATAGAGGGTGAGCGAACCGCACGAGGGGCATGATGCCGGCGATCTGTCCGTCGATCCGAGCCAGACGGTAGAGCGGCTCTCGACCCATCGCATGGCGTATCACTGCTGCCCATCCCGCTCGATGAAATGACCGACCGTCGGGATGGCGCTGAACGTAGGCGTCCCACTCGCTCCCGACTTCGGGAGTCAGCTTCTCGACCACCGCGGCTGGCATAGCGCTATTGTGCCACCTTCCATACCATCGGACGATGACGCGATCCCGTCCCGCCGGCCGCTGGCCCTGGCTCCAGGCCATCAAGCGTGGGCTCGACGCGACGCTCGATCTGTCGGTATGGGGCTTCGCACTGTGGACCGTACTGTGCTGGGTGCTCGTCGCCACCGGAGCTAGCTTCGCTCTGCTGGTCGCCCTGTCGCCGCTGGTACTGGGTGCGCTGTGGCTGACCCGAGGCGTCGTCAGCGCAGGTGACGACGAGCTCCCAGGCTCTCGGCTTCGCGAAGCAACGGCAATTGCACGGAGCGATGAGCGCGCACGCTGGCCGGCCGTGCTCGGGCTCTCCCTAGGCCTGCTGGCTGTAGGCGTCGGCTTCGGGCTCGGCCAGTGGCGCCTGGCTTGGCTCCTGGCCCTCGGCTCGCTGCTGATCGCCGCCGCCAGCGAGCGCTGGCGGCCAACGCCTAGTAAGACGTCTGGCAATGAGCCGAGCCACGATGCCACGCGACCCCGCCGGCACAACGCGGCCCGCCTCGGCGTGCTGCTGTGGGTCCTAGTCGCCATGCTGGTGGCGTCGAGCGTAAGCCGCCCCGACGCCGACGATGGCGGCTACCACAGCATCTCGTGGGCCGCGGCCGAGGATCCCATGGCGCCCCTGCTGTGCTGCGAGACGCTGCACGGCAGCGGCATGCCCCTGGTGCCTCCCACGCAGCAGCTCAAGAGCCTCGAACTGCTGGTCGCGGTGCCGGTGCTGCTGTTCGACGTCCCGCCGTGGACCGTCTTCCACTTCCTGCTGCCGCTGTGGGGCGCCGCCGGGCTGTGCCTGGCGCATCGTCGATTAGCCCAAATCCTGGCTCCCGAACGCTGGTTTTCGGCGCTCAGCGTCACGCTATTGCTGATGATGACCCTCGGCACCGCCCACGCCTGGCACGGCAACTTTGGCTTGGTGCGTCTGCACCAGGGCAAAGGACTGCTGGTCTCGGTGCTGCTACCGCTGATCTGTGTCTATGGCATCCAGGCAGCCGCCACCGGCGGCGTACGGCGCTGGCTGCGCTTGCTGGGCGCGCAGATCGCCGCGATCGGCTTGAACCAAGCGGCCCTGGTAGTGGCCCCCGGCGTGGCGCTGCTGGCGGTGCTGACGGGCCTGCCCGAGCGCGCTGTACAGGGCACCAACGTCTGGCGCCGGATCGGCTGGGCGCCGGTCATCGCCGCTCTGCCCGTTCTCATCGGCGCAGCCTTCTGGCCGTCGATGTCTTGGCGCTTCGAGCGCGCGGTCGGCACCCAGACCAGCGAGCAGCTGATTCGCACTGCAACAACCTACGTCTTCGGAGACGGCACCCTACCGCTGCTGGTCGCCCTGGCGGTGCTGGTCTGCCCCTGGTGCGTGCGTCCTGGCTTGCCGTGTCGCTGGGCGCTGCTGGCGCCGCTGGCCGTGCTCGCCGGGCCGCTCAACCCGTGGCTGGCACATTGGGTAGCGGCCAGCGCGTTCGGCAGCGTGACCTTCTGGAGATGCTTCTGGCTGCTGCCCTTGATCCCGACCCTAGCGCTGGTGCTGACGGTGGCCGAGGGATGGCGACCCCGAGCTCCGAAGGCCGCTCCAGCTCTGAGCCTGCTGATGCTGCTGGCGCTGCTGTTCGCGGTCGACGAGTGGATCCTGAGCTCTGAGAATCGCACGGACTGGGCGCCCCTCGAAATCAAGGTACCGCCGGTCGAAGGAGCCGCCGCCGCCGCTCTGGCAGGCTCGGTGCCGGCGCGCTCGATCGTCCTAGCTCCACGCCGGGTCGGGCGCTGGCTCGGCATCGCTCGCGACCGTCCGTTCCAATGGGCGATCGCGCCCCGCTTCCCCCGTCACTCCCTCGGTTTTCGCGACGAGCGGGTCGGCCTCGGGCATCTGACCATGGGCCGCGAGCAGGCGCAGCACCGGGAAGCTCTAGCGCGACGCCTGGCGCTCTTCTCAGGCGTCATGCTGCACCGCAACGCCTCCGCCAACCCTGAGATTGAAGCGCTGCTGCGCCAGCGCGGATTCGAGCAGGGCGACGCAATAGGCCCCTACCAGCTGTGGATTCGCAGACCTTCGAGATAGCGCGTCTCAACCGCGTTGCGAACCGTCGACTAGCTCCCTGTCGAACACTTCCCTGTCGAATATCTCCCTGTAGACCTGCGCCAGTCGGCGATGCATCGCGGCCGCCGAGAAACGCCTTAGCACGCGGGTCCGCGCCGCGTTGGCCAAACGGCTGGCGCGCTCGCGATCTTCGAGCAGGCGGTCCAGTGCCAGCACCAGCTCGCCACCCTCGGAGTCGAGGCTGTCACCGATCGCTTCGCCGCTCACCCCTGGCTCGAACACCTCATCGTTGCCGTCGACCCGGGTCGCGATCAGCGGCACGCCGGAGGCCATGGCTTCGAGCACCGCGTTGGGAAGCCCCTCCCATGAGCTGGTGCTGACGAACACGTCGAGCGCCGCGTGCAGCCGCTCGATCCGCGGCCTATGACCCAGGAAGCGACAGCGCTGCGCGATTCCCAGATCCCGCGCCTGCTGCTCGAGACGCTGCCGCAGCGGGCCGTCACCCGCCAGCACGCAGTGCAGCTCGGGCCGCTTCTGCTGCAGGCGGGCGACCGCACGCAACAGGCGATCCACCCGCTTGACCCTAGCCAATCGGCCGAAGGTGCCGACGACCTCGTGCCGGTCTTCGAGTCCGAGCTCAGCGCGGATCTCGGAGCGCAGCTCGGGTCGCGGCTGGAAACGCTCGGTGTCGACCCCGTTGACTAGCACTTCGATCTTCTCAGCAGGGATTCCGAGCTCGACCAGTCGACGCTCGAGCCCCCGGGACACCGCGATCACGCGATCGAAGGTGGGCAGCAGCCGGCGCCTCAGCGCGGCATAGATCCGCTGGCGATGCCAGCCGCGAGCCAGATGAGCGTCGAAGGAATGGACGCTGCTCAACGTTGCAGGCGGCCGTCGCGCGGTCCGCCAAGGACCGATTCGCGAGAGCCCGATTCGCGAAAGCCAGAGCATCAGCGCGTCGGTCTTGTAATCGTGCGAGTGGATCAGGTCGAAGGGCTCGGAGCGCACTAGGGTCGTCAGCCGCAGCCAAGCGCGCGGATCGAACGCGTGCTGGTCCGGAATCTCGCGGTAGTCGAGGCCGGCTTCCCGGGCGCGCTCTGCCAGCCAGAACGGTCCGGGGGGCCGCAAGTAGACCAGTGTCGTGCGGATCTGAGCGCCGTCCTGCGCCGCGGTAGAGCTGTAGATCGTGCGCTCGGGGCCACCTCCCGGACCGTCGACGCTGCGCAGCCGCAGGACTCGGATGGGGCGCGAACCCGGGCTCACGGCCTGGACCGTTGTCGCACGCGGTACGGCGCCGGCAGGGCGACCGCCAGGGCTCGCGACAGCTCATAAGCGCCGGCCACTAGCAGCGCACCGGGAGCCTGGCGCCAGCGGCTCGCGCCGCCGCTCAGCATGCGCCAGGCTCGCAGCCCGATCATGCCGATGACAAACGCCGCAGCGCTCCGGCGCACGCGCGGCGCCGGTGCCAAACACGCCGCCATGGCCGCGAGCTCGATCACCGGCACTAGGCCCGAGATCTTGTCCCGGAGCTCGCCGGGCTGCACGGTGACCCGCAGGTTGTCGCGCCCTCGCCACAGCTCGGACAGGAACACGCCGCGCAGGGTGCGTGGATCGCCCAGGTGCACGCAGGCTAGCCGCGGCTCGTCGAGCAGGCGAAACCCCTGCCGCCGCAGACGGAAGCTGAGCTCGGTGTCTTCACAGGTCGTGTAGCTCGGATCAAAGCCCCCTACCCGCTCGAAGACCTCGCGCCGGATCACGCAATTGCAGGACGACAGCCAGCGCGCCGGGCGGCACGACTCGGGGTGGCTGCGCATCAGGCCGACTGTGTTCTGCACCCAGTTGGCGTCTTGCGGCGCGAACGGTCGCGTGCCGGTCGCGGCGATGTCCATAACTTCCAACGCCGACAGGGCCACCGCCACCCAGCTCGGGGCGATCACGATGTCGGCGTCGACGAACGCCAGCAGATCGCCCTGCGCCCGCCGCGCACCGGCGTTCCTCGCCGCCGCCGCCGTGACGCGGCCAGCGTCCACAACCTCGATCCCGGCCTGCCGCGCCACTTCGAGGCTACCGTCGGTCGAGCCCGTGTCGACCACCAGCACCTCGACCTCGTCGTGACCCTGGGCGCTGGCGCGAATCGCCTGCAGACACAGCTCGAGCTCGGCCGCGTGATCGCGCACCGGTACGATGATCGACAGCTTCGGCATGTCCAGAGTCTATTGCGGGAGCGTCTACTGCGGGAGCGTCTGCCACGGGAGCGTCTACTTCGAGAGCGTCTGCTGCAAAGCAGCCGCGCGTCGAGCGCGATATGCCGTCTCGAGACGGTCTAGCAGGCTGGAAGCCAGCTCCTCGACCTCAGGCGAAAGAGAGAGGTCACGGCCTCGCTGCAGCGAGCCGGCGTGGACTTCGGCCACGCTGCGCTCGCCGAGAAACGGCAGGTCCAGGGCGTCATAGATCTCCTGTATCGCTGCGGCCGGCGCCGCCACCAGATCCTCGTAGCGGCACATTAGGACGGCCGGGTTGGCGTCGAGAGCCAGGTCGAAGAAGAGGCGGTTGCGCACCCACCAGAACAGCACCGCGGCGTCGTGGGGATTCATCACCTCGCCGAACCGCTCGCAAACCCGGTCCCGCACGTCGGGCGATACGTTCTCGGAGCGCCAGTTGCCCGAAACGCCCTCGGCGATGGGGCGCAGGTTTGCAATGCCATTGTTGATGCCGAAGTGCGCGAGGTCGGAGGCGGCAACGTCGCGATAGTGGCGAAACACCCACAGAGCCCGGCAACGCGACCGTGTTGCCAGCGGAAGGGCCGCCAGCAGCTCCGGCGTCCGTTGAGATTCGACCAGCGGCTTGAGAACGAGCAGCGGTGCCCGCTCGCGCTCGAGCCGCCGACGCACCTCGGGAAGCGGGTCGAGGCGGATACGGTTGGGGTCGTTTGACGAGAGCCGGCTGGCTTCGCCGAACACTCGGGCATTGGGATCGCGATCGAAGATCCTGAGCATCAGGGTCGTCCCCGAGCGCTGGCAGCCGACGATGCACAGCACGTCCGCCGTCGCTGGCCGCTGCACCAGCCAGCGCAACCGCTTTCGCAGCTGCCACAGCCGATTCGAAATTCGGCTCGCCAGGGAATTCCGAGCATGCCTCATGGTGCTACTGACTGCGGCCTGCAGCGTCCGTCGGTCAGGGTCGGCCAGGCCAGCTCGCGCACCAGGTGGGCAGCCGCGACCTCATAGCCCAGCGGGCTGGGGTGGCCGTCCTCGGGCAGAAGATAGAGCTCGTTGACAGAGCGGCCGCTGGCGCGCAGCGCCGGCCACAGGCTCACGGCAGGCAGGCCAAGGCTCCTGGCTTCGGCCACGACCCAGGCCAGCAGCTCCGGCTCGCCACGTTGACGAACCGCGCCATTAGAAGGAAACGCCACGAAGACCAGCGGTAAATCGCGCTCGTCGAGCATCGCCTGAAGCTCCGCCAGGTGCTGCGCATACGCTCGCTGTCCCGGAGTCGCGGGCAGGGTTGGTGGCGCAGGTTCTCTGGAATCTACCGGCTCTCGTGGCGTCACCGACTCGCGCGCTGCCGGCTCATCCTTAGAGCTGGGTGGCTCCAGGCTCCCGCGCTCGGCTTCCCCACTAACTTTGCCTCGCTCTGATTTCGCCGTGCTCTCTGTTCGTTGACCCGCGCCGCTAGCCCCCGAGCCTCGGGTCAGCTCTGCCCGCAGCCGTAGGGCGAGACCTCCGAGAGCCGTGTGGTGCAACGCAGGGTACAGGATGGAGAACGGCAGGCGCGACTTCATGCGTCGATTCTCAGCCAGCTCGTGCCACAGCAGGCGCCTGAGATCCACGACGTCGTTCTCGGAGAACGTCAGGACGACGAGATCCGGCTCGAGAGGCAGAGCTCGGCGGGCCATCTCACGTTGCCCAACAATCGTCGTGCCGCCGACCCCAGCGTTGATCACCGTTACTCGAAGACCCCGCACACCACTTGCCGGGTGTCGCCCGCATCGCCGTGGTGACCGACGTCCGGAGCCCCGGCGTGGCCGACGAGCTTCCCAGTTTTCTGAACGGACTGGACCGTTCGCGGGTCGAGCCGGTTCTGCTCTTCCTGGACACCAGCGACGAGATCCTGGTGCGGCGGTACTCCGAGACCCGTCGCCGGCACCCCCTCGCAGAGGGCCAGCTGGTGATCGAGGGGATCCGTCGCGAGCGCGATCTCTTGGGTGGGCTGCGCGGCGCGGCCGACAGGGTGATCGACACGACCGAGCTCACCATTCACGAGATCCGGGCTGAGCTCGTGCGCGACTTCGGCGACGAGCACGCTGGCCTCACCGTCACGCTGGTGACCTTCGGCTTCAAGCGCGGGATTCCGTACGGCACGGACATGCTCTTCGACGTGCGCTTCCTGCCGAACCCCTACTTCGTCGAAGGCCTACGCGAGCGTCCTGGAACCGATCCGAAGGTTGTGCACTACCTCGAGAGCCAGAGCTCCTTCCACGACGTGGTCGACCGGCTGCGCGACCTGCTCGAAGACCTC
>JBCCEE010000364.1:0-9089 GCA_039030415.1 Acidobacteriota bacterium
ATCAGCCATGTTGTTTCGTTCGAGGTCGGCTTCTGCCAGCGTACGGAGGAGTCGATATCAACAGCGTTCCAGCGCCCAGACTTGGTCCGCGCCAGGCTCTGGAAATGCACTTGCGCCTCGTACACTCGGGAATTGTCGTCGACGAAGCGCCCCTCGACCATTTTGAGCTTGGCATGCTCAAAATACTCGATTTCGTCGAGTAAAGGCCGCCACAAGCTCAGGTCGTTATTGGTGATGTTGACCGTAGCGTCGTCGACGGATCTCTCGATGACCTCAACCGCTACCGAGTCAATGCGTTCGGTAGCGGTCGGCTCGGCTGCCAGGTCTCGTATGTCCACCCGTTCGCTGAACAGATGGCGGGTGCCCAAGTCTGGAAGCTGGAGGTTCTTGACGCTGGTCGTGAGACGTGCCAGCTCGGGGGAGAGCTCGAGCAGCAACTCTTCTGCAGCGGTGACTTCATCCCAGGAGGCGCGAAGCTCTCGGTAGGGGTCGAGGATGCCCTGGGCGCGCAGGTTGCCGTAAATGCCGACCAGCAGGCACAGCCCGACGAAGATCTTTGCCGATTTGAGCAGCATCGCCGGAGCGTCGCGTTTGCGATGCCAAAGCAAAACGACTCCGAAGCTGATCCAGGTGAGCTGAAATCCCGCAATCACCATGGCGAACCGTGGCGAGGCGATATTGCCGTCGGCAGCCAGAAACGACTCAAGTGCCCACTTGTGCAACAACAGGCCGGTGACCACACTCAGCCCACCGAGCCCAGCTCCGATCGGACGCTTTCGGGTCATTGCGAGCTAACCTTCCATCAGACGGCTCGGGGCTCGCAGCAGCGTTGAGCAATAGCTGATCATGAAAGACTCGTCTTTAGGCGGAAGAACGTTCGGGGGTGGCAAAAGGCCCCGTCCCAGTGAGATAGGGACGGGGCCTTCAAAGGTTCGCTTCGGTGGCGTTGGGTACCCCTGGGGGTGACCTTCAGCGAGCGCCACAGGCTCGGGTTGGTTGCCGCTCTACAGGGCCGCCACCTCCACCAAACCACTCTGGTCTAACTTCAAAGGACCACCTCCTATCTCGGCGTACCTTTCATCGGTGGGACCCATCCCACCCAGCCTCCTAAGCCGCCTAAACCTCGGAAGCTGCCGCGCTGCGCGAAGCACGCGGAACACATAGAAATCATGGAGAATCGAGCGGCGATTGTCAAATCCCGCATCAAAGCGGCTTGCGAAAGTGGTCCAGGCCTAAATTTTTAGGGAATTTTGCTGGCTGGGAATGCGACAGGGCCTTCTGTTGTTTACAAATGTGAGGGCCTAACACTAAGATTTTGGCATCAAGCAAGGGACCGGCCCCCTTACTGCACAGAGAGATCTACCCTGGCTCGTTGATGCTGCCTCACGCGCAAGCCTTGAAAACAGAAGTCTTGCCGAGAGTGTACTGCCGAGCCCATCAGGAGACTTGAGCTTTGGAGTACAAGGACTATTACCAGACCCTCGGGGTAAAGAAGAACGCGTCGGCCGATGAGATCCAGAAGGCTTACCGTAAGCTGGCGCGCAAGTACCATCCCGATGTGAACCGGAGCCCCAAAGCCGAGGAGCGATTCAAGGAGATCACCGAGTCCTACGAGGTTTTGAAGGATCCCGAAAAGCGACGTACTTACGATCGCTTTGGCAAGGATTGGAAGAACTTCCAGGGTGCTGGCGGCAGCGGCTTCCCGCCGGGTTTTGATTTCGGCGGTACCGGTGCCAGCGGCTTTTCGTCGTTCTTCGAATCTCTGTTCGGGGGTGGCGGCTTCAGCGGCGGCGCTCGCGGCGGCAATCCGTTCGGCGGCGATCCTTTCGGTCGCGGCAACATGCGCACCAAAGGGCCGGATCAGGAAGCCCAGCTGGTGCTCAGCGTCGAGGAGGCCGCGCGCGGCGGTGGCCGTGAGATCAGCATCGCCGACCCGACCACCGGCGAGGCCAAGACGCTGTCGCTCAACATTCCGGCGGGCGTGCGGCCAGGGCAGAAAATCCGGCTGGCAGGACGTGGCGGTTCGGGTCTCGCCGGCGGTCCGAGCGGTGACCTGTTTTTGAACGTCGAGGTCCAGTCCAACGGTCGTTTTCGGCTCGAAGGCACCGACCTCCACACCGATTTGAAGCTCAGCCCTTGGCATGCCGCGCTCGGCACCGACGCCGAGGTGGCGACCCTCGAGTCGGCCGTTCGCGTAAAGGTTCCCGCGGGCACTTCGAGCGGTCGCAAGATCCGGCTCAGAGGACGAGGATTTCCCAATCCCAAGGGTTCGCCGGGAGACCTCTACGCCGAGATCAAGATCGTGGTGCCGAAAGAGTTGACCGACGAAGAACGCGAGCTGTTCGAGCAGCTCGCCGAAGTTTCGGAATTTCAGCCGACCTGATGCTCTAGCGCTCGGCTTTCTCAGTGCGGCCAGTTGCCGCGGATAGGTTTCAAGACCCGCCGGCTAGACCGGCATTCCAAGCTCGCCACGGGCCGCTTGCAGGAGCCGTGCGTCGAGCTGACTAATCAGGAAAGAGGTGACCCCATGGATATGAACCGATGGACTCAGAAGTCCCAGGAAGCAGTACAGGCGGCCCAGGCGCTGGCGGTGCGCCACGGTCACCAACAGATCGACGGCGAGCATTTGCTACTGGCCCTGCTCGATGAGGGCGGCCTGGTCGCTCGCTTGCTGGAGAAGATGGAGGTTTCGGGCGACGCGCTGCGGCAGGCGGTCAATCAGGAGCTGGAGCGACTGCCGAAGGTCGGCGGCCCGGGAGCCGAACCCGGCAAGATTTTCGTCACGCAGCGTTTCGAGCGCCTGGTCTTGGCTGCCGAGCAGGAAGCCAAGCGGCTCAAGGACGAGTACGTCTCGGTCGAACACTTCGCGCTGGCGTTGATCGAAGAGGGCGGCAAGACCGCCGCCGGCAAACTCTTGACGCAGTTCCGCGTCGAGCGCAATCGTTTCCTGAAGGCTCTGCAGGAAGTGCGAGGCCACCAGCGGGTGACCAGCGCCAACCCTGAGGACGCCTACGAGGCGCTCGAAAAGTACGGTGTCGACCTGGTGGCCGAGGCGCGCCGCGGCAAGCTCGACCCGGTCATCGGTCGCGATTCCGAGATTCGTCGAGTGGTGCGCATTCTGTCGCGCAAGACCAAGAACAATCCGGTCCTGATCGGTGAGCCTGGAGTCGGCAAGACCGCTATCGTCGAAGGCTTGGCGCAACGCATCGTGCGCGGCGACGTGCCGGAGTGGCTCAAGGACCGTTCGGTGTTCTCGCTCGATATGGGCTCGCTGTTGGCGGGCGCCAAGTATCGTGGTGAGTTCGAAGAGCGTCTCAAGGCGGTGCTGAACGAGATCAAGCAGAGCGAGGGACGGGTACTGCTGTTCATCGATGAGATCCACAACATCGTCGGCGCCGGCAAGGCCGAAGGCACCACGGATGCCGGTAATCTGCTGAAGCCGATGCTGGCTCGTGGCGAGCTGCACTGCATCGGCGCCACCACGCTCGACGAGCATCGCAAGCACATCGAGAAAGACGCCGCCCTCGAGCGCCGCTTTCAGCCGGTGCTGGTGGATGCGCCGTCGGTGGAGGACACGGTGTCGATTCTGCGTGGCATCAAGGAGCGCTACGAAGTGCACCATGGTGTGCGCATCCAGGACAACGCACTGGTGGCGTCGGCGGTGCTTTCGAACCGTTACATCACTGACCGCTTCTTGCCCGACAAGGCGATCGATCTGGTCGACGAGGCCTGCGCCATGATCCGCACCGAGATCGATTCCATGCCGGCCGAGCTCGACGAGGTCACCCGCAAGGTGATGCAGCTCGAGATCGAAGAGGCGGCGCTCAAGAAGGAAAAGGACAAGGCGTCTAAGGCGCGGCTGAAGAGCCTGCGTAAGGAGCTGGCGGACTTCCAGGCTCAAGCGGCCGAGATGCGAGCCCAGTGGGAGAGTGAGAAATCATCGATCCTCGGAGTCAACAAGCTGCGCGAGGAGATCGAGAAGGTGCGTCAGCAGATCGAGGTCGCAGAGCGTGAGTACGACCTCAACCGTGCGGCTCAGCTCAAGTACGGTCAGCTCACCGAGCTCGAGCAGCAGCTGGCGGAAGCCGAGCAGCGTGCCGAGGAACCGCAGTCCGAGTCCCGACTGCTGCGTGAGGAAGTGACCGAGAACGAGATTGCCGACATCGTCTCGAAGTGGACCGGCATCCCGGTCAGCCGACTGGTGGAGGGCGAGCGCGAGAAGCTCCTCAAGCTCGATCAGATCCTGCATCGACGGGTGATCGGCCAGGATGAAGCCGTGCAGTTGGTGGCCGACTCGGTGATCCGCGCCCGCTCCGGCATCAAGGATCCGCGTCGGCCGATCGGCTCGTTCATCTTCTTGGGCCCGACCGGCGTCGGCAAGACCGAGCTGGCCAAGACCTTGGCCGAGGCGCTGTTCGACTCCGAGGACAACATGGTGCGTATCGACATGTCGGAGTACATGGAAAAACATACCGTGTCGCGCTTGATCGGGGCGCCGCCGGGCTACGTTGGCTACGACGAAGGCGGGCAGCTGACCGAGGCGGTACGGCGCAAGCCCTACTCGGTGATCCTGTTCGACGAGATCGAAAAGGCTCACCACGACGTCTTCAACGTCTTGCTGCAGATCCTCGACGACGGTCGCGCCACCGACGCCCAGGGTCGCACCGTCGACTTCAAGAACACGGTGATCATCATGACTTCCAACATCGGTTCGCGCCATCTGCTCGACGGTGTCAGCGACAGCGGTGAGCTCAGCGAGTCGGCGCGGGAGTCGGTCATGGGTGAGCTGCGCATGCACTTCCGGCCCGAGTTCTTGAACCGAGTCGACGACACTGTGCTGTTCACGCCGCTGCAGCTCGACGAGATCAAGCAGATCGTCGGCCTGCTGACCCAAGACCTCAGCCATCGTCTGGCCGAGCGCGGCATCAAGCTCGAGCTCACTGACGCGGCTCGCGAGCATATTGCTCGCGAGGGCTATGATCCGGTCTACGGTGCTCGGCCGCTCAAGCGATACCTCCAGCACCAGCTCGAGACCCGCATCGGCCGCGCCCTGATCGGCGGTGAAGTCTCTGAGGGCGCCACCGTCGACGTCGGTGTCGCCGCAGCGGGCGGTCTCGACGTGCGGATCCGGGTTGCAGAGACGGCGTCGGTCAGCTGAGGCGGCGCGTTGGGCAGGTGCCTCCGCACCTGCCCATGTGGCGCCAGCTTCGCACACGGTCTCCGGTTGAGTCTGAAGGGCCGAAGCACCCGAGGATTCGGGCTGCTAGTGGCGGCCGGCTCACTCGACCCGCAGCGCGTTCAGCGGGTCGACCCGCAGCGCCCTCAGAGCCGGAAGGGCGGAGGCTGCCAAGGCTACCGCCACGAAGCCGGCGGCAACGCTGAGTAGCAGCCACGGTTCGAGTGGACGGATGCCAAACAGCAGGCTGTTCAGCAGGCGCGTAGCCCCCGAGGCGGTTACCAGTCCGATGGCGACGCCGGTAAGGCTCAGCCGCAGACCGCGCCGCAAGACCATGCGGACGATCGACCGCCAGCTCGCCCCAAGGGCAACGCGCAGTCCGATCTCGCGAGCTCTGCGAGCGACGGTGCTCGACAGCACGCCGTAGATCCCGAGCGTTGCCAGCATCAGGGCAAGGCCGGCAAAGGAGCTCATCATCTTCATGTTGAAACGCTGCGCGGCCACCGACTCCTCGATCCACTCCTGCATCGTCACCACGTCCACCGGGATCGTCGCATCGAGGGACCAGAGACGTTCACGTACGGCGGCGGCACTCGCCATGGCCGGGTCCGACCAGCGGACCAGCGCCTCCATTCGAGGCCACGGCATGTGGTGGTACGGAAGATAGATGCGGGGCTTGACGGCGGCGGCCGTGGCGTCGGCTCGGACGTTGGCGGCGATGCCGATAATCTGATGCTCGGCGGGGCGATCTTCGCCGAAGTAGGCGGGGTGCGAGAGCCGCTCCCTTAGCGGGTCCGCAGCAGGCAGAAATGCCCGCACGAACGCTTCATTGACGATCGCGACGCCACCGGCCTCATCGACGTTAAAGTCCCGGCCAGCGACGATCTCGATTCCGGCAGTGTGAAAGAAATCATGGGTCGTCGACCGCAGTAGGGCTCGCGGTCTGGCCTCGCCTTCTCGCGTTGGCTGGCCGACGATCTGAAACGGTATGCGGAATCCGAAATCCTGCATCGGGTGAAAGTTGGTCAGCGCTACGGACTCGGTGCCCGGGAGGTCACTCAGGGTGGCGTGTACCTCTTGGTAGAAGGCGAGCCGCTGCTCGCTGGTGTCGCGGTCACGCGGTGGGCTGATGTCGACGGTCATCACATTGCGAGTCGAGAATCCGCGCTCGGCGCCATCCAGGTTGATGAAGGTGGCCGTCAGCAGGCCGGCACTCACCACCAGCAGCGTCGCCATGGCGATCTGGCCAACAGCGAACAGCTGCTGGAGGCGCTGCCCGCCGCGGCCGAGAGTCGCTCGCCCGCCGCGAAGTGCCGCGATCGGCTCGCCGCGTGCAGCGCGCAGGGCCGGGACCAAGCCGAACAGAATGCCCGCTGCGGCGGTCACGGCCAGCATGACCGCCGCGACCCGAACGTCGAGCTGGACTTCTGCCAGGCGCGGCAGGTCGGCAGGGCTGATCTGGACCATGAGACGCAGCAGCCAGCTGCCCAGAAAGAGACCGAGCAGGCCGCCACAGGCCGCTACCATCAAGCTCTCGGTCAGAACCTGCGTCACCAGCCGGCGACGGCTGGCACCCAGCGCCGTTCGGACCGCCAGCTCGCGGGCTCGTCCGGCACCCTGCACCAGCTGAAGGTTGGCGACATTGGCGCAGGCGATCGCCAGCACCGCCACGACCGCCGCGAACAGCAGCCAAAAGGGCCGGCGCACGTCCTCGACCAGCATCGCTTGTAGAGGCTGAGCCCAACCCGTCGTCGCGGCGTCCTCCGACTCACCCGCCGGCAGCCCTGCCAGGACGAGGGCGATGTCCGCCGACGCCTGCTCCAGGCTGACGCCTTCGTGTAGCCGCGCCACCACCTGCAGCTCGCGGTCGTCGTCTTGGTTCTCCTGCTGCGTGAAGGGACGCCACAAGATCGCTTGCTGTGGGTACCGAAAGGTCTTCGGCATGACTCCTGCCACCCGGTGGGAAAGGCCCTGAATCGCGATCGACTCTCCGACCACATCCCGTCGGCCACCGTAGCGAGTCTGCCAGAAGCCGTGGCTGAGCACGACGACCGGTGCCCCGCTGGCGTATTCTTCGGGGGTGGGGCCGCGGCCTAGTATTGGAGCCACGCCGAGAACATCGAAGAATCCCGCCGAGATCCGCCCGACCACGATGCCCCTGGGGGCACCCGCAGCGTCGTGCAGATCGCGCGGTGCGAGGGACAAGCCTGCCACTTCGGCGAACACTCGATTCTGCTCTCTCAGCGTTCGCAGCTCGTCGATCGTCGAATCGAGGAATCGTTGATCCCCCGTCGGCTGGGCGCTCCAAACGCGCACCAGACGCTCGGCGCCATTGAACGGCAGTGGCCGCAGGAGAATCGTGTCGATCAACGAGAACACCGCCGCGTTGACCCCGATCCCGAGTCCTATCGTCAGTATGGCGATCACTGCGAAGCCGGGATAAGCCGCCATCCGGCGCACGGCGTGCCGAACGTCTGCGGTGAGAACGTCTGCGGTGAGTATGTCTGCGGTGAGACAGTGCATCCAACGGTCTCCTCGGGAGGTCGACCCCGTCGCCGCTTGCCGATGCTGACGCATGGCGTCGATGTGCTCAGGTATCGCGCAGCGCAAGGTCGCGATCACGGTGCGGGCCCAGGATTTCGCCACAGCGGCTCGGCCACGGTTGCGAGCGTCTGCGATCTCACGCTCGAAGGTGGCGCTCATCTCGTCTCCGAAGCGTTCCTGGAACGAGCGTGGGTATAGCCCCAAGAGGTAGTCGAAGCAGCGGCTGCTCCACGCCTTGGGCCGGGTCTTGCGGCTCATCGCGCAGCCTCAGCCGGGTCGAGAATGCCGAGGTTTCGGCCGAGCTTCAAAATGTCCTGCAGGCGCCTCATCTCGGCCCGCAGAACCCTTCGCCCCAGCTCACTGAGCTGGTAATAGCGTCGCCGGGGATCCTCTTCATCGGTCTGGCTCGACGGCGAGACCAGCCCCTGATCGAGCAGCTTCTTGAGGTTGCGATAGAGATGGCTGGTACCGAGCTCGACTCGACCGCCTGACTGCTGCCGCACCGCCAGCATGATGGCGTAGCCGTGCCTCGGCTTTTCCGCCAGGGCAGTCAAGATCAGCAGAACCGCCGGCTTGAGCGGCAGCAGATGCCCGTCGATCGCATCGTGTTGGGATTCCATGGCATCGCTCCTTGCTATCTGCATTTTGCATATAAATGACTTGCAGATATACGGACGCAGCGCGGCAGGGTTGCTCGACTCATCAAGATTGACTCTCTATTCCGCGTCAGCACACGGCATAGCGTTGATCGAGAGGGGTAGAGGTCTCATGATCCACCTGAGCCGTTTGGCGGCGATATTTCGCATTTCGAATAGACCGAGCTCGAGTAGCTATCGCTGCTCTATGTGTATCCAATGCTGTTCTGTTCTGTCTGGGGAGGGATAAATGGGTGATGACAGATCTTCGTCTAGCAGCATTCAGCTGCATGTACGAAATCAATGCTTGCTGAGCAAGGGGCGCGAGCTGCCTCTGCGTCCAAAGACTTTCGAGGTTCTGCAGCTGCTCTTGCGCAGGCCGGGTCAGCTAGTGACGAAAGCCGAGCTTCTAGAAGGCGTTTGGGCCAACCGATTTGTCGGCGATGCCGTGCTCAAGGCCAGCATCCGTGAGCTCCGGCGGGCGCTCGGTGATGACCCCAAGGTGCCGCGTTTCATCGAAACTGTACACCGACGTGGTTACCGGTTGGTCGGACAGATCCTGGTGATCGAGCCCGCGAAGTCCGACCTTTCGTTTCGCCGAGTCGCTGGCAAAGGGCCGGAGCTACCGGACGAGGCCGAAGCGTTTCGACCCGTCCTGGAGGCTCTCGAGGGGCTGTGGGAGGGAGAGAGTGAGTGGTGGAAGGAGGAAGAGAGCAGTGGAGGGAAGGAGAGAA
>JBCCEE010000365.1:0-9083 GCA_039030415.1 Acidobacteriota bacterium
ATCAACCAGCTCGCCTGGCTCGTCCTCGGGCAGCTCGTACCAATCGGCCAGTGAGAGCTTGGCAGAAACTGCGGAGTCGATGAGTGCTTCCCGGCCCATGCTTCAACTCTAGCATGTGCGATGAAGCGCCAACGGATGGCTGTTTTGTTGGTTGACGCAAAGTTACTGAGTCGCGACTCACTGAGTCGCGACTCACTGAGTTACGACTCAGTGAACGTGCGCCTCGTCGTTACATGTTGTGACAAGTCCGACATACCGGGTTGACAACCCCTGGCTAGGGTTGTCCGCGTTGAATCACGACGCGGAGGACGCGGGCGATGAGCAGGACGCAGATGGGCTTGGGAACGGCGGTTGTGGCGCTGGCGGTGCTGGCGCTGTCGTGGCAGCGGGAGGCGACGCCGGCTGAGGCGGCCTATGAGACGGTGCGGGTCGGTCGCGGCACGCTGGATCGGACGGTGGCGGCGACGGGCGTGATCCGGCCGGTGGTGGGAGCCGAGATCGTGGTTGGCTCACGGGTTTCAGGGCGGGTGGAGCGACTGCCGGTGCGGGTGGGCGACGCGGTGGCCGCGGGCGATCTGCTGGCGCAGCTCGACGCCAGCGCCCTCGACGCCGAGATCGCCCAGGCGCGGGCGGAGCTGGAGGTGGCGCGGGCCGAGCTCGACGAAGCGCGCGCCGAGCTCGAGCGTCAGCAGCGGCTGGCGCAGGAGGGCATCGTGCCGACTCGCCAGCGCGAACAGGCGGAGCGAGCTCTGGCGGTGGCGGCCTCGCGGGTGACCAACCGCGAGGCCAAGCTGAGGGCCTCGGAGATTCAGCGCGGCTATACCCGCATCGTGGCGCCGATCCGGGGCGTGATCGCCGAAGTGACGACCCGCGAAGGCGAAACGGTGGCGGCCAGCCTGGCGGCGCCAGCCTTCGTCACCATCATCGACCTCGATCGTCTCGAGGTGCGCGCCTATGTCGATGAAACCGATATCGGCCGGATCTCCGTTGGCCAGCGGGCGACGTTCACCGTCGACACCTATCCGGGACGCGAGATCGCCGCCCGAGTCACCGCCATTCAGCCCAAGGCCGAGCTGCAGAACAGCGTCGTCAACTACGTGGTGGTGCTCACCTTCGAATCCCCGGACGACGTGGTGCTGCGCCCCGAGATGACGGCCCGCCTGCGTCTCGAGCTCGAGCGCCGGGAAGGCGTGCTGACGGTGCCGCGCAGAGCCCTGCTGCGCCGCGACGGTCGCCAGTTCGTCACCGTCCAGCGCCAGGCCGCGTGGGTGGAGCAGGAGGTGCGGAGCGGCTGGCGCACGGAGCGCACGATCGAGATCGTCGCAGGACTCCGCGAAGGCGAAGTCCTGCGCCTCAATCCGAGTTGAACCATCCGATTTGAAGTTGTCCCGCTGACGTTTCGAGGAGCCAGTTGATGATCCGAATGAGAAAGGTCTGTAAGTCTTATCAGCGGCCCGAGGAGCCGCGGCTCGAGGTCTTGAAGGATGTCGACCTCGATATCGAGTCCGGCGAGCTGGTGGCGGTGGTCGGGCCTTCGGGCACCGGCAAGAGCACGCTGATGAACCTGCTCGGCCTGCTCGACCGTCCCGATGCCGGCAGCTACCGGCTGGCGGACGAAGCCGTCTCGGGACTGTCTTCCGACGCGTTGGCTCGCCTGCGGAACCGCCGCATCGGCTTCGTCTTCCAGCAGTTTCACCTGCTGCCGCGAGCCTCGGCGATCGAGAACGTCGAGCTACCCCTCACCTACTGCGACACGGTAGAAGATCCCACCCGCCGGGCGCGCTCCGCGCTGCGCCAGGTCGGACTCGAAGACCGCGAGCGCCACTTTCCGCACGAGCTATCCGGCGGCCAGCAGCAGCGCGTGGCGATCGCCCGCGCGCTGGTGACGGAGCCCGATCTGATTCTCGCCGACGAGCCTACCGGCAACCTCGACCGCCATGCCGGCGACGGCATCATGGGGCTCTTTCGTGAGCTCCACGCCACCGGCCGCACGATCGTGTTCAACACCCACAACCTCGGGTTGGCGCGGCTCGCGTCGCGCGTCCTGCAAATCGAGGATGGCACCGTGTCAGAGGTTGCGCCAGACGCAATGGGAGAGCCATCATGAACCGCAGGCTGCTGTGGCGCAGCATCTGGCATGCTCTGAGCCGCGCCAAGCTGCGCACCTTCCTGATGAGCCTCGGCATCGTGATCGCAGTGGCGACGCTGGTTGTCGCCCGGGCGATGGGCAGCGGTGCCGAACAGAAGATGCTCGACAGCATCAGCCGCATGTTCAGCGCCTCGAGCCTGATGGTCTCGGCCCGCGGCATGCAGGGGTCGATCCGAGACGGGGCGATCAGCACCCTCACGATCGCTGATATCGAGGCCATCGCTGCCGAGCTCGACGAAGTCGTTGCCTGGGAGCCGTTCCAGCTCTTCAGCGGCCAGGACGTCCGTTTCGAAGGCCGCACCCGCCAGATGAATATCTTCGGCATCTCTCACCAGGCAGAGGAGGTGTGGCAGCGTGCGGTGACGTCCGGCAGGGCCATCACCGCCGATGATCTCGCTCGCGTCGCTCGTGTCGCTCTGATCGGCACCAAGGCCGCCGACGCCCTGTTTGGTGATGAGGATCCCATAGGCCAGCGAATCTACGCCGGTTCAGTGCCGCTCGATGTCATCGGTGTCCTCGAACCGTACGGTATGGATCCCCACGGCGAGGATCGCGACTTCGAGATCCAGGTGCCCATCTCTACCTTGATGCGGCGTCTGATGAAGGTCGACTTCATCATGGCCGCCAAGCTGGTGGTCGACGACCCAGAGCGGGTCGAAGAAGTCGCCGATCAGGTCACCGCCATCATGCGGGAGCGCCACCAGCTCGTAGAGGGAGTGCCCAACGACTTCGCGGTGACGACGCCCGCTCTGGTGCGTCGCATGGTGCAGCGCGCCAACCGGGTGCTGCAGGTTTTCTTGCCGGCTGCCGCTGGCGTTGCCCTGCTGGTCGCCGCGCTGGTGATCGCCAGCGTGATGCTGATGAGCGTCCGGCAGCGGGTCGCTGAAGTCGGGCTGCGCAAGGCCATGGGTGCTACCGACCGGCAGATCAGCGGTCAGTTTCTCACCGAGGCGGTCGCCGTCACGGTGAGCTCGGCGCTGGTCGGCCTGGCGATCGGTCTGGCGGTGATCCTCGTCGCCTCGCGTCGCTTCCAGATTCCGATGGCGCTGACCGCCGACACCATCGCGCTCGCGCTGGCCGCCTCGGTGCTCGTCGGCCTGCTGGCCGGCGTGCTGCCAGCGCGGCAGGCGGCTCGTTTGGATCCGATCGCGGCGTTGAAATGACGGAGATGATGCTCTGGCGTCGAACCCTCGAGCCGGCCGCCCAGGCGATCTCTCGCGAGCCCGGGCGTACCGCGCTGTCGACCGCCGCCATCGCGGTCGGTGTTGCCGCGGTGGCGCTACTGGAAGCGCTCGGCGCCGGCGCTGAACGCGCCTTTCAGGAGATGCTCGAGCAGCAGGGCCGCAACCTGCTGGCGGTGAACGCCGCGCGCCTGGAGAGCGACGCGCTGCGCGGCAGCTCTCGCCGAGTGCAGACGCTGAGGCTCGCCGACGAGCGAGCCCTGCGGAGGATCGCCGGGGTCGAGCGCACGGTGCCGTTTGCCAGCGGCAGCCGACAGGTGCGCTCGGGGGGCGACGTGCTGCCGACCACCGTCGTCGACAGCACCGCCGAGCTGCAGCGCGCCAAGAACTACACGCTCCTGGCCGGCCGTTTCATCGACGACCACGACGTCGCCGTTCGCTCTCGCGTGGTGGTCGTCGGAGCCTTCATCACCCGCGAGCTGTTTGCCGGTGAGTGGCCGCTCGGCGAGCCGCTGTACATCGGAGGCGTACCGTTCACCGTGGTCGGACTCCTGCAGGCCAAGGGCACCAGCCCGGACGGCTTCTTCGAGGACGACCAGGTAATCATCCCGATCTCGACCGCCCAGCGCCGCCTGCTCGACGTCGACTCTCTCGATCGTATCTTCGTGCAGGCGAGCTCTCGAGGTGAGCTGCAGCGGGTCGCGCGGGACTTGCGAGGCGTGCTGCGGCAGCGTGACGGCCTCGACCGAGGGCGGCTCGCCGATGATTTTGTGATCCGTGACCAAACCCGGCTGCTCGCCGCCCAACGCCAGGCCGGCGGTGCCTTCTCGCGCCTGATCGCTGGTTTGGCGGCGCTGGCACTGGGCCTAGGTGGCCTCGGCCTGCTGGCGGTGTCTCTGCTTTCGGTGAGGGCGCGGCTCGGCGAAATCGGCTTGCGACTGGCGGTGGGAGCCCGGCGGCGCGATATCCTGGGGCAGTTCCTGGGCGAGTCGGTGCTCACCGCGGCTTTGGGAGGTCTCGCCGGTTTGATCCTGGGTCTCTTCGCTATCCAGCTCGGCGCCGAGCTCAGCCGCTGGAACCTGGTGCTGACCTGGCGCTCCGTGATCGTTCCGCTGGCGGTCTCACTCGTGATCGCGGTTCTGTTCGGGGCCTATCCGGCCCTGCGCGCCGCTCGCCTCGACCCGATCGCGGCCCTGCAAAGTCCCTGAGCTCCATCATGCCCCGCCACGACCTGCTGATCATCGACGACGACGCGTCGCTCAACCGACTGCTCACGGAGTATCTCGCCGGCTTCGGCCACCAGCTGCGCTCCGCCACCACCGCCGCCCAGGGCCTGGGAGAGCTGCGGCGCCAGCTGCCGGATCTGCTGATCCTCGACATCATGTTGCCGGATCAGGACGGCCTCAGCCTGTGTCGTAGCATCCGCGGCGAGCACGACATGCCGATCATCATGCTGACCGCCCGCGGTGACGTGGCGGATCGTATCGTCGGTCTCGAGCTCGGCGCCGACGACTACCTGGCCAAGCCCTTCGAGCCGCGCGAGCTGGTCGCACGCATAAGCTCGGTACTACGTCGTGCCCGCGAGCATCGCCAGCAGCGTGAGCACCGCCACCGCGAGGTGCTGAGGAGTGGCGAGCTGCGGGTCGAGCCGGCGCTCAGGCAGGCGACCCTGGCGGGTCGGGCTCTCGAGCTGACGTCGACCGAGCTCGATCTGCTGGTGGTGTTTCTCGAGAGCCGCGGTCGCGTGCTCTCGCGCGATACTCTGCTGTCGAAGCTGCACGGCGATGCTGCCGACGTCTATGATCGCTCGATCGACATGTTGATCAGCCGGCTGCGGCAAAAACTCGGTGACGACTCGCGGGCGCCACGGTTCATCAAGACCGTTTGGCGCACCGGCTATCAATTCGTGGGAGCTGGGGTTGGCGAAGCCTAGAGCGCCGGCTGAGCCGGAGTCGAAGCCCAAGACGTCGAGCCTGCTGGCCCGCTTCACCGCCTCTACCATCGCCCTGGCGCTGGTGGTCGCCGGCATGGCCGCCGTGTTCACCGCCCTGATCAACTCCCGGCTGGTCAACGAGGCGATGGAGCGGACCGTCAAGGGCTACAGCATCTCTCTGGCGCGTCAGATCCTGGCTTCGGACGACGAAGCCTTCTGGCGCTCCCTGGCCCGCGACAACCGGGTGGCGCTGCTGGTGCGGACCCCTGAGAAGCAGCGCGCCTTCACCTCGCTCGGCGAGCCAACCACCGCGGAAGCGATCATGGGCTCTGTCCACGGCGTCTTGCGGGTCGACATTCCGGCGGGCGCCCTGGAAGATCCCTTGCGGATCACGACCCGCCTTCTGCCGGAGTCCGAGGCCGTCCCGGAAGACGAGGAGCGGGTCGTATTCTCCTGGAACCTGCAGCACTTTTCCCGCCTGCACGATCCACTACTCTACGGCCACGTCCTGCTGCTGATTTTGGTCATCGGCGCCATCTATCTGTTTCAGCGCAGCCTATTGCGACCGCTGCAGGGCTTGCGCCAGGGCGTCGAGTCAGTTGCCGACGGAGACTTCGGGGTGCAGGTGCCGGTGGTGCGCATGGACGAGATCGGCCAGGTGGCGACGGCGTTCAACCAGATGACCCGCCGGGTCGAGCAGATGATCGCCGACCGTGAACGGCTGCTGGCGGACGTCAGCCACGAGCTGCGCTCACCGCTGGCGCGGGTCAAGCTGGCGCTCGAGATGCTGCCGGCCGAAGCCGAGCACGGCGCCAAGCGGCGCCTGATCCAGAACGACGTGCGCGAGATGGAGCAGCTGATCTCGAGGCTGCTCGACCGCGAGTGGCTGCGCGTCCGGACCGACCGCCTGACCGGCGAGCCCGTCGATCTGGTGCCGGTGGTGCGGCAGGTGGTCGACGTCTTCGCCGAGCGCGCGCCGGGTGTCGCCTTTTCGTCCAGCGCAGCGGCTCTCGTCGTCGCCGCGGACCGCGACCTGATGCGCGTCTTGGCTCAGAACCTGGTCGACAACGCCGTCAAGTTCTCCCTGCCGGATAGCCAGCCGGTCGAGGTCCGCCTCGAGTCGGCCGGCGACGCCGTGCGCCTGTCCGTCTCGGACGATGGCCCGGGCATCGCGCCGCAGGCTCGCGGGGAAGTCTTCAAGCCGTTCGTGAAGCTCGATCCGTCCCGCGGCCACCGCCGGGGCTACGGGCTCGGCCTCAACCTCTGCCAGCGCATCGTCGAAGCCCATGGCGGCACCATCGAGCTCGGCGACCGCGGAGCCCGCGGCACGGTCGCGATCGTCGAGCTGCCTCAGAAATCGAGGCCGATCAGCACCGGGTCGTGGTCGGACGAGCGGAAGGGGTCGGGACGATAGAGGCCGGGCGGATTGGCCTCGATGCGGTAGTCGAGGAAGACCGGCTCGTCCGAGTTGATGTGCCAGACGCCGACCCCCGTGACGCGGGTTGCCAGGCTCGGCGAGGTCAATATGAAGTCGAGGGTGCCGGAGCGCCCGCCGTAGACGTAGGTGTAGCGCTTTGCTTCGGGGACGCGCAGCGCGAGCTCGTCTACCAGACCGCTGTCGGTGAGGGCGCGGATCGGGTCTTCGCCGCCGTAGGCGTTGAGATCACCGGTGACCATGACGTCGGGATCGCCGCTCGCCGCCTGCAGCTCGGTCACGAAGGAGACCATCTGCTGCGCTTGGCGGGTGCGGAGGGGATTCCAGCAGCCCTGCCCGCGATCTTCCTCGCCTTCGACGACGTTGCGGCAGCTCTTCGATTTGAAGTGGGCGACCACCACCGTGAAGCGCTCGTCGCCGACGGCAAAAGTCTGCGCCATCGGCGGGCGCCTGAAAACCGGAGCCCGGTCGATACGCGCAGGCCCGACGGCTTCCACCCGCTCGGGACGGTAGAGGAAACCGACCCGGATCACGTCGTCCCCCATGCCCGGCGGGGTCGACGTCGCGGCGTAGGGATGCGGTGAGGCCTTGTTGAGCTCGGCGGCCAGAGCACTCAAAGCCGCCGGGTTGTTCTCGAGCTCGACCAGCGCCAGGATGTCGGCGTCGAGGGCGAGCAGGGCGGCGATGTGCTTGGCGAGCTGGCGCTCCCACTCGTCGTGATCGAGCGCGCCCCGTTCGCCGAAGGTGACGAAGAAGTTGAGCAGGTTGAAGGCGACGACGCGCAGGCTGCCGCCGACCTCGGGCGGCGTGAGCGGTCGCGGATTGGTGTTCTCGAGCGTCGGCGGCTGGGTCGGGTGGATGACGTGCCCTTCCTCGGTCTGCGCGACGATGCCGACGACGCCAGTGACCCGATCGCCGAGCCGGCGGGAGCCTGCGTCGAGATAAGGCGGCTCGGACAGCTCCTTGCGCCCGCTGCCGTCGTCCAGCCGCAGGCCGCGAGCGGCCATTCTGCCGTCCGGTCCGGCCTCGAACGACCGGCCCCCGACCGCCAGCAGCATCTGGCCATAGAGGGCGAGATCATGGGTATTGGCGACGGTGAATTCGTCCTCGATCGCCACCCGCATGCCTTCATAGGGCTCCAGATCTGGGGCGTCCGCGAGCTCTAGGCTCATGGCTTCGGGAGGCTCGCCGGTAGCGCACGACGTCACCTGCTCGACGTCGGTCAGCTCCGTCAGGCCCTGGTGCTCCTTGACCCGCCCGCGCACCTGAACACGGTCGCCAACCGCCACCGCGGGCGCCCGCGGCGCGAAGATGAACAGACCTTCCGAAGTCGCCGGGTCAGCATCCGGCGTGACGCTATTCAGGAAGAAGCCGCCGAGCTGGTCACGGGCCTGAAAGTCACCCACGACCACGCCCTCTACGGTCACCCGCTGGCCGGCCAGGGGGCTCGCCGGCCCGGAGCCCTGCACCTGGTGGATCGGAGTCGTGGGGCCCGAGCATGTCGTGGACGTCGATGCGGGCTCGGGGGCGGGAGGACTCGACGCCTCGCATGCGCCCAGCCAACCAGCGAAGCACAGGGTGAGTAGGGCGCCCACCGGCTGACGCAGCGGCCACATTTTGGATATGGTGTACATTCGCCACCGCATTTTAAACCGTCATCCACCCCTTCGCCCCTCCAACAACGGCCCGGACCCAGCGCTCACGATCATGCCGAGTCATACGATCCACCTCGTCGACGCCAGCCCCTACATTTTTCGAGCTTACTTTTCGATCCCTTCCAAGATGGTGGGCCGCTCGGGCCTGCCGGTCAACGCGGTCTATGGCTTCACCCAGTTCCTGCTGCGACTGGTCGAACAGGAGAACGTCACCCACCTCGGCCTGACCTTCGACAAGAGCCTGACCACCAGCTTCCGCAACGACATCTACCCGCCCTACAAGGCGCAGCGCGAGCTGCCGCCGCCCGAGCTCGAAGCTCAGCAGGATTGGTGTCAGGAAGTCGGCGAGGCGCTGGGCGCGGCGATCTATGTCGACACGCGCTACGAGGCCGACGACCTGGTCGGCACGCTGTGCCGGCAGCTCGAGCCCGAGGGGCACGAGATCGTCGTGGTGACATCGGACAAAGACCTGGCGCAGCTGGTGAATGAGCGGGTGTCGCTGCTCGATTTTGCTAAAGACGAGCGCTACGATCCGGCGGCGGTGGTCGAGAAGTTCGGCGTGCGGCCCGATCAGATCATCGACTACCTCGGCTTGGCAGGGGACGCCGTCGACAACATTCCCGGCGTCAAGGGCGTCGGCAAGAAGACGGCCGTTGGGCGGCACGCCCAGCACGACAGCCACGCAGCCCGCTAACAACGTCTCCAACAGGTTGAGAACCAGCCCAAACCC
>JBCCEE010000366.1:0-9035 GCA_039030415.1 Acidobacteriota bacterium
CGCAGGTGGCGCGGCGTCTTCTCGATCCAGCCCGCGAAGCCGCGGCTGAGTGCGAGCTGGTCGAGCACCGCCAGCAGCTGGCGCCCCACCCGGCGGCTCGCCAGCGGCAGCAGGCGTCCCGTCGCGAGACGCGGCGCCGGCTGCTCGGAATCATCAGCTGGGTTCTCGCGCAGGAATTCGATCAGGCGAGGCGTCGGGTCGCGCGTCAGGATGGCGGTGGAGAGGCCGGGCACGGCGCGGAAGTAGCGGCTGAAGAAGTGACTCTCGGTGAACGAGGTCAGCTGACTGTGGGCCGCCAGCAGACTCTGTAGCAGCGTCGTCCCAGAGCGCGGCACGCCGACGACGAAGATACGGCGCTCGATCTCGCCGCCGCTCACGGCGCGGCGGTCTCCGCGGGCGTCGCTTCCGAGTCAGCTGGCTTTCTGGCGATCAGGCTGAAGAAAGGGCGGAGCGAGGGGGCCAGGCGCTCCGCGAGCCCCACCAGCCCGCGGCCGTGGCCGCCGCGAAAGATGATTTTCTCGACCTGGAACCCGATATGGGTCAGGAAGTCCGCCACTTCGCGCGTAGTGTACTCCCGCACGTGCCCCATGTGGCCGAGGGTGGCGAGCTTCTCGTACTGGCGGTAGACGTCGGCCGAGGCGGCGTGGGCCTGGTTGTGCAGCAGCAGATTGCGCAGGCCGCGGAAGGAGCGCAGGTTGGGGGTCGACAGCAGCAGCGACCCGCCGGGACGCAGCACCCGGTGCACCTCTTCCAGGGTGGTGATCGGGTTGATCCTGAGGTGCTCGAAGAGCTCGTTGAAGATCACCGCGTCGAAGCGCTCGGCCGTGAACGGCAACGCCTCGTGCTCGAGGTCGCAGCGCTGCACGTCGAGACCGAGGCGCTCGATCGCCCCGGCGAAGCGCTGCGGCGCGACGTCGATCGCCTGCACCCGGTAGCCGAGCTCCGCCAGAGCGCCGGTGGCGAGCAGCGGTACCGCGCCACACTCCAGGATCCGAGCGCCGTCGGGCACGTGCTGCTCGACCAGGTGAAGATCGGCCACCAGGCGCTCTCGGTGATTGCGGCGGTAGCCCTCGAGCCAGTCGCCGAGCTCTGGATCGTCGGGTCGGATGCCTTGGGCTACCGCGTCGAACAGCGCGTAATGCCGCTCCGAGAGGCGTCGAGGCTCGGCTTCCTTCAGCAATTCAACGTCTCCAGGTGCTCGAGCAGCAGGGCCTTGGTGGCCGCGATCGACGCTTCGTCGAGGTGCGGGTCCGGCGTCGGGCGAATATCGAAAGGGCCGGCGAAGAACGGCCGCCAGGTGGCGGCGGCGTCGGTCTCGGGCTCGCGGGCGTTGAAGATCACCGTCGGCGTGTGGATCACGCTGGGGCGGTAGCCCGTATGGAGGCGGAAGCGCTCGAGGCGCACGTCGGCGTGCAGCACGCGGGGAGACAGCGGGTGGCCGGCCCGAGCTCGCAGCTCGCCTAACCGGCACAGCAGGCGCCGCCAGGGCTGCAGAGCCAACCGGCGCCACAGGCGCTGCCCGAGCTGCCGACTGAAGGGATGGTTGGTGCGGGCGTAGCGGGTAATGGCCTCGAGCGGCGAGAGCTCGTCGACCGGCTGCTGCAGGCCGTCGAGCTGGAAGCGCAGCGGGCCGAGACGATAGATGTCGACCGGCATCGGCGCGATCAGGATCAGCTGCTCGACGGGCGAGCCCTGGGCTTCCATCAGCCGCGCCGCCTCCACCGCCATCGACGCGCCGAACGAATAACCCGCCAGGATCACCGGCTGGTCGGGGAACCGCCGCCGAATCTCCGCCACCAGCTCTTCGCCCAGATGCCGCATCATAGGCCAGCGCCCGCGATTACCCTCGGCCCGTAGACTGACGCCGCGCAGGCCGTAGACCGGGCGCTCGCCGCGAAACTTGGAGGCGACCAGGTGCGAGAAGAAGTGCGGCACGCAGAACAGAAAGGGAGCCGCGGAGCCGCCGGGCTGAAGCGGGAAGAGGTGCGCGTAGTCCGTGCGGTCCGCTGCCGCCTCGCCGGCCAGCCTCGCCGCCAGCTGGCGCACCGTGGGATGTTGGAAGACCTCGGCCGGAGTCAGCGCCACCCCGAAGTCCTGCTCGATGGCGCGGGTCATCTCGACCACCAGCAGCGAGTGGCCGCCGAGCTGGAAGAAGTTGTCGTCGCGGCCGATGCTCTGCTGACCGAGCAGGCCCTGCCACAGCGCGAGCAACATATGCTCGCGGTCGTCGAACGGCGCACCGTTGGCTGCGGTATCGCCGGACGCAGAGTCGCTGCCGCCGTGAGACGCGGTCGGCTCCTCGGCCAGCGAGCGCAGGCGCCGCCGGTCGACTTTGCCGTTGGGAAGCTGCGGCAGCTCTTCGAGCGTCATCAGGCGGTTCGGCAACATGTAGTCTGGCAGGCGCTCCGCGAGCCAGCGGCGCGCCGCCTCGGGCTGCCATTCGGCGGCGTCTCTAGCGTTTTGGGCGTCCTTGGCGAGCCTCAGGAAAGCGACGAGCAGCCGGTCGTCCTGCGCCACCACCGCCGCCTCGGCGATCTCCGGCAGCTCGGTCAAAAGGGCTTCGATCTCACCGGGCTCGATGCGAAAGCCGCGCAGCTTGAGCTGTTCGTCGATGCGCCCCAGAAACCGCAGGCGGCCGTCGGCCGTCCAGCTCATGCGGTCGCCGGTGCGGTACCAGCGCCGCTCCGGCTCATCGCCGGGACTGCCGACGATGCGGTGATGCACGAAGCTCGCCTCGGTCAGATCCGGGCGTTGCCAGTAGCCCGGCGAGACGGTGGGTCCCGAGATCCAGCCCTGGCCCGGAACGCCCGCCGGCACCCGTCGACCCTTGGCGTCCAGCACCTCGACGCGAACGCCGGGAATCGGCCGGCCGATGGTGACTCGGGGCTCGTCGCTGCCGCCCTTCTCGTCGCCGCGGCCCTTCTCGCCGCCGCGGCCCTCCTCGTCGCCGCGGCCCTTCTCGTCGCCGCGGCCCTTCTCGCCGCTGCCGCCCGGCGCCAGCTCGTCCACCGTCGCCCATACTGTCGCCTCGGTGGGGCCATATTCGTTGAGCAGCCGGGTCCCCGGCAGGGTGTCGAAATGGTCGCGCACCAGCGAAGGCGGGCAGCTCTCGCCGGCGACGATCACCGCCTGCAAGATGCTCAGGTGCGCTCCGCCGGCTGCCAGAATGTGGGCGTAGAGCGACGGCACGCACAGCAGGCTGGTGACGCGTTGGGCGATGATCAGCTCGGCCAGCTGGCGAGGATCCTTCGCGGCCTCGTCGTCCGGAATCACCAGCGCTCCGCCGGCTACCAGGGCTCCGAAGATGCCGGCTACTGAGCTGTCGAACGCAATACTCGGCAGCAGCAGGAAGCGTGCGAGGCAAGAGGCTTCACCAGCGTCTGGGCCAAGACCGTCTCGGGCGGAGCCTAAATAGACCTCGAGCCGGGCATGGTTCGAGGCTGCCAGGTTGCCGTGGGTGATGACGGTCCCTTTGGGCTGCCCGGTGGAGCCCGAGGTGTAGAGCAGATAGGCAGTGTCTTCGAGCGTGACGTCTTCGAGCGTGACGTCTTCGGGCGTGACGTCTTCGTGGCCAATATCGACCGGCTCGGCGTCCTGGAGCAGCGAGTCGGCGTCAGGCGTTGGGTCGTCGGTCAGGGTTTTGAGCTCGATCACGTGCTCGGTCGTGATAGCGCTTCCTGTCGACAGCCGATCCCGCAGCGCAGCGCGGGTCAGCACGGCCGCGACGCTAGCGTCCTCGAGCACTCGACGGTTGCGGTCCGACGGATAGGCGGGATCGAGCGGTACGTAGGCGGCGCCGGCCCAGTGGCAGCCCAGGATGCCGGCGATCATCTGGGGCGAGCGATCGAGGAAGACGCCAACGCGGTCGCCACGGCCCACCCCGCGGCGCTGCAAGGCCTGTGCGATGGCCTTCGCTGAAGATGCGAGCTCGGCCCAGCTCCACGCTCGCGTACGGGTGAGTACCGCCGGCGCGTTGGGAGAACGCTGGGCCTGCTTGAAGATCTGTTGGGGCACCAGGTCGCCCGCGGGCCCGCCGGCTTCGGGTCGACCGCCCCACGCGGCCCTCGCGAGCTGCTGCTGCTGACTCGGGCTCAGCAGCGCAACTTCTAGAGTCGGGCGCTCGAGGTCGGCGACCAGGTGGCCCAGCAGCACCTCGTAATGTTCGAGTAGGGTCGCCATGCCGGGCTCGTCGAAGCGGTCGCGGCGATATTCGATCGCCAGCTCGAGGTTGCCGTCGGAGGCCGAGCCGGCCGCGTTGCGCGAGGCGAAGAAGGTCAGATCGAACTTCGACGCCCCGAGGTCGAGCAATATTGGCTCGAGCTCGACTGGCTCGAGCCCGACCGAATCGGGTGGCACCGAGGGCACGAGCTCGACCGAATCGGGTGGCACCGAGGGCACGAGCTCGACCGAATCGGGTGGCGCCGAGGGTAGCTTCGGCGGCCGTGGCATCTCCTGATAGACGAACATGGTCTGGAAGATCGGGTGGCGGTCCTGCTGGCGCGGTGGGGCGAGCGCCTCCACCAGCTGATCGAAGGCCAGCGAGCCGTGCGCCAGGGCGTCCCGTACGGACTCGTCGAATCGGCGAATCGCGTCGTCGACCCTTAGCGTCTCGTCGAGCTGCGCGTGGATCACCACCGGGTTCAGAAAGTAGCCCAGCATTTCGGCGGTGGCGGGATGCGAGCGCTGGGACGCCGGGGTGGCGAAGGCGACTTGGCGCTGCTCGCACAGGCGCTGCAGCAGCAGCCGGAAGGCGAACGCCAGGACGATGAACGGCGTCACCCCAGCGCTGGCCGCCGCCGACTGGAGCTGCCGCGCCACGCCGGCGTCGAGCGGGCGCCGCAGGAGGTGCCCCGAGCTCGAGCGCTCGGAGGGCGTCGTCGGCCGCTCGTAGGGCAGGGCCAGCGCTTCGGGCAGGGGATCGAGGCGCTGGCGCCAGTAGGCCAGGTCGGCGTCTCGCGACGCGCGATCCTGCGAGCTCTGCCAGTGGACAAAGTCGTCGTACTGGGCGGCGGCTTCTGAAGCTTCATCTGCCGAGGTTTTGCCGGCGTCATTGGCGGCCGTCGCCAGCTCGCGCCACAGGGCATCGAGGGAGCGCTCATCAGCCAGGATGTGATGCAGCACGAGCGCCAGCAGCTGCTCGCCGTCGGCCCCCACGATCCACAGCAGGCGAACCAGCGGAGCCGTTGCGAGCTCGAAGGGACGGCTCGCCTGCTGCTCGGCGACCGCGACTGCCTCGCCTGCACCGACGTCGAAGCGCTCCATGGCGACGCGAGCTTCCGGCTGGATGACTTGCTCGACGTGATCCGGGTGGGCCCGGAACGTCGAACGCAGCAGCCGGTGCCGCGCGACGATGCGGTTCAAGCCGCGCTCCAAGGCCGCTGGATCCAGGGTTCCGGTGACGCGGAAAGCGCTCGCCAGGTTGTAGGCCGAAGAGCTCGGCTCGAGCTGATGCGCCAGCCACAGGCTGCGCTGCAGCTCACCCAGGCGAGCCGCCGCGTTTGGCGGCCTCGGTGGCAGCTGTGGCGCTCGCGTTCGGCGCGCTCGCTTCAGCCGAATCGCCTGCTGCAGCAGCTCGGCACGGCTGCGTGTGCTCTGGGTGGTCAAGGGCTTGAGGAAGTCGTGAGGGGCGGGTTCAATGGACGTCGCGGCGCAATGTTATTGGCGCGATGTGAGGGAACGCTATGTTATTGGAGCGTGGCCGCGGGTCGGATGCACGTTGCTCCAGAGGCGTTCTACGCTGGTACGATCCGCGGACTCATGACGCGTGCCGAGCCCCATCCGCTGAAGATCCTCGAGATCGAGACGTTCGGTCGCGGTGGACTGACCCACTACACCTACAACCTGTCTCAGGCCTTGGCCGACCGTGGGCATCAGGTCACCATGGCCACCGCCGCCTGCTACGAGCTGGAGGGAGATGCTGTTGGCAACGTCGAGATCGTCAAGACGATCGGGCGCGCCAGCCACCGCCAGAGCTCCGGCGAGCGGACGCTGCCCGGGCCGGTAGCCAGTCTGCTGCGCAAGGGCGAGGCGATCTACGACAGCCTGGCGGTCGCCGCGCTGGCTCGCCGCCTGCGACCCGACGTCATCCACCTGCACTGCACGAACCCGATCGCGCTGGCCTATCTGGCGGCGCTGAGCCGTCTGCGTCGACCGCTGGTGGCGACGGCCCACGTGGTGACGCCGCACGAGCCCATCCCCTGGCAGCGAGCCGTCTACCGGCGCATCCATGGCCTGGGCGACCGGGTCATCGCCCACTCGCAGTTCGACCGCCAGCGGCTGCTCGAAGAGTTTGGCGTCGACGCTGGGCGGGTCGAGGTCATCCCGCATGGTGAGTACGGCTTCTTCGAGCGCGCCCTCGACACCACGGTCGATCGAGCCGCCGCCCGGCGCCGGCTCGGCCTGCAGCCCGGCGACGAAGTGGCGCTGTTCTTCGGCTACATCCGCGAGTACAAGGGGTTGGACATTCTGTTCGACGCCTGGCCGAGGGTCGCCGCGGCGCGACCGTCGGCCCGCCTGGTGGTGGCCGGGGATCCCGTTCGACTCGGCGCGGAACGGCGCGATGAGCTCGAGCGCTGGGCCGACCGGCTGGGGGCCGTCCACCGCTTCGGCTACATCCCGTTCTCAGAAGTCGCCCAGTACTTCGCCGCCGCCGATCTGCTGGTCATGCCCTATCGCCACATCAGCCAGTCCGGCGTGCTCTACCTGGCGCTGTCCCTCGGCGTCCCGGTGGTCGCGACCCGCGTCGGCGCGCTGCCCGAGATGCTGCAGGACGAGGATAGCGCGCTGCTGGTGCCGCCGGAGTCGCCGGGCGAGCTGGCGTCCGCGTTGACCCGGGCCCTCGGCGACCCAGAGCTGCGTCAGCACCTGGCCGAAGGCGGCCGCGAGATCGCCACCGCGCACTCCTGGCCGTCGATCGCCGAGCAGACTGAACGGTTGTTTCTCGGTATCGTCGAGAGCTAGCGACGCGCCAGCACCTGCAGGACGCGTCGCTCGATGCCGGCCGGCCGGCCCGCCAGGCGCCAGAGCAGCAGCTGGGTGGCGAGGAAGATCCCGCCGCCTACTGCGATCTTCGCCGCCAGGGCGAGCCAGGCCGGAGCCGGCGCCATGGGCTCGAGGGTGGCGAGCGCGAGCACGCCGGCGACCATCGCCAGGGTGGCGACCAGCGGTCGCACCAGCTCTCTGAGCATCTCGTCCACCGAGATACCGAGGACGCGATGCAGCATCCAGGCGTTCTGGGCGGTGTAGAGGAAGCCGGCCGCGACGATGGCGCCAAACGCTCCGCGCAGGCCGAAGGTGACGGTGCCCCAGATGAAGGCCGGCACGTGCACCAGCGCGTAGAGCAGGCTGACGCGAAACAGCAGCCGGGTTTCACCCAGCGCCATCATGCAGGGCAGCGCCATGGAGAGCGTGCCGCGCAGGCCGAGGAAAGGCGTGAGGATCATCAGCAGCGGCACGATCGGCTGCCATTCCGCACCTAGCGCGAGCGGCACGAAGTCGGCCGCCACCAGCGCGAAACCGCATCCTGCCGGCAGACTCAAGCTACCCAAGACGTTGATCGACTCGCGCACGACGCGTCGCAGGCGCTGCGCGTCGTCTGCGATTTCGCGGAACGACGGGAACAGAATGCGCTGCAGCGGGCTGACCAGCTCGCGGGTCGGCAGCACCCCGACCCGCTGCGTCATGAAATACAGGCCGGTATCGGCCACGCCGAGGAAGCGCCCAACGATCAGCTTGTCGGTCTCCATCGACAAGGTGGTGACGATGGTGGTCAGCGACATCCAGCCGCTGAAGGCGAAGATCTCGGGGGCTCTGGCCAGCGAGATCCTGGGTCGGTAGGGCCGCATGGCGTAAGTCAGCAGCAGGTGGCTGAGGGAGCCTGCGAGGATGCCGACGACCAGCGCCCAATAGCTGCGCGTCAGCCAGGCGACGCCCAGGGTGACCGCAAAGGTGACCAGCCGAGCGCCGAGGGTGAGCGCAGCCAGCTTGGAATAGATCAGGTCGCGCTCGAAGGCCACGAATACCGGGTTGGCGAAACCTCTGAGCAGCGGGCTGAGCGCCAGAACGGCGAGCACCGCCGCCACCCGGCTATCGCTCAGGAAGGCGGCGATTGTCACCATGACCAGGGCCGAGATCAGCCCTCTCAGGGCGGCTAGCGTCCAGGCGGTGTCGAACAGGGCGCGCTCGCCGTCCGGGTCGGTGTCGCGGGTGCGAATCAGCGCCTTGTTGACGTCGAAATCGCTCAGACCCTCGATGATCGCCACGATCGAGGCCGCGATCGCCACCAGGCCAAAATCCTCGGGAGCGAGCAGCCGCGCCAGCACGACGATCGAGATCAGATCGATCAGGCGCTCGCCCCAGCGGTAGGCATAGAGCCAGCCGGCGCCGGTCGCGACTCTTCGGACGGTTTCAGTCATCGTCTCGGCTCATGGGGCCTGGGCTTTGAGCCACCGTGCGATCGTACGCTCCGCCACCCGGAATTCGGTGTAGGCCCGGTAGTGAGACCGCATGCGCTGCACGCTATCGCGAAAGCTCCGCTCGCTCAGCAGTCGATCGATGCGCTCTCGAATCGTTGCCGCAGTGTCCTGAGGCTCGCCCGCAAGCCCCAGGCCGTGATGCACGACCCGGGAGGTATTGCCGGCCATATCGGTCTCGTAGCCGCAGTAGATCAGCATCGGCACCCCCGCCAGCACGCATTCGTCGAGGGTGTTGATACCGCCGTGGGTGATCGCCACCGAAGCGTGCTGCAGAACCTCGAGCTGCGGCAGCCAGCGGAACGCGTGGACGCGCTCTGGCAGCTCCCCGAGCTCGGCCGGCTCCCGCTTGCCGCCGAGGCTGATCACCAGCTCCCAATCCGGCCGCTCCGCCGCTGTCGCCGCGAGGCGCCGGAGAAAGCCGAGGTTGCTGGTGAAGAATGAGCCGAAGGCGGCGTAGATCAGCTTCTGGCCTCTGTCTCGGCACGTGTCGTAGAGCTCCTGGAGCTGCGCTCGATCCTCGGGCGAGGTCCTGTCCCGGCGTGTCTCGAGGAGCAGCGGCCC
>JBCCEE010000367.1:0-9005 GCA_039030415.1 Acidobacteriota bacterium
CCGAGGCGATCCTCTGGCTGCTCTCTGACCGTGCGTCCTACACCACCGGCGCGTTCCTGGACGTCGCCGGCGGCAACTGACCTCTGGCACGGGTTGGCGCAAACCGGCACTGAGCGGCGACCTCCGCAACCCGGCGCACCCCATCCAGCGTGGCCTTCTTGCGGACAGTTTTCGCACTGATCTGATTCCGCTGTAACTTTCTACACTATCGATCCGTTTGTCCATGCAAGAGGGCGATGGTGAAGGGATTCGAAACGGCCGTCGAACGGCACCAGCGCAAGGTCTATACCTTCGCCCGCTACTATCTCGGCAACGCACAGGAGGCGGAAGACATCACTCAGGAAGCGCTGCTCAAGCTGTGGCAGAACCAGCAGCAGATCGACGAGGAAGGGCAACGCGCTTGGCTGCTCAAGGTGACGCGCAACGCCTGCCTCGATCGCCTGCGGAGTCGCACCTCGGCAGCTCGTGTGTTCAAGGACGACCCCGATGAGCAGGCGGTGAGCGCGGTTGCAGCCGACGCACCGGGTCCCGAAGCTCGGGCTTCGGCGAGCGGCTTCAGGCGCCACCTGCGCGCCGCTCTCGAGGAGCTCAAAGATCCGATGAAGAGCATCGTCATCCTGCGCGAGATCGAAGGCTTGGCCTATCAGGAGATCAGCGACGTGCTCGACGTGCCGCTCAACACGGTGCGGGTTTACTTGCACCGCGGTCGTCGCCAGCTCCGCCGTCAGCTCAAAGAGGTCTATGATGTCGGCTCACTGTGAAAACCAGGCCTGCGAAGAGACTCTCGATCGCCTAGAAGACTACGTTGACGGCGAGCTCGAGGAGCCCTGGCTGAGCGCCATCGCGGCTCACCTTGAAACCTGCTCGAACTGCCGCGCCGAGCACCGGTTGGCGGTCGCCGTGCAGGCCGAGCTACGAGCGCTGCCCGAGCTCGACGCGCCGGCCTCGGTACTGGATCAGGTCCTGGCAGCCGAGTCGACTCAGACTTCTCGATCGGTGCTGCCATGGCGCCGCGCTTCCCCGGTGTCACCGCGCGGTCCGCTGCGCCAGGCTCTCTTGGCAGCCGCGGTGCTGGCTACCGCCGTGCTCGCCTGGGCGCTGATCCTCGGTGATCGGCTGACGCCCGAAGTCGAGCCGGAGCCGACGCCGGCAGAAATCGCTCGAGCTACCGCCGAGGCCCGCATCGCCCTCGCTTACCTTGCCCAGGTGAGCCACCGCACCGGGCTGCAGCTGAGAGACGACGTGCTGGTAGACCGCCTGGCGCAGCCCACCCTTCGCAGCCTGGCTCGAGTCTTACCGGTCGTCACCCAGCCTCCGGACCCGAAGAAACCCAAGGACCGCAGCGGGAGCTCGCCTCATGCCACCCTTTGACCACCGCCGTCTCGCGGAACGCGCCGGGCGCTGGCTGGTTGCCGGCCTGCTTGCCGCGGGCCTGCTGATCCCTTCACCCGCCTGGGCCAAGGGCTCGAAGCCCGACTGGCACGATCACCCGGGATTCTTTCCGCTCGACAAGCTCGGTATCCTGGAGCGGAAAGACTTGACCGTCGAGATCAATCTGCAGGGCGCCATGCTGCGGATGGTTGCGAAAGCGGTGCGCGCCACCGAGCCGGAGTTCGCCGGCGTAATCGAAGACCTTCGGGCTGTCCGCGTGCAGGTCGCCGAAGTCGAAGAGCTGGACCTCGAAGCCATCGGCCGGCGCGTCGCAACCGCTTCGGAATGGCTCGAGTCGAACGACTGGCAGGCCGTGGTCCGAACGCGCGACCAAGGCGAGCAGACCCACATCTACACGCGGGACATCGACGACGAGATTCACGGCATGGCAATCCTGGTGGTGGATGCGAGCGAAGTCGTGGTCATCAACATCGTCGGCGGCATCGACCTCGAGCAGGTCGTAGGGCTGGGAGAGGCTCTCGGTATCCGCTACTTGACGCAAACCCACGAGGATCAAACCGGAGAGGAGCCGGAGCCATGAGTGTTTCGATGGGCTCGAAGATTAAGTCGCAAGCGCGGCGCCCGCTGACCGCCTGGGCTAGCCTGCTGCTGGTCGCCACGCTGACGACGGGATGTAGAGAAACCCCTTCGGCCGCCGGTATCCGGTGGCAGATCGAGCGCCAGCTGCCGGGAATCGAGCTCGAGCGCGAGACCAGCATCCGCCTGGGACGCTTCACGCTGGCGGTAGCCAAGCGGATCGCGCGCTGGGCGACAGACGAAGACGATGTCGATCTGTCGATGCTGTCCCACGTCCGCCGGGTGAACGTCACCACCTATTTGGTTCATGCAATGCCGGATCTCACCCGGCTCGACCTCGACGACCACTTCGAGAGTCGGCTGGCCGATGAAGGCTGGGAAAGCCTAATTCGAAGCCGCGAAAACGACGAACGTACCTGGGTCTTCTACCGCGAGGGGCGCAACGAATCGATCCGCAACCTTTTTGTGGTGACCCTGGATCCCTCAGACCTGGTCGTGGTCGGCATTGAAGGCCGTCTCGACCGCTTGATCGCCGAGGCGCTAGCCGACGATCCCGATGCCTTCATCGACCTGGTCGGAGCCTAGCGCCGGCTAGCCACCGATGCGGAACATCTCGATTTTCTCAGCCGGGACGAAACGGCCGCTGCGCAAGGCCGCGGTGCGCTCTTCAGAATAGCGGTCGGTGCGGGCTCGCCAGATACCACGCAAGACATCGCGCAGCTCATCGTCCGAGGCCCCGTCACGCAGCAGCGAGCGCAGATCATGACCCACCGCCGCGAACAGGCAGGTATAAAGCTTGCCTTCGGCCGACAGCCGCACCCGCGAGCAGTCGCCGCAAAACGGTTGGGTCACCGAGGGGATAACGCCGATCTCACCGCCGCCGTCGGCGTAGCGGTAGCGCCCGGCAACGTCTCCAGGCCGGCGTTTATCCACCGGCACCACGGGAAAGACCTTGTCGATGCGGTCGACGATCTCCTGCGCTGACACGACCTTGCTCGGATCCCAGGCGTTGACCGTACCCACGTCCATATACTCGATGAAGCGCACCACGCAGCCATGCTCTCGACCGAACCGCGCCAGATCGACCACTTCGTGATCGTTGACTCCCAACATGGTCACCACGTTGAGCTTGACCGGCGTCAGCCCAGCCTGGACCGCAGCACGGATGCCTTCGAGCACTCGTTCGAGATCGATGCCCAGTCCACTCAGACGCCCGAAGGTCACCGGATCCAGCGAGTGCAGACTCACCGTGACGCGCTGCAGTCCAGCCTCCCGCAGGAGCTCCGCTTTCTTGGGCAAAAGATAAGCGTTGGTCGTGAGCGCCAGGTCTTGCAAGCCCTCCAATGCCGCCAGCGACGCGATCAGATGCTCGAGCTCGGAACGCAACAGCGGCTCGCCACCCGTCAGGCGGATTTTCTCGACGCCGAGCCCCAGGCACAACCGAGCCAACCGCGTGATCTCCTCGAAGCTGAGAATCTCCGGCTTCGGCAAAAAGTGGTACTTGCGATCGGCTGGCATGCAGAACGTGCAGCGAAAGTTGCAGCGATCCGTCACCGAAATTCGCAGATCTGCCATCGGCCTGGCCAGGGTATCTTGAAGGTGAGCCGACATTACCAGCCCAGCTTATCGGTTCTCATAGGCGCCAGGGAAGGCCACCAGCTACCCACACGCTTCCGACTGTCGGTCCCTCGAAAGCGACCATTACACCCAACCATTTGTTCTAGCAGCAGGGCCTGGGTATACTCGCCGGCCCGAGCTCGACTCTACAGGCAGCGTTGAAAGTCACCGCCCTGTAAAGAAGGAACCGCATTATTCTCCAACGTCTGCGCACGCCCCTCAGGCTCGCTTTGTGGGCCTCGCCTTTGCTGTGGCTCTTCGTTCTGCTGCTTGCTGCCCGCAGCCAACACGAGGATGGCCTGATCGATGAGGTCAACTCTCTGCTGGTGCAGGGTGACAGCGAGACCGCACAGCGCATCCTTCAGAAGCTCAGCCGGTCCCCTTGGGCCGACCAGCAGGCCGATGGCGGTCTCGAACTGGTCCGTGCCCTCAGCGGAGCGCAGACTGCAGCTCAGCACGCACAGGGCGATGCCGAGCCGCCAGACTTTTCCCGGTACGCTGTCCCGCTGATGATTCGTACCGCATTCGAGCGGGGTGACTTCCAAGCAGTGCATCGGCTGTCGGAGCTGGCAAAGCAGCGCGATCTGGGATTCGTTCAACTGGTATCGGCGGCGGCACGTATCGAAGCGGGCGAACCGGCTCTCAGCGTCGCCTCCGACTTCGACCCGAACCTGTCCGGAACCTTGAGCCGGCGGCTCGCTCATCATCTGGCGACCCCGGAAGAGCAGGGCGGCGTTCTGTTGCGCGATCGCTTCGGGCAACCGATCGGCACCACCGATGGTGAAGCGCTCCATCTCGATGAAGACATCCGTTACGAGCTGGTACCTCGTGCGGTCGTTGACGCGGTGGCCAATCACCGAACGGTCGGCTCGCTGCGCTTGACGCTGGATCTCGAGCTCAGCGAGGCCGCGTTCGAAGCCTTCGGTCGCTACCGCGGCAGCATCGTCCTGGTCGATCCTCACACCGGTCACGTGCTGGCGGCGGTCAGCGATCGGAGGACCTGGCGACGCGGCGGCACCCCGGCTTTCGAGCAGATGCGCGAGCCGGCTTCGATTGCCAAGCTGATCACTACCACCGCTACGCTGCGGGCCGGGCTACAACCCGACCTCGAGCTGGGTCGCATGCGCTGCCGTGGTCACGAGCGCTATGCCGGTAAGTTTCTCTACTGTCCGACTATCGTCGGGCGTCTGCGCGGCCTCGACCGCGCCCTCGCCACCAGCTGCAATGTCGCCTTTGCCAACCTTGGGGTCCGCGTCGGTCGGCAGGCCATGCTCAAAGAGCTCGGTCGCTATGGCTTCGGTCCGTCGAGCAACCCGCTGGCCGGGGGTCGAATCCTTCAGTCCTGGGGTGATGATCGTCAGCTAGCCGACCTGTCGATCGGCCTCGAAGCGACTGCGGTGACGCCGCTTCACGCTGCTCTGATCGCTGCGGTGATGGCGGCCAATGGTGTCATGCCGGAGCCGACGCTGCTGGCGGCGGAAGACGGTCGCCTAGGGCTCCATCCGCGCCTGCTGCCGCCAGCACCCGGACGGCAGGTCATCGAGCCGCACTGGGTGCCTGAAATGGTCGATGCGATGCGCGCGGTAGTCCGTCGAGGTACCGCTCAGCGCGTCTGGCCGCCGTCCAGTTTTCCGGTGGCGATGAAGACCGGCACCGCCAGCGATCCGCGCTACGGCTTCCACGTCAACTATATTGGCATCGGCCCGATGCCTGAAGCACGCCTCGCATTCTGCGTCCGCGTCACCAATCAGCCGACCTCCGCCAAAGTACGCTACGCGGCGCAGCAGGTCACCCACCGCCTGCTACGAAACCTCGGCGCCATTGCCGAGCGTCGAGGCTGGGCCGACGAAGCGCCTTACGACGAGCTCGAGCTCTATCAGCGCTTGGACCGTCTCGCGTCAAGAGATCTGTCGCAGCCAGCCACGCAGTCCGGTCTGGAGAGAGCGAAGCGACTGGCTGCTCGACGGTAGCTCACAGAGCCGCTCGCGGCTTACGAGAGCGAGCCTGGCGACAGAGACATCACTTGCAGCACCGTTTGAAGAAGCGCCCGCCCTACGCAGGGTAGGGCGTCGCTAGCTTAGTTTGGAGATCTACTCTTCCGGCCGCAAAATCGGTGGTGTCGGATCCTCGGCGCAGAGAAAACCTACCGGAGTGCCGTTGAAGTTGGCGCTGAAGAGATTACTCGCGCTGAGTGAAGGCTGAATCCAAGCCTGACCGGGAACTATGTCCAGGCTCGTTTCTACCTGGAGGTAGCCGAAGGTGAACGGGACTCCCAGCGAGTCGATCGAGACGCGCTGAGTCGCCAGCGGGAAGCTGGTGCCCATGCCGATGTTGGCGGAGTTGCCTTCGAGATCTCGCGCGACCGTAACGTCTTCGAGCGGAAAGGGCGCCGGGTTCAGGCCGCAGGACGCCCGGGCCGTAGTGGTGGTCGGATCGCGCCAGACGATCAGATCGGCACCACCCGCGAACGGGCCACCGTTGAGGTACCGCTGGTTCCAGATCCCCGGCAGGGGAACGCGGTCGTCACGTCCATCCCAATTGCTGAAACGGCCGTAGAAAGTGAAGATGTCGGTGCCCGCGAAGCGGCCTGGGCTGGCCCAGATCGGGAGGGCTTCGCTGCCCTGCGCCGAGCTGTTGTTGGCATCGACATAGATGACGTCGCCCCACAAGATGTTGCTCGTCGTAGCAACGCCTGGGGCGCCGCCACCGTCGGTGAAGTACGGCAGCGCCGTGTTGGCTGGTGTCGTCGTCGGATCGCCCGGCTCCACACCGCTGCACCGCCGGACCACATCGACCGTGATGTAGCCGCGAGCGATCTGATCACCCTGGGTAGAGCCGGCACAGGTTGCGGAGAAAGGTCCAACCTGTCCCAGATGGTCCGCGACCAGCTGAGCCTGGTCATCGGCGGACAGAACCGGATTGTTGTGCGAAGGCGGGTCGGTGTCACAGCCATCGAAACCCGCCAGGTTGACCCCTTCCCCCGTCGAAGGGATAGTGCCGTTGAATAGATCGCCGACGTTGATGGTCTCAACATCGAACGGAGGCAGATAGAGATCGAAGGCCAGGGTCGGTACCCCCCAATCGGTCCACATCACGAACCGGGCCAAGGTAGGGGCGTTGAAACCGTTGTTGATGGCGAGCAGCGTTCCGACCCCGAGCGGATCACCGAGATCCACCTCGAAGTATGGGAAGAGCAGCGTAGCTGCCAACCCTGGACCAATGTAGCAGCCCGCCGAGCCCAGAGGCTGGGCAGACGCAGCCGTTGAAATCAAGAAGGCGAGCACAAAAACAGCTATCAGCTTGCGGTTCATCTAGGGTCTCCTGGCCGTAAGCCGGGTGTGGAACAGGTTTTCGGCAACAACGCCGAGTTATGGGGATGTAGCCTTTTAAAGCTACCACGTTCCGAGCTAGAGACCGATGAAATCCACGATCGTGCCGCGTAAAGTCTCGTCGATATCGGGCGTTCCCGCTCAACTCACCCGTCTTGCTCCAAGCGCCGCCCCCCGTCATAATCATTCCTTTACGGAACTCTGATCGAAGAACCCTCTCCAAGGAGAAGGCATGACAAAGCTCAGTCTCACCGAGATCAAGGGGATTGGTCCGGCCACCGCCGAAACCCTGGAAGCTCATGGCTTCACGAGTGCCGAGGCGTTGGCTTCCGCTGCTATCGACGCCATCGTGAGCGTTCCGGGCTTTGGCCCTGCGCGAGCTGCTACGGTGCGACAGGCTGCCTCCGCCCTGCTCCAGGAACAGCCCAAGCAGTCTCCATCAGCTCCCGAAGCTGCAGCGCGCTTAGACTCTGCATCTGCACCTGACGGTTCCGCGGCTTCGACACCAAGTAGCGACAACAAGCCAGCCGAGTCCTCCACTAGCGCCAAGAAGCAAGCCAAGACCAAGAAAGCCAGCGACAAGCCCAAGAAGGACAAGGCTAAAGCCAAGAAAGCCAAAGACAAGCCCAAGAAAGGCAAGGCCGGCAAGAAGAGCAAGGCCAAAGGCGACAAGCCTTCAAAGGACAAGGACAAGCCCAAGAAAGGCAAGGCTGGCAAAGGCAAGGCAAAGAAAGACAAGAAGGGCAAGAACCAAGACGACAGCGCCGATAAGAAGTCCAAGAGCAAGAAAAACAAAGGCGCAGCGGACAGGTCCGAAAAGAATAGGGACAAGAAGAGCAAGGCCAAGAAGGCTAAAGACAAGAAGGGCAAGGCCAAGAAAGGCAAGGCCAAGAAGAGCAAATAGCACCGAGCCCCCAACGTTCGGGGCGCGCTCCTGCCAATCGATCGAGGAGAACACGCCCTTTGCGCCTAAGCTGGATCAAACCGAAACGCTCATCCGCCAGGGGCAAGGCGTCAGCCGAAACCCTGAGTCCAGGGGAAGGCTACCGCCGGTGGGCACAAAGCTACGGCGTCCAGCCCAACGCCTTCCAACAGCTCGAGGCGCCCTTGCTCGCCAAGCTGCTGCCCGACGTCAAAGGGCGTCGGGTTCTAGACCTTGGATGCGGCAAGGGCAGGGTCTCCCAGCTGGCGCAACAGCGTGGTGCGGCGCGGGTCGTAGCCAGCGACCTCTCGCTATCGATGCTGATCGACGAGCGCGGCTATCCGGGGCCGAAACTAGTCTGTGACGCTGGGCAAAGCTTACCCTTTGGCCGTCACAGCTTCGACCTCGTCGTCTGTGCCCTGGTGCTGGGACACATCGAGCATTTGGGGGGCGCACTGTCTGCCATCGGTGAATCGCTGCGACCCGGAGGTCATCTGATCATTTCGGACTTCCACCCCTTTGCCACGCTGCGTGGCTGGCAACGCACGTTCGAAGATCCGGTCAGCGGCCAGACCCGCGCCATTGAGCAGCACCTTCATCTGTTTTCAGAGTACATCGGCGAGCTCGGGCGCCGGGACCTGACTCTCGAAGCAATGGAAGAAGCCACCTGGGAGGATTTTCCCGTGCTGTTCGTTATGCGGACTCACAAACGGGCAATCGGCTAACCGTACTCGACCGCGAACCTGCGAGTTGCCGCGTTGGTGCCGCAGACATAGATCACATCATCCGCTTCGAGCCTGAGATCCGGTTCGAGCTCGACGATCAGCTCATCTTCGCGCTCGACCGCAACGATCGAACAACCGGTGCGCTGTCGCACGTCGAGGCTCGCCGGATGGCTTCCCGCTAGACGCGCAGCGGTCGTCTTGAGCAGTCGGAGCTGAGGATCGACCGCGATGGTCTCTCGCTGCAGTAAACGATGCGCCAACAGCTGCCCGGAGACCTGGCTGATCGACAGTGCAAAGTCCGCCCCAGCATGGTGGATACGCTCGACATTCTCAGCATTGTTGACGCGCGCGATGACCGTCACATCAGGCGCTTGATCCTTCACGATCACCGTGGCGAACAGGGTGCTGGAGTCATTGTCGAGCGCTAGGACGACGGTCTGCGCC
>JBCCEE010000368.1:0-8978 GCA_039030415.1 Acidobacteriota bacterium
CCCACCCCGGGACCGTCGGCTATCGGATGTCGAACACCGACAGCGTCGCCTTCCAGGATCACTGCGCTGCCGTGAGCCTGCGGGAGCAACCCCGGGCCGTGGGGAACAACCCGCACGCCGCATCCTGGTCCCCGCGCAGGACCTCCGCGTCCGCCAGGTTCAGCAAAGCATGCGGCGAATCCGGCGATTGCTCGAGAGCTCGACGAAACGCCGCTGCCGCGGAGTCGTAGCGCTGCATCAACAGGTAGGTGACGCCGAGGTTGGTCAGCTCCGCCACGTCGGGAGACCGCGCCACCAGCGCTTCATAGAGCTCGACAGCACGTTGGAGACTGCCTTCCAAGAGCTCGAGCTGGGCCAGGCGGGAGACGCCGTCGTAATGCTGTGGGAAGACTTCGAGCAGGGTCTCGAGGCTACGGCGGGTGCCGTCGAGCCGCCCCTGCCGGTAGTAGAGATCGGCCAGGCTCTGGTGGAACTGCCACCCGGGCCGCCGTCGCACCGCCTCCTGCATGCTGGCGATGGCCTCTTCCGGCCGGCCCCGACGCTCGAGCAGCAGCGCCCGATGACGCAGCAGAATAGCCGCTCCCGGCTCGTGCTCGGCGAGCCTTTCGAGCACCGCCTCGGCGGCGTCGAGCTCACCGAGCTCGAGGTGCAGCAGAAACTTCTCGTCCAGCAGCCTCGCGTCGTCGGGCGCCAGCCGATGAGCCAGGTCGATGGCCACCCGGGCACGCTCCAAGACCTCGGCTTGGCGACTCTCGACGAATCGATTCCTCGCCACCTGGGCTTCCAGCAGGTAAGCCGGCAGGAAACGCGGGGCGGCCTGCTGGAGGCGCGCCAGCTCGTCAAAGAGCTCCTCGTCATCGTACCTGCGACGCTGACGGTAGCCCTCCTTCAGCCGCAGAAAAGCTTCGTAATCCTCAGCGCTCACCGGGATCTCTGAGACCTCCGGACGCAGCGGCGCCTGGGGATAACCCGGGCGCAGCTGCTCGGCCACCGCCAGGCTGAGCGGCAGTAGCTGATCGCTGGGCGAGGTGAACCGACGGCTCCACAGCACCCGTCCGTCGCCGCCGTCGAGTCGCTGCAGCACCACTTGGCAGAGCTGACCCACGCACTCGTAGCGTGAGGTCAAGACCTCGTCAGCGGCCATGGCGCGCGCCAGCGCTAGCGCATCGTCCATCGCCTTCGCTGGGCCACGAGGCTCCAGCGCCGCGATCCCGCGATACGCCAGCAGGCCGCGCAGCACCCCGGCCTGGACCGCGCTCGCGGTGAGCGTCAGGGCGCCTTCGTCCTCACCGTCGGTCTCGATCTCCGTCGACGGTACGACCACGTAGGTCAAGCGGGGCTGACGCGCGAATCCGCCGAGGCGCTCGAAGACGAAAGCCACAGCGGCCAGCGCCAGCACGACGCACGCCAAGAGCAGCAGCCAACGCCGCTTACCTCCCGTTGCTTGGCGCCCCCTTCCAGCCGTCGAATTCTGAGTCTCCCGCTGCAGATCCTCAGACGAGTCTCGGGCGGGTCGCGCCAGAACCGGTGCTACCAGCGACTCACCACCGACCACGGTTTCTGATTCCAACGCGGTCTCAGACGCCAAAGCCGCCTGTCGCGACGCCGCGGCCTCTTCCGTGCCCTGCCAAGCCGGGTTCGAGAGCCGCTGGCGAGCCGCGTTCAGGGCGTCGAACACCTGCCCCGCGCTCTGCGGCCGATGCGCCGGATCCTTCTGCAGCAGCCACTCGACGGTGCCCGCCAGGTCTTCCGGTAGGGTCGGGCGAAGCTCGCGTACCGGCGTTGGCTTGACCGTACAGATGCGGGTCAGCACTTCGATCGACGTCTCGCCGGTGAACGGCAGCTCACCGGTCAGCATGAGATAGAGCAGCACCCCGAGCGAGAATAGGTCCGAGCGCGCGTCGACCTGCTGGCCGAGGGCTTGCTCCGGCGACATCGCGGTCACCGTGCCGACGACCTGCCGGGTCTCAGAGAGCCAGGTCTCGGAGAGCTGGCTCTCGGTCAGGCGGGTCGATAGCGCCACGCCGTCCTGCCGGGAGATGCGCTTGGCAAGCCCGAAGTCGAGAATCCGCGCCTCTCCCGACGACGTCAGCATGACGTTCTCGGCCTTGAGGTCACGATGCAGCACGCCGCGCTGATGGGCAGCTTCGAGGCCGGCCGCCAGCTGCTCGCCGATCCTCACTACCTGGGCCGGCGGCATTGGGCCGCGATCGATCAGCTCGCGCAGCGAATGCCCGTCGACCCACTCCATGACGATCCAATCCGCGGAATCGCCTTCGATCCATTCGAAGATCTGGACGATTGCCGAGTGGTTGACCCGCGCCACCGAGCGCGCTTCGCGTCGAAACCGCCGACGGAGGCGCTCGCCATCACCGTCCTGGTCGCTGCGCAGGCGCTTGAGCGCCACCGGCCGCTCCAAACGCTCGTCCCAGGCGCGGTAAACCTCCCCCATGCCCCCTTGCCCAAGCTTGGCCTGCAGGCGATAGCCCCCGACCTGCTCCGGCAGCCCTTCTGGAAGCGGCGGATCCTTCATGGCGCTTCGCCCCGGCCGGCGTTCATCGGCTCAGCCCAAACCCAGAGCGTGGGCTCGGCGCTTGAGGCCGGGCAACGAGACCTCGAGCGCCTCGGCCGCCGCCTCGAGGTCGCCGCCCGAGGCAGCCAGCGCCTCGACGATCTCATCGCGCTCGAGGTCGGTGGCCTTGCGCACCCGCGGGCACGCCGCCACCAGGTTGTAGAGGGTGCCGCGCGACACGCCGAGGGCGGCGGCTGCCGCCTTGAGCTCGAAGCGGTGGGAGCGCAGGGCGGCCAGCAGCTCGTCTTCACTGACCTCGGACGGCTTGCGGTAGACCGGACGCCAGCCGCCACCAGGCGGTGGCGGCTCTGCGGCTTCTGCCGGCGTCGCGCTAGTTGTCGAGCTTGTTGTGGTGCCGCTCGCGGCTACTGGAGGCTCCGTCGCCACGTTACCCGATTCGCCCCCGCCTCGGCTCGAGATGCCGCTGCGTCGCTCGATCACCATGCGCCGCGCGGTGTTCTTGAGCTCGCGCACGTTGCCCGGCCAGTCGCGGGCGACCAGGCGCGCCACCCGTTCCGCTGACGGCCAGGAATCCCCGGCATCGAGCGCATTCGCCATGCCGACGCCGGCCAGCTCCTGGCGCAGGAAGTGGTAGATCAAGCGCCCGATGTCGGCACGCCGCTCGCGCAGCGGCGGCAGCCATACTTCGTAACCCGCCAGGCGGTGGAACAGCGGCCGGCTGAAGTCGCCCGCCGCCACCCGCGCTTCGAGATCGGCGTCGGTCGCCGCCACCACCCGGACGTCGACGCGGCGGGTATCGCGGCCGCCAACCGGCTGCAACTCACCGTTCTCGAGCACCCGCAGCAGCAGCGGCTGAAGCTCGGGCGAGATCTCGCCGATCTCGTCCAGAAACAGCGTGCCGCCGTCGGCCCGCTGGAAGAAGCCCTCGCGCTTGCGGTCGGCGCCGGTGTAGGCGCCGCGAGCCGCGCCGAACAGCTCGGCAGGCGCCAGGCTCAGCGGTACCGCCGCCACGTTGATGGCGAGATAGCGCCCGGCGCAGCGCGGGCTCAGGCGGTGGATCGCCCGCGCCAGCAGCTCCTTACCGGTGCCGGATTCTCCCCGCAGCAGCAGCGGCACCTCGAGATCCGCCACCGCTTGCACCGTCCGCCGCAGCCGAATCATGGCCAGCGACTCACCGATCATGCCGAGGTCCGGCGCGTCGATCGCCACCGGCGGATGCAGGTGCAGCAGCAGAGTCACGCGCCGGCCGAGCATCAGCACGACACCGCGCTCGAGCGCCTCAGCGGGCAGGCGCCGTTCCTCGTCGAGCGCCTCGCTGTCGATCTCGATCCGGGTGCGGCATCCGCCGCGCGCCACCACCACTTGGCCCGACGCGTCGCGATGCAGAAGGATCGGCTTGCGGCTCAGGTGGATGTCCGCCAGCGGCCGAGTCAACGTTTCACCCTGGATGCCAAACTCCGGGACGACCCGAGACAGCGCCTGCCCCGCTTCGCTCGCCATCGCCGGTAGGGTCGCCAGCTCACCGACCCGCGCGCTGTCCGGGTGCGCCAGGATCGTCAGGGTTGGCAGCGTGATCTCGACCGGCGAGACCTGCTGCTGAGACAACGCCGAGCGCGTCTCGGCCAGCGCCTCGGCTGCTGTGATGTCGCGTGCCTTCATGCCATCCGAAACGCTTGGGTGAGCCCTGGGGACGCTTCTCCAGGGCTCGGCTCCAAGTCTGGCCTCAACCTCCTCGCATTTGATTCTAGCCTTCGTGCACCTCGAGTCAGAGGGCAATCATCGGATTGCCCTCTGACCTGGCGGCTTCAAGTCCCCAGATCGACGACGGCCTGCTCATTCGAGGCGACGGCCACCGGCAGCTCGGCGCCCCGGCCCTCGACGCGCACGCGGTAGTCACCGGCCGGCAGCTCGAGCTCGGGGCCACCGACGGAGCCGCTGGCGACGACCCGGCCGTCGGCGTCGAGCACCTGGAAGGCGGCGCGCAGGGAGCGCCGGATGGAGTCGGAGAGGGCGCTGGCCGAACCGGCGTCGTGATAGGTGCCACCACCGACTTCGGCCCAGTATTGGAATTGCGCCTTGAGGTCGTCGTCGTCGATCGCGAAACCGACGATATTGACCCGCACGTCGAAACCCTGGCCGCGCAGCTTCTCCACCGCCGCCGCCGGATCGCCGCCGCAGGTCTCCTCCCCGTCGGTGACCAGCACGATGACCGACGAGCCCTCCACCCCGGCGAGATCCTCAGCGACCCGCTCGAGGGAGGCCGCAATCGGCGTCTTGGCCAGGTTCCTGGCTTCGATGGCGGCGATGCGGCCGGCCGCCGCGTCGGCGGACAGTGGCGACAGCGGGATCTCGAGGTCGGTGCGGCAGGAATCGGCTTCGCGGTGGCCGAAGACGCGCAGCGCGAACGGCGTGCCGGCAGGCAGCGACTCGCGCACCAGGTCAGACAGCGTGGTCTTGGCGATGTCGATGCGGCGCTGGCCGTCCTGACGCTTGAGCATGCTGCCCGAGGCGTCGAGGATCAGCTCCACCGCCGCGCCCTCGGGCAGAGCGACCAACTCGCCGTCCTGGGAGTGCACGACCCTCAGGCTGCCGGGCCGCGCCTCAGGCTCGGTGACCCGCAGCGGCAGCGTGGCGAGCACTTTGCGCGACCCGCTCAAGGCGTAGCGCAGCTCATAGTCGCCGGGCTTGAAGGGCGCTCGAATGCGCACCGGGTTGCGGTCGCGCACATAGCTGTAGACTCCGTATTCACGCGGGCCGGCGCTCGGCTCGACGATAGTGATGTAGTCGCTGGCGTTGCCGACGCCGCTCCACGTCACCAGGAAGTTCTCACCGCCCGGCACCTCGGCCGGCGCTTCGAGGCTGGCGCTGGCCAAGCCGACAGTAATCGCCTGGCTAGCCAGGGTTTTGTACTGGCGCGCCGTGAGATAGCGGATCTCATAGGCTCCCGGCGCCGCCGGCGCGGTGAGCTCTACCGCCTCGTCGCGGGCGTAGGCGTAGTGGCCGTACTGGCCTTCGGCCGTACCCGCCTCGACGATGGTGATGAAGTCGCCGACATTGCCGGTGCCTTGGAACTGCACCGTGAACTTCGATCCCTCGGTGACGGTCTCGGGTCCGCTGAGGCTGGCGCCTACGCCGGTGATCTCGAACGCATGAGTCGCCAGGGTGTAGTACTTCTGTCCCGTGAGGTAGCGCACCTCGTAGGCCCCGGGCTCCTCCGGCACGGTGAGCTTGGCCGGGTTACCGCGCTTGGTGTAAACGTAGCCGGCGTAAGACTTCTCTTTGGCACCGGCCTTGACGACGGTGATGAAGTCCCGGTCGTGTCCCGGCCCGGTCCAGCTGACTTCGATCTTGCCACCCGCCTGCACCGTCGCCGGTCCTTCGAGGGTTGCGGTCACCGGCGTGACTTCCAACGCACTTCGCGCCAGGGTCGGATAGCCAGACGCCTTGGAGAGGAAGCGCAGTTCGTAGGAGCCGGGCTCATCCGGGGCGTAGAGCTCGACGGGGCTCTTGCGCGTGTATTTGTAGGTGCCGTACTTGCCTTCCGGCGAATCCGATGCCACCACGGTGATGAAATCGGCTGGATCGGCTTCGCCGGTCCAGCTCACCGTCAGTTTGGCGCCAGCGGCGATAGTGGACGGGGCGCCGAGGGTGACTTCGGCCGTGACGGGGGACGCAATGAGGGTCCCGACAAGACCCGAACAGAACATGAGCATCCATCTGCGCAACACAACTCTCCTTGTCAACTTCAAATGAGGTGATCCAATCTCACTCCGCGCTCGGTGGGTGGCGGTCCAGTCGTGACCTGCTAACGAGGTCGGCAGGCGGAGTCTCGTCGCATTCGATCCCTCGATTTTAGCACCGCCGCTGCCCGCGAGAACGCCAGCCGCTCGCCACCCGGGCGGCCCGGCTCCTGGCCTGAGGACGATCCCGCTCGAAGGCGATCCTCGCTAGAAACTTTGCGCTCGTCCGGTGGATCCGGCGCGTTATCTCATGTCGACCCATCCGGCCACGGTGATCCACCGTACTGCGGTTCAAAGCCGTTTCTCTTTTTACCTCTCGACCAAAGGATAGGCCATGCGGGTAAGCTCTATCTCACCGTTCTCGCGCATCCTTGTCACCGCTCTCATCACCTTCACACTCAGCGTGCCGGCGACGGCCCAAGACACTGACGCCCAGTGCATGCTGCAGTTCGACGCCACGTGGAGCGCCCAGACCCACCCGATCGACTTTCCCGAAGGCGCCCACTTCTCGCCGTTGATCGGCGCCACCCACAACGACACGGCGGTGTTCTGGCAGTCCGGTGAGCTTGCTACACCGGGTATCCAGCAGGTCGCCGAAACCGGCCAGACCGGCATGTTCACCAGCGAGATCAACGCGGTGATCGGCATGGGCAACGCCGAGAGCGTGATCAACGGGGGTGCCGCCGGCGCTCCGGGTATGACCCAGGCCAACTTCGACGTCAGTCTCGACCATCCGCGGATCACGGTGGTGACGATGATCGCCCCCAGCCCGGATTGGTTCGTGGGCACCAACGGTCTGAATCTGTTCGAGAACGGCAGCTGGCGTGAGACCACCGTCTTCGACCTCCTGCCCTACGACGCCGGCACCGACTCCGGCGCCACCTTCAACTCGCCGGATCAGCCCACCGTGCCGCCCGAGCCGATCTTCCGCATCAGCGAAGACCCCCTACCCAACGACGTCCCCCTGGGCACCTACACCATCGCCTGCACCAGCAACCTGCTGTTCATGGACGACTTCGAGAGCGGCGACCTCAGCGTTTGGGCGAGCTCGCGCTAGGCGTTCACCCCGTGCGCCGTGGCGTGCTCGCGCAGCTCACCTACGAGGGCGGCAGGCCCAGTTGGTCGAGAAAGCTGCCGCCGAGCACGCCTCAGCACTTTCGATGATGCTGGGCTCGAGCCGGAGCCCAGACCTCCCTTCGTTGCCGGAGGGAGGCCAGCATCTCGACGTGCTCAGGGTCGCGGTAGATCACATCTCTTTGCTTGGGAGTGGAACGCCGCCGCGATCCTCGGCGGGTCAACGCCAAAATCGGCCTGGGATGGCCAATTGCCACAGTCTCGGAGCTTTTTGAGATCTGGGAGCTTCTTGAGGTCTCGAAGCTGTTAGAGGTCCCGGGGCCAGGATCCTCGCCACCTGCCCCAGCACCTAGTGCGCACTCCAGCGCGCCTTTTGCGGGCGCCATGAGACCCGTTCGCCTGCGGCCCAGGCCGAAAGCGGTGTAGTAGCCTGGCTCGCGAAGCCGGGCTTCAGACGCTGGGCAACGCTATGGCGTAGCCGGCTGGAAGCATGGCTCGTTCCCCTTGACAACCCATTCACCCCAACTATACTACCGGCCGACCGGCAGGTAACCGGCCGACCGGCAGGTCGACAGACCCTAGGGTCAGGAGACTTCGAAATGGCCAGGAAATCTAGTTCGTCATCGCCAGCTGCCGCTATCGACCCCAAGGATCGTCGCCGAGAGATTCTGGAGACCGCCGCGCGCTTGATTTGTGAGAAAGGCTACAAGGGCACTTCCCTACGCGATATCGCGGACGCCTGTGGCCTGACCAAAGCCGGCCTCTACCACTACAGCCGCAGCAAAGAGCACCTACTGATCGAGATCATGAACTACGGCATGGACATGTTCGAAGACCAGGTGCTCTACCAGGTGATGCCGATCACCGATCCGGTGGCCCGTTTGCGCGAGTGCATGCGCCGCAACGTGCACCTGGTGACCGGTGATCTCACCAAAGAAGTCACGATCATCCTGCACGAGCACGCCACCCTCACTGGCGAAGCGCAGGCGCAGATCAATGCTCGCAAAAAGCGCTACGTGCGATTCCTCGAGTCGTCGTTCACCGAGGCGATGCGCGATGGCCGGCTGCGAGCGATCAACCCGACGGTCGCCGCCTTCTCGTTCCTCGGCCAGGTGCTGTGGATCTACAAGTGGTACCGCGCCGACGGCAAGGTCGCCGCAGAAGAGCTCGCTTCAGAGATGGAGCGCCTGTTCTTCGACGGTCTGGAGACGCCGCCGGCAACCGGAGAGAGCCCAAGCTGACACGACCGAGCTGAGGTAGCAAGCTCGCAAGCGAAAGGAAGCCGAGATGACCCGCGCACGCTGGACTAGCCTGACCGAAGCCGTCGCATCGATCGACGACGGCAGCTTGATCGCCCCGGGCGGATTCATGTTGGGCCGCGCCCCGATGGCGTTGACCTTCGAGCTGGTGCATCAGCAGCGCCGTGGCCTGCACGTGATCTCACTCCCCAATCCCCTGCCGGCCGAGCTGCTGGTGGCGGCCGGCGCCGCTTCGAAAGTCGAGTTTCTGTTTGCTGGCCTCACTCTCGGCGGTCGCGTGTGGCCGATGCCAGCCCTCAAGCAGGCGATCGAAACGCGCAGCATTGCCTGGCAAGAGCATGACGGCTACCGCGTCGTCCAACGCCTGCGAGC
>JBCCEE010000369.1:0-8951 GCA_039030415.1 Acidobacteriota bacterium
GCCCCGAGATCCGCGTCGCCGTCCTCATGGAGCGCTCGCTCTAGCTGGCGATCGCCATCCTCGCCATCACGCGGGCTGGCGGCGCCTACCTGCCGCTCGACCCGGCCTCGCCCGCCGAGCGCCTAACCTTCCAGCTCGACGACGCGAAGGTAGCGGCGGTGCTCACCCAGCGCTGGCTGAGATCTCTCATCGACGCCCCTGAGCTGCGCGTCCATGTGTTTGACGGTCAGCGTCTCGACGACCAGGATCTGGCCTCGCAGGAGCTCGACGGCCAGGCCCTCAGCAAGACCGAGGCAGCGAGTGGGCTGCCCGCGAGCCAGCCCAGCCAGCTCGCTTACGTGATCTACACCTCGGGCTCCACCGGCCGGCCAAAGGGCAGCGAGCTCGCCCACCGCGGTCTATCCAACCTCGTCGACTGGCACCTGGGGCGGTATGCGCTCGACACCGAAGATCGCACGAGCTGGCTGGCCGGACCCGGATTCGACGCCTCGGTGTGGGAATTCTGGCCGCCGCTCTGCAGCGGCGCCTCCCTCACCATTCCGCCTGCGAGTGCGCCGTCTGATCCCGAGCGGCTGGCTTCCTGGACGGCGAGCCACGGCGTCACCCAAGCCTTCATGCCGACGCCGGTCGCGGAAGCGGTACTGCCGATCCTGGCCAGCCGCGTGGGCAGAACGCCTCTCCGCGCCCTGCTCACCGGTGGCGATCGCCTCCACCAACCGCCGGTCGCCGAGCTCGACTTCGAGCTGGTCAATCACTACGGCCCCACCGAGAGCACGGTGGTGACGACGCACGCTCGCGTCGAGCTGGCTTCTGCCGCCTCGGCTGCGGCAGCTCCACCGATCGGGCGCCCGATCTCCAACCTGCGAGCCTTCGTGGTCGACGGCGGGCTTCATCCCCTGCCGATCGGCGCCCCGGGTGAGCTCACCATCGCCGGTATCGGCCTCACCCGAGGCTACCTTGGCCGTCCCAAGCAGACCGCCGAACGGCTGCTGCCCGATCCCTTCAGCCCAGTGCCGGGAAAGCGCCTCTACGCCACCGGCGACCGGGTGCGCACCCTGGCCGACGGCAGCCTCGACTTTCTCGATCGTCTGGACCGACAGATCCAGATCCGCGGTTTGCGGGTCGAGCTCGGGGAGATCGAAGCCGCGCTCTGCGCCGCTCCTGGCGTGCGGGAGGCGGTCGTCATCCAGCAGGAGTCCGAAGCTCATCAAGGCAGCCGACTCGTTGCGTTCGTTGTCGCGGTGCCCGACGGACAAGCCGGGCGATCTGTCGAAGCCCTCTGCCGGCAGCTCCCCGAAACGCTGCGACAACGTCTGCCCGAGCACATGGTGCCGGCTATCTGCGTACCGCTGGATGCGCTACCCCTGACGCCCAACGGCAAAGTCGACCGGCGGGTCCTGCCGCTGCCCGCCTGGAGCGAGGCGTCGGACTATCTGCCGCCGCGCAGCGAGCTCGAGCGCCGCCTAGCCGAGATATGGAGCGAGCTGCTGGGCGTCGAGCGAATCGGAATCGCGGACGATTTCTTCACGCTCGGTGGCCACTCACTGCTCGCCGCCCGCCTGACCTGGCAGCTGCGCGAGACGCTAGGTGTCGACGTCGCGGTTCGTCAGCTCTTCGACACGCCGACCGTCGAAGGCCTGGCCGCCGCCCTCGCCCCGGCTCTGGAGACCGCGGCCTCTACCGGCACCGAGCCCACCCTGCCGCCATTGATCGCCAGCCCGCGGCATGAGCCGGTTCCGCTGGCGCTGGCCCAGGAGCGGCTTTGGTTCCTCGCCCAGTGGGAGCCTGAGAGCAGCGCCTACCACATCTCGGGAGCCCTCGAGCTGGACGGGCCGCTGGACGTGGCGGCGCTGAGGGCCAGCCTGGACAACTTGATCCGGCGTCACGAACCCCTGCGCACCGGCTTCCGCGAGCTCGACGGCCGGCCGATTCAACAAATCGCCCCGAGCAGCGAGGCAGATCTGCCGTCCGTCGATCTCTCGCGACTGACGCCGGAGGTGCGCGCCGCTCAGTCGCAGCAACTGCTGGCTCGCTTCGTCGCCCGGCCGTTCGACCTCAGGCAGCCACCGCTAGCCCGCGCTGTGCTGCTGGAGCTGGATGACGCCCAGCACGTCTTTGGCCTGGTGCTGCACCACCTGATCGCCGACGGCGCGTCGGTCGGCGTGCTGCTGCGCGAGCTGGCTGAGATCTACGCCGCAGTTCAGGACGATGAGCCACTGGAGCTGCCGGCCCACCAGATTCAGTACGCCGACTTCGCGATCTGGCAGCGACGATACCTCGAAGCACAACACCAAGCCTTGGGCAGCGATAAGGATGCGCCGCTCCTGGACCACCAGCTCGCCTACTGGCGGAGCCAGCTCGCCGGCCTCGAGGTTCTCGAGCTGGCGGGCGATCGGCCGGCAGCGGCTCGGTCCACCGGGTCGACGCCCGAGGCGTCTGATGCCCCTCCCGCCACCCTGCTGCCAATCGAGCTATCGGCGCCCCTGGCCGATGCCATTCGCGGGCTGGCCCGCGAGCGCGGCGTAACCCGCTTCATGCTGCTGCAGGCAGCGTTCCATGCCTTGCTCAGCCGCTTGACCGGCCGCCGCGATGTCGCCGTCGGCTCAGTGCTCGCCAACCGGCCGCGCCAGGAGCTCGAGCATCTGGTGGGTTTCTTCGTCAACACCCTGGTACTGCGCGCCGACCTCAGCGGCAATCCGGATTTCGACGAGCTGCTGCGGCGCACCCGCAGGACGACCGTGGACGCGACCGCCCATCAAGACGTGCCCTACGACCGGGTGGTCGCCGAGGTGATCGGTGACGCCGAACCGACAGCTGAAGCCGCCGTCGACTCACGACTGTTCACCCTGATGCTCGTGCTGCAGGCCCCGTGGGCCGCGCCGCGCCTACCCGGGCTGGAGAGCCGCAGGCTCGACGTCGCGGGTCGGGCGGCCAAATTCGACCTGACGTTGATTCTAGAAGACCTCAGCCCCCAAGACATCAGCCTCGAAGACCTGAGCTCCGAAAGCCAAGACGTCGCCGGAACCCCGATGATCGGCGAGCTCGAGGCCGATCCAAGGCGCTTCGATGTCAGCAGCCTGCGGCGCTTCCTCGGTCACTTCGAGACCCTACTCCGCGACGCTGTCGAAGATCCTAGCCGTCGCCTCGACGAGCTGTCGATTCTGACCGCCGCCGAGCGCCGTCAGCTGACGGCCTGGAGCACCGCCGGCGACACGCCGCCCGCTGCCATCGAGCCGGGCGCGTCAAAGGCGATCTTCGAGCTGTTCCGCGAGCGCGCCGCCCGAGCGCCGGAGGCCATCGCACTCGTCGATCGCGGCACTCACGTCACCGCCGGCCGGCTCGCGGACCGCGCAGCTCGCCTCGCGCACCGCTTGAGGCAGCTCGGCGTCGGCCCCGAGACGGTGGTCGGAACGCTGCTGCAGCCGGGCGAAGAGCTGGCGACGACGGTCCTGGCCATTCTGCAGGCCGGCGGCGTCTACCTGCCTCTCGACGGCAAGCTGCCGGCAGAGCGCCTCGCCCTGATGCTGGAAGACTCGGCGGCACGCCTGGTGGTGACGGATTCACGGCTCGCTGAGGGTCTGCTCGAAGCCACTCCTCGCCTGCTGCTCGATCGCGAGACGCTTCCCGAGGCCTCGCGAGCCCCGTCTTGGGGACCACCCCCCGCCGACTCGACGGCCTACGTGATCTACACCTCCGGCTCGACGGGGCGGCCCAAAGGCGTACCGATCTCCCACGCCAATCTCTTGCCGACGCTCATCTGGGGGCGCGACCGCTTCGCGCTAGGCCCCGAAACGCGCGTGCTGCAGAGCCTGGCCCACATCTTCGATTTCGGCGTTTTCGAGCTGCTCACCAGCCTGGTGTTTGGTGCCACCCTGCACGTCTTGGAAGGAGACGAGCTCGCCGATCCCGAGCTGGCGGCGCGCTACGCTGCCGCGGTCGGTATCGACACCCTGCACGCTACACCGTCGTTCGCCCGTCAACTGCTCAACGCCGAGCCCGACGACTCTGGGGCATCAGCTCTAAAGACCCTGCATCTCGGCGGCGAGGCGCTCAGCCGGCAGATGATCGACGCGCTCTTCGAGAGGTTGCCCAATGGCTGCGTGATCTACAACGGCTATGGACCCACCGAGGCCACGATCAACAGCACGATTTTCTGCGTCGGCAGCGCGGATAGACGGCACGACGGCCAGCGCAACGCGACGCCGATCGGCCGGCGCTCAGCGCATCATCGGCTCGGCGTGCTCGACGGTCGGGGCCGTCGCCTGCCGATCGCCACGCCGGGTGAGCTCGCAGTCGGCGGCAATGGCCTATCGCGCGGCTACCTGCGCCGCCCCGCGCTGACCGCCGAACGCTTCGTGCCGGATCCGTTGGCGGAAGCAGCGGGCGCGCGGCGCTACCTCACCGGCGACGTGGTGCGCTGGCTGCCGGACGGCCACCTCGAGTTTTCCGGGCGGGTCGACGATCAGGTCAAAATCCGCGGCTTCCGCATCGAGCTCGGCGAGATCGAAGCCGCTTTGCTGCGCCACCCGAGCGTGGCAGAAGCCGTAGTCGTGACGCGCTCGCTCGCCTCTGAGCGCTCCGCCGCCGGCTCGCAAACCCTGGTCGGCTACCTCGTGTCAGTACCGGGTCACGAGCTCGATCCGCAGGCCGTGAAAGCTCACCTGCGTGCCCATCTTCCCGACGCCATGGTACCGGCAATCCTCGTTCCCCTCGAGCAAATCCCTTTGCTGCCCACCGGCAAGGTCGACCGCAGCGCGCTGCCGGAGCCGGCGCCCAAGACCCACGACCCGCGGGACGCCGAGCCGCGCTCGCCGCTCGAAGAAATGCTGGCTGGCCTATGGGCAGACGTGTTGGACCGCGAACGCGTCGGACGCCACGATGATTTCTTCGAGCTCGGCGGTCACTCTCTGCTAGCGACCCGACTGGTGTCGCGCATTCGCAAGGCGTGCCGGGTCGAGCTGCCTCTACGCCAGCTGTTTGCAACGCCTAGTGTCGCTCAGCTCGCTGAGTTTCTGGAGAACACTGGCTCCTCTCAGGCCGCACCGCCGCTCGTCTCCCAGCCTCGGGATGCGGCGGGACCTCAGGCCTTCCCGCTGTCGTTCGCTCAGGAGCGGCTGTGGCTGCTCACCCGTCTCGGCGTTGATCCGGCGCTCTATGCCATCCCCAGCGCCGTCCGACTGCGCGGCCGCCTCGACGCCACGCGTCTCGAAGGCGCCCTGGCGGCGGTGGTGACGCGGCACGAATCCCTCCGCACCACGTTCGAGGAGCGCGACGGCGAGCCGGTTCAGGTGATTCACCCTCACAGTGATTATTCCTACGGTGCGTGCCAGCTTCCGCGAGTCGACCTGCGAGCTTTGTCCCGGAATCAGCGCCACGCCGTCGCCGATGCGGTGCGGCGAGCGCGCCAGCAGCCCTTCGATCTCGAGCGCGGTCCGCTGCTTCGCGCCACGCTCGTCAGGCTCGACGACGAAGAGCACCTGCTGCTGCTCGATCTGCACCACATCATCTCGGACGGCTGGTCGACTGAGATCCTGCAGCGAGAGCTGGCCGCTAGCTATGCCTCCGACGAGGATGAGATGCCGCTAGCGCCGCTGCCCGTGCAGTACGCCGACTTTGCTCACTGGCAGCGCCAGTGGCTGGCCGGCAACACGCTCGAGCGGCAGCTCGACTACTGGCGCCGGCGCCTCGCCGACTTGCCGCCCCTGGAGCTGCCGAGCGATCGTCCCCAGCCGATGACCCCCAGCTCGCGCGGCGGCCTGGTGACCCGGCGCCTGCCCAGCGAGCTCGCCCGCGCTGTCGAGGCACTGGGACGCCGTGCCGGCACCACCCTCTTCATGACCGCGCTGGCAGCGCTCGACGCCGTGCTGGCCCGCACCTCGGGGCAATCCGACCTGGCGGTGGGCACTGCGATCGCCAACCGCACGCGGCAGGAAGTCGAAGGCCTGATCGGCTTTTTCGTCAACACCTTGGTCCTGCGAATGGACTGCGCCGGCAATCCCAGCTTCCACGAGCTGCTGGAGCGCAGCCGCGAGGTCGCCCTCAGCGCCTACGCCCACCAAGATCTACCCTTCCAGACCCTGGTCGCCCGCCTCGCCCCGCGCCGTGATCTCGACGCTACGCCGTTCTTCCGCGTCATGCTGACCCTGGCTGAAACGGCGGCAGACGCTCCGCACCCCAGCGCCGACGAGCCGCTGCACCTCGAGCCGCTACCCTCCACCGTGGAGACCGCCAAGTTCGATCTCGGTCTCACCATCCAGAGAGACACCGTCCAGCACGAAGCCGAGGGCCTCACCCTCGTCTGGGGCTACCGCCAGGACCTCTTCGATCGCACCACCGTCCAGCGCCTCGCCGACCACCTCACGGCGGTGCTCGCCTCTTCCGTCGCCGAGCCCAATCGTCTCCTCGCCGAGCTGCCGCTGCTCACCCGGGCGCAGCATCAGCAGGCGCTGATCGAGTGGAACGCCCAGCCGGTACGACCGAGCGAGCCACGGCTGCATTGGCTCGTCTCCGACCAGGTCGAGCGAACCCCCGATCGTACGGCCTTCTGTCTCGGCGACGCCTGGTGCACCTTCGCCGATCTGCAGGCGCGCTCGCTGCAGCTGGCGGATCGGCTGCGGGCGCTCGACGTCGGGCCGGAAGCGATCGTCGGCGTTTGCCTACAGCGCTCGCCAGAGCTGTTGATCAGCCTGCTGGCGGTGCTCGAAGCTGGCGGTGCCTACCTGCCGCTCGATCCCGAGCATCCCGTCGAGCGCCTGGCGTTCATGATCGAAGACTCCCAGGCGCGCGTGCTGCTCACCGATCGCGCTTGGCGCGAGCGGCTGCCGAGCGTCGAAATGCCGACGCTGTGCGTCGACGCCCTCGAAGACTCGGCGCCCGCGGTGGGTCGAGCCGCCCCCTACCCGGAGGCTTCGCCGGAGCATTCCGCCTACGTGATGTATACCTCGGGCTCCACCGGCCGCCCCAAGGGTGTAGTGGTGCCGCACCGCGCGATTGGTCATCGCCTGAGCTGGATGGCCCGCCGCGAGCTCGACTCGCGCAGCCGTCTGCTGCACAAAACCCACCTTCACTTCGACGCTTCCGTCGCAGAGCTCTTCGCCCCGCTGATCGCAGGCGCGCGAATCGTCGCCATGCCTCCGGGCAGCGAGCGCGAGAGCTCCCACCTGACCCGCTGGATCGAGGAGCGCGGCGTCACCCACACCTCGTTCCCCACCGCCCTGCTCGACGCCGCGGTCGACGATCCTGACTTCGCCCGCTGTCACAGCCTGCAGCACGTGCTGGTGGGAGGCGAGCGCATGCCGGAAGACCTGCCGAGACGGTTCCACGCTGGGCTGCCGGGCGGCGCCCTGCTCGAAAACCGCTACGGCCCCACCGAAGCGACGATCTCGGTCACCGGCTGGCGGTGCGATGCCCACGCCTCCCCCTCTGCCGAAACGGCTGGCATCCTGCCGAGCACCCTGCCGAACACCCTGCCGATCGGTCGCCCGATCGCCGGCGCCGAAGTGGTGCTCCTCGACCGCTGGGGCCAGCCGGTCGCGAGTCCGGCGCAGGGCGAGCTGGCGATCGGCGGACCGACGCTGGCGCGCGGCTACCTCGGCCGCCCCGCCCGTACCGCCGCGAGCTTCGTGCCTCACGCCTTCGCCGAGCGACCGGGACAGCGGCTGTACCGCACCGGCGACCTCGCCCGCTGGCGGGCCGACGGTGCGCTCGAGTTTCGGGGGCGCATCGACGCCCAGGTCAAGATCCGCGGCTTCCGGGTCGAGCTCGGCGAGATCGAGACCGCGCTCTGCCGCCATCCGGCGGTGCAGCAGGCGGCGGTGGTCGATCACGCTGACGGCTCGAGCCGCAGACTCGCCGCCTATGTCGTCTTGGCTGAAGAGTCGCTTGCCTTCGCGGAACGCGAACCGGCGGACGCACTGGCGGCCTTCCTCTCCGAAAGCCTGCCCGATCACATGGTGCCCGCCGCTTTCGTAGTGCTCGACAACCTGCCGCTACTCGTCGTCGGCAAGGTGAACCGACGCGCCCTGCCGGCCCCGGTGTGGCAGGCCAAGGCGCGCTTCGTCGCACCGCGCACCGCGCTCGAGACTTGGCTGGCCCAGCAGTGGAGCGAGCTGCTGGACGTCGAACCTGTTGGAATCCGAGACGATTTCTTCGCCCTAGGCGGTCATTCGCTGCTCGCCACTCGTCTGGTCGCTCGACTGCGAGCAACCCGAGGCGTCGAGCTCGAGCTGCGCCAGGTCTTCGAGCACTCGACGATTGAAACCCTGGCCGAGGCGATCGAGGAGACGAACCACGAGGATTCCGCCGGCCTGCCCCTGGTCCCACACTCCGGCCCCGCCGTGCCGTCGTTTTCCCAGGAGCGGCTATGGTTTCTCGATCAGCTCACTGCGGAGCCCGAGTCCACCGGCAAGCACCGCGCCGAGGGCGGACCGGGCGAGGCCTACCACTTGCCTATCACTCTCCGCCTCACCGGTCGGCTCGACGTCACGAGGCTCGAGGCCGCCTTGCTTGGCGTCGCGCGGCGGCACGACAGCCTGCGGATGGGATTCGTCGGCGTCGAGGGTCGTCCTAAGCCGACGGTGCTGGACACTCACTCTCCCGAGCTCTCTGCCAGCTTCGCTCAGATCGATCTCTGGGCTTTGCCTGCGGCCGCCCGGCCCGGTGCCCTCATGCGGCTACTCGATCAGCACCTGGCGCAGCCGTTCGAGCTCGCCCGGCCGCCGCTGTGGCGCGCCCTGCTGGTGCGGCTCGACGACCACGAGCACGTGCTGCAGGTGGTGATGCACCACATCATCTCCGACGGCTGGTCGCTCGGCGTGTTGATCCGTGAGCTCACTGAGCTCTATCGCGCGGGCTGCGCGGGGCGGGCGGCTCAGCTGCCGCCGCTGCCGGTAGGATTCGCCGACTTCGCCGCCTGGCAGCGCCAGCTGCTCGACGACGCGCAGCTGGATCGC
>JBCCEE010000370.1:0-8868 GCA_039030415.1 Acidobacteriota bacterium
CGCTGCCGAGGGCGGCGCCCTGAGCTACGCCGGCAGCGCGGCGGCCGTGCTGAGCTACGTGACGATCACCGACAACTCCTCGGGTCTCTCCCACGCCGGCACCGGGACGCTGACGATCGACAGCTCGATCGTCACCGGCAACGGCTCGCTGGACTGCTCGGTGGGGATCGACTCCGGCGACTACAACGTCTTCGGCGAAGGCGGCGACGCTTCCGGCTGCCCAGTAGGCGCTTTCGACGCCGTGCCTTCCGGCGATGCCGGCACGGTCATCGATCCGCTGACGGACAACGGCGGGCCGACCGACACCCACCCCGTCTTCCACGGCAGCCCGGCGATCGGCCTGGTGCCTGCTTTCGAGAACGGTTGCGGCCTCACCGCGACGCTCGACCAGCGCGGCGAGGCTCGGCCCTCCGGCGACCCCTGTGAGGCCGGCGCCTACGACGGCGACTCCGTTCCCGTCGAGCTGATGCAGTTCTCGATCGAATGAGGCGTACCATAGTCAACTTGCGATTACGCGAGCTTACCCCCCAGTTTGTTGCTTCTGGGTTGCTCACCCACTTAGGATAATCACTGCTCAGCCCACCTTTATTGCCAGCATGAGGGAGTCGGCCATGTCGAACGAGATACAGGCGATTGTCGCTGCCCTCGATACCGAGCTCGAGGAGGAGCTGGAGTCCAGACTCCGCGCGGCGCTAGAGGTTAAAGATGCTGCGTGGCTCCGCGAGGCTCTGGTTCAGCAGATTCTTCAAGACCGGCACCTGCACGCAACGCCGCAGCGCCAGCTCGCGCGCGAAGCGCAGCATGTCGAGCCGCTTTCGGAACGGCGCCAGCGCTTGGAGCGCATCCGAGCGCTGGAGCTGACCGAGGGCAAACTCCGGGAAACCATGTCGCGCTATCGTGCCTTGCCTCGCGACGTCCTGATCGCCGAGCAGTATCTGGTCGACCCACCGCACAAAGGCAAGGAAGCCTTGGGGCCAGCGCATCGTAGCGCCGCCGGCAACAACCTGCTCAGGGAGGCGCACGACCTGTTCTATGCCTTGCTCTTCTGCAATGAGCGACAGGGGGTTCACCTACCGCGGGTCCGCAGAGACTTCATGACGGTCATCCTGCCGTCCGCCAAAGCGGGTACCCTCGAACGGTTCATGTTGGCTGTCACCGAGATGCAGGTCTCCGGAACCTGGCTCGATCCGGATGGTGTCTCGGATGACATCGGTGCCAGCAACAAGGTCCTGCAGGTGGAGTTCGGTGACGGACAGGACGGCCTGGTTTCCGACGGGCTCATCGCGATTCTCGGGATCATCAATAGTCTCGAGGTGAACGAAGAGATCCTCTACGCTCGGATCGAGCAGCTAGAGCGGTCGACCCTCGTCGAGTAAACGACCTCTACGGCCATCTACTCGATCGCGAAGCGCTCGATCTCGGGTATCGCCTGGTCGCGGCTTAGAGGCCATCAAGGTTCCGGTTTACGCCCACTATCGCGAAAGTCTGACGGCGACTGACCGGTTTCCCGACGTAGGATCCGGCGCAGACCCGCGGGCTCGCGGTAGCCGACGCGGGTGGCGATCTCATCGAAGGAGAGATCCGAGGTCTCGAGCAGATGCACCGCATGCTCGATCCGCAAGCGTTGAACGAAGCGTAGCGGTGATCCACCGGTCGCTTCCTTGAAGCGGCGAGCGAGGGTCCTCGGGCTCAGGGCTACCGCCGACGCGATGTCTTCGATGAGGATGCGCTCGGCCAAATGCTCACGGATCCACGCCTCGGCACGTACGACAACCGGATGCACTTGGGCGAGGTGTCCCGTCGCCATGTAACGCGCTTGCGAAGCCCGGCCGTCGAGCAGCAGGCGTCGCGCCACGCGATCCGCCACCGAGGGCCCATGGGCCGCCCCGATCGCCCACAGCGCGAGGTCCATGTGAGCCATCGCGGCGCCCGCGCAGACCACGCCGTCGTGGTGCGTCAGCATCATGTGCGGCTGTAGGTCCACCGCGGGATAGCGCGCTCGGAAGTCCTCAGCTGCCCACCAGCTGGTGGTCGCCTGACGGCCGTCGAGCACGCCGGATTCGGCTAGCAGGAACGTCGCTGTGCAGCCCGCGGCTACCGTGATGTCACTAGCGCGCAACCGCCGAATCCAGCTCATGGCCACCTGGGCTTCGGGCCCCTCGAGCAGGGCAAACAACGCCGCGAGATCGTCGACGCCCTCGAGACCCATGCCCGGCACCATCAATAGATCGGCCTCGGCGGCAATCGACAGGTCGCCCTCCGGTTCGATCCGAAGGCCGCCTGCCGTGGTGATCGCATGCCCGTCGACCGTCGCGACGCAGTGTGTCCCTGCTGAAGGCAGGCCCGCCTCGCGGCTGGCGGCCTCCCCAGCCACCAGCACATCGCGCGTCAGGACGAGTGCCGAATCGAAAACCCGTGATAGGGCCAGGATACAGATTGAACGCATTTGGCGAGAATGTACCGATCAACGTCGGACCTGTCTATTCCGAACGCGGCGGCAGCGCTTCAGACTTCCAGGCATCGAACGCCTCTCCTGCGAGGGGCCGCCAACACCTGAAACACCTGATCTCTTCAAGGAGTCGCCATGTCCTCTACCCCTTCGACCGCCGTCGCCAACCCGCCCCAAGCCCTCGATTCCGTCATTTCAGACGCCACCCGAGACGCCATCCGAGCCGATGTCGAAGCCACCTCCCAAGCCTGGATCGCCTGCTTCAATCGCGGCGACGCCGCCGCCTGCGCCGCAGGCTACACCGAAGACGCCGTCATGACCGCACAGCCGATCGCCGATCTGCGCGGCCGCGAAGCCATCCATAAATTCTGGGCCGATGTGCTGGCGGGCGACCCCGGCACTCTGCGTTACGACGATCCGCAGGTGCACGTGCTCGACTCCCAAACCGCCGTCCTATCGTCTGGGTGGTCGATGAGCCGCCTGGGCAGCGGCATCATCACCCTCGAGCTCTGGCAGCTGCAGGACGACGGCGCCTGGCGTCTGAGCGAGGATCGCTTCGAGATCCGTCACCAAAACGGCTGAACGATCGAGGGTGCTAGTGCGAGGCAGAGTGCTAACCGTTTCGGGCTCGGAAGGTGCCACCCGTTTCGTAATCGCTTGTTTTCAAAGCTTTAGGCCGATTTAATCCGGAAATTCCAGGCGGCCGCGGCCGACTTAGAGCCCCGCCTGCTCGCAGCACAGATCCCACAGACGCTGGCGGTCGCCGGGTCGCTCGCGGGTACGGCGCATCAGGTGGCTGGGGACGCTGCGGCGATCGAAGAAGAATTTGCCGGTCTCGGTCGCGATGCGCTCGCAGGCGGCCAGCCAGACGAGGGTGTCGGCGCCTTCTCGGGGTGTGCGCAGGCGATTCTTGGTGAACTGCCAGAAGCGAGGTAGGGACTGTCGCACGCTGGGAGTGTCGGCCCAGCCGGGATGCATGCTGTTGCAGGTGACGCCGCTGACCTGGAGCTGCTCAGCCCACAGCTCGGTCAAGATGACTTCGGCGCGCTTCGTCTGAGCGTACGCCACGACGCCATCGAACTTGCGCCCCTGCCACTGAGTGTCTCGCAAGTCGAGGCGCTGGGTATACATGCCGCCGGAGGAGACGTTGAGGATGCGCCCCTGGGGAGCCTGCTTCAGATTGGGCAGGAGCTCATGGGTCAAGAGAAAGGGCCCGAGCACGTTGGTCGCCCAGGTCAGCTCGATACCGTCGACGCTCAACTGCCGCTCCGCTGGCAGGACGCCAGCGTTGTTGATCAGCACGTCGACCTGCCGTGAACCCACGCGGGACGCCAGCTGCCGCACCGAGTCGAGGCTCGAGACGTCGAGGATCTCGAGCTTCAGGGAATCATTGCCGGTGGCGAAGCGGATGTCTTCCAGGGCGACCTCGCCGCGCTCGCGAGAGCGGCAGAGCAGCCAAACCTCGGCACCGAGCGCAGCCAAAGCGTGGGCCGAGGACCGGCCGAGCCCGGAGTTGGCACCCGTGATCAGACAGCGCTTGCCCGTCAAATCGACGTCGAGGTCACCCTTGACGAAAGACTTGCGGTGACGCTCGAAGCCGGACCGGTCGAAGGAGAAGAAGATGCTCCGGTCTGCCAGGCGGTCGAACAAACTTTGTTTCATAGGCTGATCTGTCTCATGGGCTGAGCGGTCTCATGGGCTGAGCTGTTTCTGCGCTGCTGCGTTCCCGGCACGATTCACCAGGATTTCTCATCAGCAGTGTACGAAGTTATTCGTCGCCGGAGGCTGACTCGATCCGCTAGACGATGGATCGTAGAGGCTGAAGTCCACCTCTCTACCCGCTTCCTGCCTCCAAATTCGCCCGAAGGTGTCTATGCAGACAGTGGCACCATCCCAAACTCTGGAGGACATCACATGCGGCAGACAAGAAGGCTGGTCCTTTGGCATCGATGACTATCCTTCAGCCCGTTGGCAGCCGCTGGCCTTTGCCGTAAGGGACGCGCGGGCAGTCGCCAAGTATGTGCACGAGCAGACCGCAAGCTGTTCGAGTCTCGCGACCGGTGGTCTGAAGACATTCCTAGCCAGGCGTGTCTGCCGCTGGATCCGACCGGCGGCACAGAGACGCTTATGCTCCTCGAGAAGCCATAGTTTCGGGCGGCAGCTCGAGGCTCGCAGCGTTCAGGGCCTCGCTAGCTCGCGTCCCGCAACTGCATCTACGAGAGGGTGAGTTGCGCTGGCGGTGAGCGCAGCTATCTGTAGAAACCGTGGCCTCGAGAAGGCCCCCAGAGTGCACCTTGGCGTGTCTTTATATTTAGGTTTTTTGACCAACCATGAAAGACATCGGAGGGTATTCATGATCACAAGAGTAGCCCGCGTCGCGTCGATCGTCGCTGGGTTGGCGACGCTGTCAATCTGGTCTCCTGCTCACGGACAGGGGCAGATTGGCGGCCTATTCCCACAGCCCGGTGCGATGACGTTACCCCAGCTCGATCCCACCAAGATGCAGCAACAGCTCCAGGCAGAGCTCGATGCCTGTAAAAACACGCCGGACACAGCGGACGCTTATCAGGTCGCCGGCTGCAAGACGCTCGAGGCCATTACCGCTATGTCACTCGGTCAGCTCGAAGCGGGCAGGAGCTCGTTCCAAGAAGCGCTCGATCGCCTCGGCACGGTCGGAGACGACCTCGCCAAAGCCATCACTTACCACATGGTGGCACAAGCGGAGACAATGACCCAGCACCCAGAAAACGCGGTCGTAGCCTACCGTCGGGGCTTGGCCACCATAGAGCAGCTGCGGACTTCCGGCAAGCCGATCTCGTTGCGCGGTCTCGGGTTCTTCATGCGGCTTTCTGGAATGCAGCCCGAGATGCTCCAGCAAATGGAGCCGATGCTGGTGATCGTCGGGCCGATGATCCTCAACCAGTTCGAGCTGCTGCTGCGCGACAGCTACGCGGTCTTGCTGACGGCACGGCGCGATTTCGACGCGGCTGAGTCCCAGTTCGAAACCGCCTTGATCTTGTCGCGCAGTCTTTGGAACCTCATGGACGCCCAGGTTCTCGGCCACTTTGCTACGCTGCGAGAGCATCAACAGCGTTGGAGAGACGCCCAGGAGCTCTACCGTCGCGCGATTGCCGCCACCCAGATGACCGGCGACACCGCCCGGCGCAGCGACCTAGAGCAGCGACTCACCAGTGTTACCCAGCGTCTATCTCGAGACCAGCCACCCGAACCCCACAAAGCGCCGCAGCCATCATCCAAGGAGCCAGCACAGATCCCCGGCGCAGCCGATAGCGCTTCGTCCAGCGCGGGACCCGGCGCTCCACCCAAACCGCACTCACAGGCCCCGGCGGCTGAGGGCAGCGTAACGCATCGACTACCACCAGCAGGTGGCTTTCCCATGCTTGGCTCGTCTTCTGGCCTCCCGCCGCTCTTGCGATCCGGCCCCGGCGGCCTCCTGGACTTCGACGAGGAGCTCATCAATCAACATTTTCGAAGGGAGAACGACCAGTGCGCTGCAGGCTCGAGCCCGTCGAGCGCCTGGTGCCTGTTCATCCAAGGCGTCGAGAAGGCGGACGAAGGGCGATTGGCCGAAGGCATAGCCGACTTCGAAGCCAGTCTGCGGGCACTCGATGCCTCCGGCGACCGCAGCGGATCCATCCTGATCCGGACGTTCATCGCCAGCAACCTGGTCACGCTCGGGCAGCACGATCGGGCGGCGACTCTATATGCAGAAGTGCTAGAGACCCTCGCAGCGCCGGCAGGAGCTTCGGAGTCCGCCGGGCTCGGACTCTTCGGCGATATCGCCCAGTGGCTGGGCATCCCTGCCGAATACCTACCCGATCCGGCCCAAGGTGGAAACAGGGTCCGTCCCCTCTTGGAGCTCGTCACCCGCGACGGACTCGGCATGGCCCTCGCCGCAGCCGGTAGATTTCCCGAGGCGGAAAACGAACTGCACAAGGCAACGCTTCTAGCGGGGTCCTTCATGGGGCTCATGGACGCCCAGGTCTACGATCACTACGCCCAGGTCGTCGCGCTCCAGAAACGCCTGCCGGAAGCCCGCCGGCTCTACGATCGAGCCCTCGAAGCCGCGACCCGTATGGGCGAGATGGGGCTGAGGCTCGACATCTTGCGACGCCTGACCGAGCTCGAGAGGGTGCAGGGACGCACTGCCGAGGCGCATCGCTTCAACCAGTTGGCTTTCGAGCAGGCCCAGCGCCGCGGCCGCGCTACTAACCAGGCAAAGGTCCTGGTGGACCGGATCAACCTGTTCTTTGATCGCGGCGACATGAAAGAGGCGCGGGCGGCGGCACAACAGGCTCTGCAGGCGGCTGAGGCTAGCGGCGACGCCTTCACCGAGGCGCTGGTGCGAACGACCGACGGCATGCTGGCGACGAGCAGCGGAGACTACGAGCGAGCCTTGATCTCGTTTGAGCACGCCTATGCCGTTCTGAACAACGCCGGCAGCGATCATCCGAGGGCGGCTCAGCTGAAGGTGGTCTGTTCGACGTCCATCGGCGGCGTGTACTTTCTGCTTGGAAGGCCTGAGCGTTTAGAGGAGAAGCTGAACCTGGCTCGAGAGATCGCTGAGGAAAGCGGCGATCCCCTGGCTCTGGCGTGGAGTGCCTTCGCGCAACAGTGGGACAGGTCGCGCGAAGCTTGGCCGAATACGGATTCCGCCCTGCTCGAGCGAGATATCAACGAGCTGCTGAGGACCATGGGGCAATCCCGAGGCCTCTACACGCGAAGCTTGGCGCTGCAGAGCTCATTGCTCGAGGTCATGCCAGCAATCACCCGCTTCGACGAGGCGGCCGAAGCCGAGCTGCGCAAATGGCTGAAGGACCCATCGGATGCGAACCGATCCGCTGCGGGTCCGGGAGCCTTCAAAGCCCCATGGGAGCGAGCGGCCGCCGTGATCTTGATGGCGATGCGACTCAGCGGGCAGGGAAGTATGCAAGAAGCCCTCAACTTGCTAAACGAGCTTCGGCAGCGGACAAAAGAATGGCAGCTGCACGAAATCGAAGCTCAGACCGTGGCCATGACCATGATGGTCCAGTGGCTCAACGGCCAGTTGCCGGAAGCGGCAGCCACGGGTCGCGAGGCGATCGCAATGCTCGACGAGCTGACCGGCAACATCCAAGTCGACAACCTGTTGGCCTCGCTGTTCAGCGATCGCTACTACCGTTTCTACCAGATCGCGACCCTGCTGATGGCGATCGAGGGAGAGACGCACGATGCCTTCATGACGGCCGAGCGGGCCCGCGCTCGGGCGCTGCTGCACATGCTTGGCAATCAGCGGCTCGACCTTCGCGGCCAGGGCGACTCGAGCTTGCTGGCGGATCTCGACCAGCTGAGGGCCGAAATCCTGGCCCTCGAAAGGAATCAACCCAACAGCCCAGAGCTGCTTCGCAAACGCCAGCAGTTTGAGAGCAGGCAGGTCGAGATCAAGCTCGAACGGCCCGAGTACCAGGAGCTCACCAGCGTCAAACCGATCGTCAGCGTCGAGGCGCTTCAGCAGGACGTGCTGCCACCTGAGACGACGCTGATCTCCTACTTCATCGCCCCTGACCGGATCCTTGCTTGGATCGTGGATCGCCAGCAGCTCGAGCAGGTCACCCTTCCGATCTCGGACGCCGACCGACCCGAGCTGTCGTGTTTGGCAGGCGAGCTAGGTCACGGCCGGGCGCGCGGTAGCCAACGGCTATCGGGTTGCCTGAGCCTGACGCACCTCACCGAGAAGTACTACCAAAAGCTGATCGAGCCGGTCCTGCCCTACGTCCATCACCAGCGGGTAATCCTAGTACCCCACGGCATCCTGCACTACGTGCCGTTTGCAGCCCTGCGGAAAGCTCCGGACCAACCGTACTTCGGCGAGTCGAACATCATCTCCTACACACCGAGCGTCAGCGCTCTGAGCTTTCTTGGCAACAAGACGAGCCCCTTCGACGGCCGGGCGCTGGTCATCGGCAATCCTGAGATTGACGATCCAGGCCTCGACAACCTGACCGCGGCGGCCGAGGAGGCTCGAGCGGTGGCGAAGTTGTTCGATACCGAGGCCCTGATCGGCGCGGCGGCCACCGAGAGCCGGGTTCACCAGGCGGCGGGTGAGATCGACCTTCTGCACCTGGCGGCCCATGGCGTCTACAAGCCTCGGGCACCACGTTTCAGCCGCATCGTCCTGGCACGCGACGCCACCCAGGATGGTTTGCTCGAGGTCGAGGAAGTGTTCAGCGGGCTCGACCTCGAAGGCGTCAACCTGGTCGTGCTTTCCGCCTGCCAGACCGCCCTCGGCGAACGCAACGAAGGTGACGAGATCATCGGCCTGACCCGAGCCTTCCTCTACGCCGGCAGCCCCGCTGTGGTCTCGACGCTTTGGAACGTCGACGACCAAGCAACCGCATTCTTGATGACGACCTTTTACC
>JBCCEE010000371.1:0-8853 GCA_039030415.1 Acidobacteriota bacterium
AGCCAACCTGACCGATACCTGAACCCGCTGCTAAGCGGTCGGACGTTCGACGAGGCGGGAGGCGGCGGTTGCTAACCGAGCGCCGTGATCCGACGTTTCAGGCCCTGTAACGAGACGCGCAGCGTTAGCGCCGCGGCCTCGACGTCGCCGTCCGCGGCTTCCAGGGCGTCGTCGATCTCGCGCCGCCCGAGGTCCGCGGCTTTGCGAACGTTGGGGCTCGTGTCCAGTCGACGGTAGAGGCCGATGCGGGACAGATCTAACGCCTCCGCCGTCTCACGCATGCGGTAGCTATGCGCCTCGAGCGCCGCGAGCAGCTCGTCTTCGCTGACGTCCGCCGGTTTGCGGCGGCGTCGCCGGGCGTTGGGCCGCCTCGGGGGAGGGGTGAGCTTTGCGACGGCCTGAGCAGTTGCGGGCGGGTGAAGCTCCAGTGACGGAGTCGTCGGCGTCAAGACTTCTTCGAGCTGCGTCAGCAGCTGCCGAGTCGGCAGCCTGTGGGAAAGCGCCAGTCGACGCGCGACGTTGCGCAGCTCACGGACGTTGCCCGGCCAGTCATGACGCGCCAGACGGGCGATCACTCTGGCGGGGGGCACGATGGGATCATCATCGCCTTGCTCGCCAGCGCCGAGCTGGGCGAGCTCCTGCTCGAAGAAGTGGTTCAGCAAACGACCGATGTCTTCCCGGCGCTGGCGCAGAGGCGGCAGCTGCAGCGTGTAGCCCGACAGGCGATGGTAGAGCGGGGCGCGAAAGCGCCCTTCGGCAATGGCGGCTTCGAGGCGAGCATCGGTCGCCGCAATCACCCGCACGTCGACCTTCTGGGACGCGACGCTGCCCACCGGCATGATCTCGTGATTCTCCAGAGCCCGCAGCAGCATAGCCTGCACTTCCACCGGCATCTCGCCGATCTCATCGAGAAACAGCGTGCCGCCGTGCGCGCCCTGGAACCAGCCGATCTTCTTACGGTCCGCGCCAGTAAACGCGCCTCGTGCCGCTCCGAAGAGCTCGGCGGCGGCGAGGGACGGCGACAGCGTCGCCATGTTGACGGCGAGGTAGGGGCCCTGGCTGCGGCTGCCGCCGTCGTGCAGGGCGCGCGCCACCAGCTCCTTACCCGTACCGCTCTCGCCGCGCAGCAACACCGGGACGTTCAGAGGAGCGAGCCCAGCGATCTCGTGGCGCAATCCCACCATCGCGTCGCTGTCGCCCACCAGCCCGTATTGAGGCGCGGGCTCGGGAGGCGGCAGCAGCATGGGATGCAGCAGCGCAGCGACGCGCCGCCCGAGCTGCAGCACTACGCCGCGCTCGACCTCGGCGGCACTCAGCACGCGGCGACCCGCTACCACCTCACCCTCGACCAACACTTCGGTGCGCGTGGCTTGGGCGTCCACCTGCACTTCGCCAGCCAAGCCGGTACCCGACAAGCCGATCGGCTGGCGGCTGATGCTGCGCTCGGCAAGCGGCAAAGGCTCATGCTGCGCGGAGTCTTGCGGTCGTGAGAATGCCGGCTCGAGACGCGACAGCTGGATCGCACGGCCGAAGCTGAGCGCCGTCAGCGCCAGCCGCTCACCGACCCGGTCGGGGTCGGGGTGGGCGAGCAGAGTGAGCGCGGGCACGTGCGCTGGACCGGAGGTCTGGGAGTCACCGGCGGTGGTGTGCTGACGCGTCTCAGTAGTTCGCCAATCCGTTGCGTCGGATGCCATGAGGGCAAGAGTATCAAGCTGTTATGATGATCTAAATGGCTACAATCAGCGGGCTCGGCGACGCCAAGCGTCGCACGGAGCTGCAGCTCCTCATGACGACCCTGAGCGGCGAAACCACCCTCGACGGTGAACCGCGCCGCGAATCGGCGCATGCCCGCTCGACCCCAGCGGATCAGAATCTCGGCTGCCGGATCGGGCCTTATCGCGTCGAGCGCCTGATTGCCCGCGGCGGCATGGGGCGCGTCTACCTGGCGACGCGTGAGGACGATTACGAGCAGCAGGTGGCATTGAAGCTGATCGATCGCGGCACCCGGAACATCGACCTGGTTGGCCAGTTCTTCCGCGAACGTCAGATCCTAGCCCAGCTTCAGCACCCCGGCATCGCCCGTATTCTTGATGGCGGCTCCACCCATCAGGGCATGCCGTACTTCGTCATGGAATACGTCGAAGGCGAGCCCGTCGATCGCTTTTGTGATCGTCACCAGCTGGACCTGCGCGAGCGCCTGGAGCTCGTGCAGCAGATCTGCGCGGTCGTCCAGTTTTCGCATCAGAATTTGGTGATCCACCAGGATCTGAAGCCGGGCAACATCCTGGTGACGGCCGAAGGGGAGCCCAAACTGCTGGACTTCGGCATCGCCGAGCTACTGGATCCTGAACCGGAGGCCGGCGGAAGCGAGCGGGTCGAGCGGCGGCTCACTCCGAGCTATGCCAGCCCGGAGCAGTTCCGGGGTGAGGCGGTCACTACGGCGAGTGATATCTACTCCCTCGGCGTGCTGCTGTATCGGCTGGTCAGCGGCCTACAGCCCTACCGTCTCCAGGGCCTGGGCATTCGACAAGTCAGAGACCTGGTGTGCGCGGGAGAGCTAGAGCCCCCGAGCCGCGTTGCGCCGTTCGAAGCTCGGCGGCGACTCGAAGGCGATATTGACGCGATCGTTCAGAAGGCGATGCACCTGCAGCCGGCGCGGCGCTACGCCTCCGCGGCTCAGCTGGCGGAGGATCTGCGGCGCCACCTGGCCGATCTGCCGATCGAAGCCGATCCGGGATCGTGGCGGCAGAGACTCCGCAAGAGCGTGCGCCGGAACCGGTTGGGCCTGGTCGTCCTGCTGGTGATCCTCGGCTTTGCGATCACCACGACGGTGTTCTGGCGCCAGGCGGTGCAGCGAGGTCAACTGGCGGAGGCGGCTCGGAGCCGCGCCGAGTCGGCGCAGGTCGAGGCCCAGAATGCCTTGCTACGGGCCGAACGGGTGGCCGGTCTGCTCGAAGATATCTTTCATTCCGGCGATCCCGATGCCGGCGCCCTCAGCGTTCGGGAGGTGCTGGATCGCGGCCGTCAGCGGCTGCTGCGCGAGCTCGAGGAGGATCCTGAGATTCGAGCCCAGCTGCTCGCCTCTCTCGGCACGGTGTACAACAACCTGTCGCTCTATCAGGAAGCTCGCAAGCTCAAAGAAGCGTCGCTCCGCATCCGTCTCGAGCACGATCCCACGGACCGCCAAGAGCTTGCCGCGACGATCAACAATCTGGGGCGCCTGCTTTACGACCTCGGTGACTACCCGGCGGCCGAGGAGCAGTTTCGTGGCGCCTTGGCGATGTGGGACAGGCTCGGTGACGCGCGGCGTGTGGTGCTCGGCAAGCGCAACCTGGCGACGCTGCTGGCGCATTCTGGGCGGCCTGAAGAAGCGCTGCAGCTGCATCGCGAGATCTTGGAGGATCAGCGGCGCCTATTCGGTGCCCGAGACCTCGAGGTCGCCAACAGCCTTTACAGCCTGGCCGCGCTGAGGCGCAACCTGGGGATGCTGAGCGAGGCGGAGCCGCTGCTGCGCCAGGCGCTGGAGATCTTCGAAGAGAGCCTGGGGCCGGAGCACACGCGGGTGGCCGCCGTCCTCAGCAGCCTGGGAAGGATCCTGCATGCCCAGGGTCGCTATCCGGAGGCTCGCCAGCATCTCGAGCGGGCCCTCGAAGTGCGCCTGCAGCTGCTCGGCGAAGATCACGTTCACAGCGCCAACTCGCGGAAGAATCTCGCGGCTCTGCTGCTCGAGGAAGGCGAGACTGAGTCGGCCGGCGAGCTGCTAACCCAGGCGCTCGCCACCCTGCGTTCGAAGAAGCCGGCCGGAGATTGGACGATTGCGGATGCCGAGAGCCTGTGGGGTAGCTTTCTCGCGACTGAGGGACGGTATACCGAGGCGGAGCCCGTGCTGCTCGGGGCCTACCAAACCCTGCGCGATGCCAAGGGCGAGCAAGACATCGCGACGGGCAATGCCCGCCGCCGGGTTCACGCTTTGTATCAGGCTTGGGGGAAGAGCCAGAGGGCGGCGGCCTTTGCGCAAGGTCCGTGAGGCCCTGATGAAGCGGGGAGTGGTATCCGTCCCAGCCATCGCCCTGGCTCCGTGGGTGTCAACTCGATGCCGCCATCGTGAGGGCGTAGGCGCCTGAATCCCCGGTCACGCGCAGAAAGTAGCGACCTGGAGCGAGCGGCGAGAGAAGATGCACAGCGGCCTCGTCCTGGGTCCAATGGGAATCGACGGCGAGGCGCTGCCCCGACGAGCTCAACAGCTCGAAGGCGAGGTCAACCCCCTCGGAGACCAGGGAGATCTCGACCTGCGAGGTCTCGTCCAGGTGGAACGAGAACAGATCGCTGTCGTCGCCCCAGCCATTGTCGAGCTCGCCGGTAACGCTGTGGCCGAGGGACAGCGGCGTGGCGCAGCCCTGGGTATCGCCGTGGTCGTCGAGCTCGATCTGCCGGCAGATCGGCTGGTAGATCAGCGTTTGTTGCCAAGCCGATTGCGAGAGGTGGGGCCCAGCCACCAGTGCGTCGGGTTCGGGATCGATCACCTCGGGCTCCGTCTTGCTGAAGCTGGTGGGCTCCAACGTGAGAATGCTTGCGAGCAGCTGGCGGTCGCCGTAGGTCAGTGCGTCGGGTTCGGGATCGATCACCTCCGGCTCAGTCCTCCTGAACGAGCGGCCGCCGGAAGTCAGTGCGTCGGGCTCGGGATCGATCACCTCCGGTTCGGTTTTGTCGACGGGACGGGCGGCGAGGAAGCGGGTTCGGCTGGCACGGAGACCTGCATCGCCTAGCTCGTAGCTCTCCTGGACGAGCTCGGCCGGGGTAAAGCTGGTATCGAGGCGGAGCGCCGAGGCGCTGGCGGTGAGGTAGAGCGGACCGGCCGAAACGACGGCGACTACCAGGCGGCTGGCCGACCGTTCGAGTACCAGAAAACCAGGAGTCGGCTCGCCGCAGCCGTCGGAGCTGAGGGCGATCCAAGCCAAGCCCGAGCCATCGGCCAACAGGTCGACGGTGGCGATGCCCGTCGACGGCAGATGCCAGCGGAAGGTAGTACGTTCGAGAGTGGCGGTGTGGTGCCAGCCGGTGCTGCGCCAGACGGTATTGGACTCGAGCTCGAAGGCGCTGTCACAGTTCGGCGCGGCGGCAGCGGTGCGAGCGATGAGAGAAGTGAAAATCCAGGCGACTGCGACGAGGTGGGTGAGACGAATCTTGCGGAACATTTGAACCTCCCAGGCCGGGGATTCCGGCTGCGTTCGGGTGAACAAGAACGGGAGGTTGGCCAACCTTCACGGTGCGGGCAGGGCGACGATCGCCATGTCCGGCCCCTCAGTTTCAGGAAGGCCAGGAAGGTTCCAACTTTTCTCGAAAAAAGTTCGAGCTCGGGCGATCCTGGGATCGCTTGGGTCGACAGATCGCGCCTTGGCGGGCGATTTCTGGGGTCGGTCAGCAGGGGAATCTGTCGCCTGATTCGACCTGCCGGCTGCGAGTCGAGCCGGGTTTCAGAGCGTGACGACGCGCAGTGGGAAGCTCAGCTCCTGGCCGTCGCCTTCGAGGCTCAGGAGGTAGTTGCCGGGTGGCAGCAGGGAAGAGTGCAGGCTGAGGGTCAGGGTGCCGCGGTAGCTCGGCTCGAGGTCTTGCGACTGCCAGATCTGCGGGCCTTCGATCCGGATCAGCTCAGCCGCATACCGTGGGCGCGCGGTGTCACCGAGCTCGATAGCCAGCACGATCCACTCGGGCTCGGCGAGCAGTGAGATCTGCTGCAGTGGCTGTTCACCGGCGCGGGTTGGAGCCAGGGAGAGGATCGGCGTGTTGACCCGCGGGCGGCGCTCGTCCGCCAGCTCCTGGCGAGCCGTCTCGAGGTCGACGCCCAGGTCGTTGGCACGCTGCCAGGCTAAGCCAGCTGGCAGCAGTCCCACCACCAGCAGACCCAGCAGTAGCGCTACGCCGGGACCCGTGCGTAGGGCACGCCAGACCGTGGCCAGGATCGTCTGCTGGGTGGCGATGTCCTCGGCCGCCGCCCGCGCCAGACCACGCTGTAGCCGCTCGGCGTCCTCGACCGCCTGGATACAGGCTGGGCAGTTGAGGTAATGCTCCTCGAACTCTGCGACCTCGGCGGGCGTGAGCTTGCCGGCAACGTAGTTTTCGGCCACGGCTTGATCGTCGATCTCGGGATGTTTCACGGCGCATCCTCCACCAGGCTCTGGCGTTTCTGGGAGCGATCCCACAGCTCGCGCAGCCGCTCGCGGGCGCGGAACAGGACTTTCTTGAAGCCACCTGGATCGACGCCCAGGTCGCGGCAGATCTCATGCTTGGTGCGATCCGAGAGGTAGAAGTAGGAGAGGATCTTACGATCGCGCTCGAAACGCATCTCGCCGAGCAGGCGACGCACGAGGCGAGCCTCTTCCTGGCGCAGCACCTTGTGCAGCTGCGGCGCTTCGGCGGCTCGCGGTCCACGATCTGGCTCGGTCAGCGAAGCGCCGTCGCCATCGAACCGGAGGCGCGCCCCCTGGCGGCGTTCAGCGAGCAGCAGATTGCGGGCCGTCCCGCGCAGGTAGCCCGGCAGCTTCTCCGGCTCCCGCAGATCGCCCGCCCGCAGTTTTCCAAGTACGACGCGGAACGTCTCCTGGTGCAGGTCCTCGGCCAGCGCCGCGTTGCCGGTGAGCCGTCGCAGCATCAGCGCCAGGCCGCGGCTGAATTGGGCGACGAGCTCGTCCTCGGCCTGCGGATCCTTGTTCCGAATCCGCTGGACCAGCGCGGCCACTGAGGCCGGGTCAGCATGAGGAGGAGTCTGAGAATCTGGCAAGTCGCACTCAAGGTCTAGCGGCGCAGCTCGACGCCGCGCCTGGGATGATTCTAGACCACGCTGCGCTAGGGCCTTGTTCCGTGAGCCGTCGCTTGGCGTGGAGCCGTATCGCCATCAACTGCAGTAGCTACGGAAGCCGAAGAGAGAACGCCGATAGTTTAGTGGCAGAAGCCATGGCAACATCGCGCCGATGGCTCGCTCCGAAGAGATTTCGCTCACCGGCCTACAGCATCAGATCTACCTGCGCGAGCTGCTGTGCCCCGGTACGAGCCTGAACAACAACGGCTGTGTCGTGCACTATCGCGAGCGGGTCGAAGCGTCTGATCTGCTCGCGGTGATCGACGAGGTGATTCTGCGGCACGCCAGCCTACACGTGCGTTTCGTACGGCTCGGAGAACAGCCGAGCTACCGGCTCGAACCGCCGACTCCGGTCCCGGTGACGGTGCGCGGTTTTGGCGAGCTCGACACGGAACGGCCAGCGCTCGGTGACGTCGAGGATTTGGCGGCCTTCGTGGCGCGCTTTTGCAACGCGCCCTTCGATCTCAGGGCGGGTGAGGCGCTGGTGCGGTTTGCGTTGGTCCGGAGCGAGCGTGAGGATCTGCTGGTCTGCTCACTGCACCACCTCGTCTCGGACGGCGTCAGCGTCGGGCTGCTGCTGAAAGAGATCGAAGACTGCTACCTCGAGCGTTCCGGCCTCAGAGACGTCAGGAACCCAGCGCGGCTGACGACGTTTCAACGGGTCCTAGAGGCGGAAGCGGAGTACCTCGGCTCGGCGCAAGAGAAGGAAGACGAGCGCTATTGGCTGAGCGCCTTGGAGGCGCCTTTCGATGTCGTCGATCTCTCCAAGCGTCCCGAAGCTTCCGGCCAGCGTAATGTGGCCGCAGAGCAGGCTGAATTTGCGGTTCCCAGCAGGGTGCTGAAGCGCTTGACCCGAGCTGCCAGGATAGCGTCGGCAGCGGCGCTCTGCGGCTCGTTGGCGTTGACCCTCGCCAAGCTCGAAGGTCTGCGACGCTTCGTGATGGGTCTCGCGGTGCACAACCGCGGCTCGTCTCAACTCCAAACCGCACATGGCCCGGTCTCGAACATCGTACCGCTCGTGCTGGAGGTTGATCCCTCGACCAGCTTTGCGGCCTGGGCGAAACAGCGAGTGACCCGCGGCCTCAAGCTTGGGCTACGGCACGGTCGCTATCCATCCTTCCGGATGCTGCACCAACTGCGCCAGCGCTTCCGTCTCGACGCCCTGTTCGAGACCGTGTTCGACTTCCAGGTCGAGCGCCTGCGCTCCGGTGAGCGGGGCCACGTCGAGCTGGTGCCGAACGACGCCCAGCTCCATGGGTTGACGGTCAAGTGCACGCAGTACGGCAGATCGGGAGACGACCTCGGCGTGCGTTTCGTCTACCTTCGTGAGGGCTTCACCCGCCAGCAGATCGAGGAGGTATTCGCGCGCTGGATGACCCTTCTCGAAGCCTTGGCGCGGCAGCCGGAAGTCGAGCTGGGAGGCGTCTCGCTGCTCACCGCCAGCGAGCTCGAGCAGGTGCGCCACTTCTCTCGGGGCCCGCGAGTCGATATTCCCGAGGCTGCCGGGATTCATGATCTGGTAGTCGCGAGCCTGCAGCGTGCTCCGAGCTCGACGGTGCTGCGAGAGGCTGGCGACCCGCCGTCGTCTGGACAAGCCGTCTCAGCCGCTGAGGTGCTGGCTGGCACGGCGCGGCTGGCGCGTGCCCTCAGGGCAGCCGGCGTCGGCCGGGAAGCCGACTCGAATCGAGAGCCCATTGTCGGTCTGCTGACGGATCGCGGCGTCGCGCGAGCTTTTGGCGTGCTCGCGATCTTGCGCGCCGGCGGCAGCTATTGCCCGCTCGATCCAGCGTATCCCGAGGCGCGGCTGAAGCTGCTGATCGAGGACACCGCGATGCCGGTGATCCTGACCGACTCGCAGTGCCGAACTGAGGCGGTCGCTCTAGCTGGAGAGACGGTGGCGGTGGTGTGCATCGATGAGGCACTGAAAGCCTCGGACGCGACCGACGCTCTCGAGGTGATCGATGGCGACGCCTCCCGTCTGGCCTACGTGATCTACA
>JBCCEE010000372.1:0-8850 GCA_039030415.1 Acidobacteriota bacterium
ACGAGAACAGCACGGTGCGCTCGCTGTCTTCCAGGACGTCGGTCAAGGCGGTGAGCACTTCGCGCCGGGCGATCGGGTCGAGCCCGGCGGTTGGCTCGTCGAGGATCAGCAGCTTGGGGCGGCGAGCCAAAGCCAGCAGCAGCGCCGCCTTGACCCGCTGACCCCGCGACATGCGGCCGACTTTCTGAGCCAGGTGCAGGTCGAACCGCCGCAGGAGCTGCTCGGCATAGGCGGTGTCCCAAGGACCGGTTGCTCCTTGGCTTCCAGTCGTGCCTCTTTCGAACATGGACCGCACGAAGTCGATGTGCCAGCCGAGGGTCGCCCGGGCGTAGAGGCCGAGGTCGTCGGAGACGAAGCCGACGTGGCGTTTGGCTACGGCCTGCTGCTCGGGCATCGGGTGTCCCAGCACCTCGACGCTGCCGCGGTCCGGCTGCACCAGGCCGATCAGCATCCGCAGGGTGGTCGACTTGCCGGCGCCGTTGGCGCCGATCAAGCCCGCGATCGTGCCGGTGGCGACCTCGAGGTCGAGCCCGTCGAGCTCGAAGAAGGGGTAGCTCTTGCCGACCCCCAGCATCTGTAGGGCTGCGGTCATGCGTCCCCGTCTCCTTCCTCGGCCGCCGCGACGAGCTGAGCTGCGAGCTCGTCCGGCGAGTAGCCCAGCACCGACCCGAGCTCGATGGCTTGGGCGAGCGTGCGCTTCAGATCTTGCTCCAAGAGTCGGGCTCCGGCTTCGGCGTCGGGTGCCACCATCGAGCCCTTGCCGTGACGGGTCACGATCACTCCTTCCTGTTCGAGGTCGCGGTAGGCGCGTTTGACGGTGATGACGCTCACGCTGAGCGCCATCGCCAGCTGACGGATCGAGGGCATCTCGGTGCCGGGCGGCCAATCGCCGGCCGCGATTCGGCGCCGGATCTGCTCCATGATCTGGAGATACATGGGTCGACCGTCGGCACGTGAGACCGACAGCTCACTGTGTATATCCATATGCTCAGCATACACAGTATGCACACTTGTGGCAAGGAGATTCCCAGGCGTGCACCGGCTGGCGCTAGAGCCTGCGAATGTGTGGCTGAGCTGCCGGGAGTTCAGGGGTCGAGGCGCGAGGCTTGGGCTCGCGTTCGGTCAGCCAAGGAGGCTCGATCTATCGAGGATCGTGCGGCTGCGAAGCGTAGGGGCTGTGCTCCGCCGGTCTTGGCTGCACCGCCGCGCGGCGCTACGCGGCGGGTCGACGGCTGGGAGTCTCGACAGCTCGAGGAAACAACGGCTGCTTCACAGGCATCGATATTTAGCCTGTGAAGCTCTCTTTAGGATTCATAGGCGTACAGTTGTTGCTTGTGAAGCCGGCACTCATCTTCACAGGTAAAAAACGTTTGATTATTAATTGGCCCCTGATTTTCATAAGCGTAAGACTTTAGCTCATCAATATCGGACTCGCCTTGAGAGGCGTTTATTGATTGCTTATGAAGTTGGGGATGAGCTTCACAGGCGTTTCAAGTTATCCTGTGAAGCTCAGGGCCAAATTGAGAGGCTAAAAAATTAGCTTGTGAATCTCACGCTCGTTTTCACAAGCAACAACTGAACGCTTCTAAAGACGAGCGTGAGATTCACAAGCGTCAGCTAGACGCCTCTAAAGATCTCGGCGCAGGTCGGCCTGCGCCGCCGCTTCTAGGCGTGCGAGGCGCGCCTCGATCTGCTCGAGCTTGTGGAGGATCAGCACGTGGGTCTTCTTGGCGTCGATGCCGACGGGACTGTCGGCGCTGGCGATGAGCTCGGTGAGGCGCTGTTCGTCGTCGGGACTCATGATTCAACTCCACTTCTCGATCTTGTCGTCAACGTAGGCGACGTCGTAGCCGGCGCGCTGCAGGTAGGCAGCGGCGTAGGAGGCGCGTGCGCCGGTGCGACAGTAGACGAGCAGGCGGCGGTCGGTCGGCAGCTCGTCAGCACGCGCCGCCAGACGGGTGTGGGCGATGTTGAGGGCGCCGGGGAGGTGGCGGGTCTCGTATTCGGTGATGCTGCGCACGTCGAGGGCTAGGTTGCGATCGCCGTTTCTATCGCCGGGGCCGCCCGCCACCTGGTCGAGCTGGCTCGCGGCTTCGAAATCGAGAATCTCGATCTGCTGTAGCTCGTGACCGTAGCCGACGTAGCCTTCGAGGATGTTGGGGGTGAAGTACCCAACGACCTGATCGAGGCCGATACGGATCAGGTCGCGCACCGCCTCGTCGACGCGATCGGCGTCCAGGATCAAGATGATCTTCTGCTCCGGGAGGATGTAGGAGCCGGTGATGGTGGGAAAGCTCTTGCCGAGCGGCGCGTAGAGGGCGCCGGGCAGATGACCGTTCATGAACGCGGTGCGATCCGAACGGGTATCGACGACGACAGCATCGGGATCTTCGAGGATGCCCTCGAGATCGTTGATCGACAGGTGCCGCGGCTCGGGGAGCTCACCGAGGATCGGTGGGCCGCTGCGATTCAACTGCTTCATGCGCGCGAAGTAGGTCGGCGGCTCGGGCTGACCGTGGAGGATCGCGTCGACAAAGGCCTGCTCGCTCACCCGCGCGTCGGCGATCGAGGCGTTGAAGCGCTTCTCGTAGCCGACCGTGCTGGTCGGCACCGCGCCCAGGGCCTTGCCGCAGGCGCTGCCGGCGCCGTGCCCCGGCCACAGCTGCAGGAAATCCGGCAGCTCGAGGAAATCCTGCACCGAGCGGTAGAGGGCCCGCGCTGAGGGATCGCGAGCGCCGACTTCACCGGCCGCTGTTTCGAGCAGATCCGGTCGGCCGAGGTCGCCGACGAAGACGAAATCGCCGGAAGCCAGGCCCATCGGCTCGTCGACTCCGCTGCCGTGGTCGATGACCAGGAAGCTGAGATGCTCCGGGGTGTGCCCCGGGGTGTGGCGCGCTTGGAATTCGATATTGCCGACCCGGAAGCTGTCGCCGTCGAGCAGCAGCTCGCTATCAATATCGAGCAGCAGCTCGCTGTCGATGTCCTCGTCGCTGGCCCACCGGTAGCGCCAGTCGTCGCCACCTTCATCGGACAGGTAGACCTTGACTCCACGGGCCGCCAGCTCCCGGACGCCCGACAGGTAGTCGGCGTGGATGTGAGTCTCGGTGGCCGCGACGATCTCGAGCCCTTCGGCTCGCGCGAGCTCGACGTAGCGGTCGACGTCGCGCTGCGGGTCGATGATGAGCGCTCCGCCGGTCCGCTGGCAGCCGATCAGGTAGGCATTCTGCGCGAGGTGGGGATCGGTGATCCTGCGAAACAGCATGCGGCGGCTCCTTTGTCTCTGTGGCGTCTGCTTCCGTTACGTCGGCTTCTGTGGCGTCTGCTTCTGTTACGTCTGCTTTTATCGCGTCGCGCGGCGCCGGCCTGGTTGGGCTCGGTGCGGGCTATGTTGGCGCATTCTGAGCTCTTTGGAGCGATAGAATGTCGGCCTTCATGCGGGTCCTGACATTTTATCTCGCGCGTGCGGTCGGCGTGGTGCTGGCGCTGCTGCTGGCGGCGCTGGTGGCGTTGGCGACGCTCGAGACGGTGGCCTGGGCGCTGTTCGAAGTCTCCTGGCCGCAGACGTCCGAGATCTCGGGGCTGCTGCTGGTGTGGTTCGGTTTCCTCGGCGCGGCCTACGGTATCCACGGCCGGGTACATCTCGGAGTCGAAATCGTGATCCGACGACTGCCGCGGCCCTGGCGTGACGGCGTGCTGCGGCTGGCTTCGGCGCTGGTGGCGCTGTTTGGCGTGCTGGTGGCGTTCTACGGCGCAGCGCTGACGTCGCGGGTCGGCAACACGCTGCCGGCGACCGGCCTGAGCGCGGCGGTGCAGTACTTCCCGGCGGTGGTGGCAGGCGCGCTGATGGCCGTCTTCGCCTTGGAAGAGGTGCTGACCGGGCCTGACCAGGCGCCGCCAGCCGAAGATCGCGACGCGAGTCCGTAATGGTGGACGGCAGCCTGCTCGGCCTGGTCTTCGGTCTGTTCGCGGCCCTGCTGTTGCTGCGGGTGCCGGTTGCCTTCTGTCTCGGGCTGTCGGCGTTCGCCTATTGCTTCGCTGCGAATCTGCCGCCGTTGGTGGTGGTGCAGAAGATCTCGGTGCAGATGTCCGACACGACGCTGGCGGCGATTCCGTTCTTCATCCTGTGCGGCGAGATCATGGCCCGTGGCGGCATGGCCAGTCGCCTGATCGACGTCGCTGGCGTCTGCGTCGGCATGATCCGCGGCGGCCTGGCGATGGTGAATATCGTCGCCTCGATGTTCTTCGGCGGCATCTCGGGATCGAGCGTCGCCGACACCTCGTCGATCGGCTCGCTGCTGATCCCGACCATGGTGCGCAAGGGCTACCATCGCGACTTTTCGGTGGCGGTGACGGTCACGTCGTCGACCCAGGGGATCATCATTCCGCCGTCGCACAACGCCATCATCTACTCGCTGGCGGCGGGCGGCCTGGTGTCCATTCAGTCGCTGTTCCTGGCCGGCTACGTGCCGGGCCTGTTGATCGGCAGCGCGTTGATGACCCTGGCCTATCTCACGGCGCGGCGCCGCGGCTATCCGCCAGAGGCACCGGTGCCGCTGAAGCGGGCGGCACAGATCATCGTCGGAGCGGTGCCGGCGCTGGTGACGCCACTGATTATCATCGTGCCGATCTCCCTGGGATGGGTGCCGGCGCATCAGGCCGCGGTGGTGGCGGTGGTGTGGGCGGCGCTGGTGTCGACCTTTGGGTACCGCACCCTGAGCTGGCGCGGCTACGGCCCCTTGCTCCTGAAGGCCTCCAAGACGTCCGGCATGGTGCTGATCCTGATCGGCGCGGCGGCGGCGTTCGGCGAGGTGATGACCTACCTGCACGTACCGTCGCAGCTGACTACGTGGCTGATGTCGCTGTCGGCCAGCAAGGTGATGCTGATGCTCGGCATCAACCTGATGCTGCTGGCGCTCGGCACTTTCATGGACATGGCGCCCCTGATCGTCATCACCACGCCGATCCTGCTGCCGGTGATGACCGAGCTCGGGGTCGACCCCGTGCACTTCGGCGTCATCCTGCTGCTCAACCTGGCGATCGGTCTGTGCACCCCGCCGGTCGGCAGCACCCTCTTCGTCGGCTGCGCCATCGGCGGCATCTCGATCGAAGAAGCGACGCGCGGCCTGTGGCCGTTCTACGTCGCGATGCTGGCCATCCTGCTGCTCGTCACCTTCGTGCCCGCCGTCTCGCTGTGGCTTCCTGGCTGGGTGGCACGTTAGGATCGCTCAGATGACAAAACAAAGTTCCGTGTACCAAGCGTGCGTTTTGCTAGCGCTCGCGGTGACCCTAGCCGCCTGCGGCGGCGGCGCGACGGATCAGGCGCCAGCGCCCCAGCGGCTGATCCTCTCCAACGTCCACGTCGAGGGCTATCCCACCGCCCGCGGTCTGCGCGACTTTGCGGAGCAGGTCGCACAGGATCCTCTGCTCGGCTCGCGAATCGAGCTCGATCTGCAGCTCGGCGGGGTGCTCGGCAACGAGAAGGAGGCGCTAGAGAAGCTCGGGTTTGGCGGCATCCAGCTAGCCTGTACCTCGGTCGCACCGCTGGCGGAGTTCTCGCAAAAGATCGGCGTGCTGACGCTGCCCTACCTGTTTCGCGATCCCGACCACATGTGGAGCGTGCTGGACGGTGAGCTCGGTGATGAGCTGCTGGCCTCGCTCGAGAGCAGTGGCATGGTGGGGCTGGCCTGGTACGACGCCGGCTCGCGCTCGTTCTACAACCGCGAGCGGCCGATCCGTCGACTGGAGGATCTGCAGGGGCTCAAGATCCGGGTGCAGAAATCCGAGATCATGCGCGAGATGGTGTCGGCGCTCGGCGCCTCGCCGGTCTCGCTCGGGTTCAAAGAGGTCTACACCAACCTCCACACCGGCAGTATCGATGGCGCCGAGAACAACGTTCCGAGCTACCGCTCCGAGCGCCACTTCGAGGTCGCCGGTTTCTACTCGTACGATCGCCACTCGACCATCCCTGACGTCCTCTTGATCAACCGCGACGCCTGGAACCGCCTCATGCCGGAGGAGCAGACGGCCCTGCGCGAGGCCGCTCGCAGATCGTCGATCGCCCAGCGCGGCTTCTGGCGCGAGTACGTCGACGAGGCGCTGGCCGCGGTGCAGGCGGCGGGCGCCGAGCTCAACGAGGTCGAGGACATCTTGGCCTTCCAAGCAGCGGTGCAGCCGCTCTACGCCAAGTACGGCGCACGCTATGGCGACCTGGTGGAGCGGATTCGGGCGATCGAATAGCGCATCGGTTGCCAGGCTCGAGGCGTACAGTTTGAGAAACAACTCAGTCTGGGAAAAAGCACAGGTCTGGGAGACAGCAGGTCTGGAAAACAGTACAGATGCGGGAGACCGCTGGAAACATCGCGTAGGGCTATGCCAAGAAAGGAACGTGAAGCATGGACATTTCAGGGCGCACGGCTTTGGTGACGGGATCGAATCGTGGAATCGGCCGGGCTTTTGCCGAAGCCTTGAGGGACGCGGGGGCGCGACGCGTCTACTGCGCGGCGCGGCGGCCGGAGTCGGTAGAGGAGCTGGTGGCGACGGCCCCGGACCAGCTGGTGCCGGTCACGCTGGACATCACCGACGATGCGCAGATCGCGGCCGCGGTCGAGCAGGCGGGAGATGTCGATCTGCTGATCAACAACGCGGGCGTAGCGCGCGGTGGCAGCCTGATCAAAGCCAAGTCGCTGGACGGCGCGCGCGACGATATGAACACCAACTACTTCGGCACCCTGGCGATGATCCGTGCCTTCGCGCCGGTGCTGGCTGCCCACGACGGCGGCTCGATCGTCAACGTGCTGTCGATCTCGAGCCTGGTCAGCTTCCCGACGATCGGCGCCTACAGCGCCTCGAAGGCCGCCGGGCACTCCTTGACGCAAGGGGTGCGGGCGGACCTGGCGGGCCAGGGCACCCAGGTGATCGGCGTCTACCCCGGGCCGATCGACACCGACATGGCCGAGGATCTGGAAATGCCCAAGGCGCCGCCGTCAGCGGTGGCCGAGGCGACGCTAGCGGCTCTGGCCGACGGCACCGAGGAGGTCTTCCCGGACGCGATGGCGGCACAGATCAGCTCCGGCGTGCAGCAGAATTCGCGGGCGACGGCCAAGCGGGTCGCCAGCATGGCGCCGTCGTAGCGGGTCTCTAGCGGTCCAAGAACGCCAGCACCTTGTCCATCATCCCTGCGAATTCAGGATTGGCGGAAAGCGGACCCGGCTCGTCGGGCCAGCGCGGCTCGAAGCTCTGGTCGTGGGCGAGCACGAGGTCGGCATGGCCGACCTCGCGCGCCGCGGGAACGATGTGGTGCTGGCCTGGATCCTCAGGGTCGACCAGGGGCTCGACCGCCGAGTAGCGGATCGTGGGGTCGACTTCGGAGTGCGCCACGAAGATTCGGCTGCGGTACTCGGGGCTCGCCGCGAGCTCGGCCAGCGCGCTCGCCGGCGGCTGGCCCTTCAGACCCAGGCTCTGAATGATGCGGTGTACTTGGCGGGCGCCGGTCAGGAACGAGCGTGAGTACTTGATCGGATTGCCGCCGATGCCGCGGTTGGGCTGACGCTCGGCCCAGGCGTCGCGCCAGCGCGGTACGGCAGCGGTCGACAGCACTAGGCGCTGGATCGGCTTCAAGCCGAGCGCGGCCCCGAACAGCAACACTCTGTCTATCAAGACGGTGTCCATCAAGACGGTATCGATTCCCGCCAATTCGGTGAATTGCCTGAGGTAGGCGTCGAGGGCCAGCAGCCCCCCGGTCGACAGTCCGCCAACCGCGATGGTGTCACCGAGCAGCCGGGCAGTGCCGATCGCATGGTCGACCGCCCAGCGCCAGTGCTCGGCACGGACCCGGCGCATGGCGGCGACGGGATCACGTCGGCCGTGGGCCGGCAGCAGGGGCAAAACGACGTTGTGTCCGCGGTCAGCGCAGCGCATGGCGATGTCGTGCAGGAAGGCCGGCGAGTCCTTGAAGCCGTGGGTCAGCACGACGACTCGGTCGGTACGCCTGCGATGGTGGATGATCTTGGGCCAGTTGCCGGGATCTTCGCGGAAGGCATTGCCGCGCAGCGCGACGATTTCGAGTCGCTCGTCGCGCTCGTGGTTGGCGTCGAGCGTCGGCAGCTCGACCGGCTCGACGCGCTCTTCATCGCTCTCGTAGGCCTGGCGAAAGCGCTGGATCGTCGAATCCGGAATGGGATCTGAGCCGTCGCCGGATGATCGGGATCGAGAGTCCATGGCGGGACGAGTCTACGCCAGCGTTATCGATGAGGTTGACAGCGTCGTCCCCCCGGGGGGACATCGTCCAGCAATTCGCATCCTAGAACTGCGCTCATGAGGTGGTAGGCCGTGTTGGGCGGAGCGAGCAAGGGTTGAGATGTTTGAGCGTGCAGGATTCAAGCTGTTCGTAACCCTTGGTGGGTTAGGGGTTTACGCAGCTGCATAGCGATCCTGCGAGTTCCGAAGCCCGGCGGAGCCCGTCCAACACGGCCGTTTATCGAGCGTTCTTGGATGCGATCTAGCCAATCGAGTCCAACCGGCCTCCAAAAGCTGGATCGATCTTTGCAATACCTGTGGACTGTACCGCGTACCGGCTAGAGCACGCCGGGGCGCCGCAACAAAGGTAATGAGGTTCGGCATGAAACCCACCAGTACACCACTCCACGGAACCTACTTCGATCTCCTCAAGGCCAAATACCCGGATCTTGCCCCCTCGGAGGGCTTGGAACCTCGTCAGAAGCCCATGGGCCCGGCACGACGCCGTCCCTGGGGGCCGACGATCCTACTGCTCGGCATACTGATCGGCGTGAGTTGGCTGGCGATCGCGCTGCGCCCGGAACGGCCTCGCCCGGTGAGGCCACCGCAGCACGT
>JBCCEE010000373.1:0-8835 GCA_039030415.1 Acidobacteriota bacterium
GCCACCCGCTTCGTAAAATGCTCGTCGTCCCGCTCCGCCAGATAGACGGTGTTGAGACCACCGCGACCGATCTCACGCAGCAGGCGGTAGGGGCCGATGCGCTCGAAGGGCAGACTGTCTTCGGTGTCCTGCGCCAGCTCCCGGTCCAAGGCCCCGGCCAGGTGCTCGTCGACCAGGGCCTCGGCTCTATCGTCGGCCGCGAGCAGAGCCTCGACGCGGGCTGCAATGTCGGGGTCGCCGCACTCACGGTCTAAGAAGGCGCGGCGCTGATCGTTCGGGTGTTCGAGGGCAGCGTGGAAGAGCGTCTCGATACGTTCCCAGGAGCTCACGTCGCCACACCGCTCAGTCGCCACGCCGCTCAAAGGAGCCCTTCGGGCGAGCCCAGGTGGTCGGCCAGCCAGGCGCGCCCCAGGCGTAGATCGCGCTCGACGGTGCGCGGCGCCATGTCGAGGATGCCGGCGATCTCGCTCACCCTAGCGCCGCCGAAGTATTTCAGCTCGAGCACCCGGTGCTTGCGGGCGTCCTGCGCTTCGAGCGCCTGCAGCGCCTCGTGCAGCGCCAACATGGGCTCGTCGCTGGCCCGGTTCATGGCCTCGTCGTCGATCGGCTGCGGCGCTTCCCCACCGCCACGCTTGTCCGCGTTGCGTCGCCGGGCGCCGTCCACCAGCACGCGGCGCATCATCCTGGCGCACAGGGCCACAAAGTGCCCTCGCCCCTGCCAGTCGACATCGAGACCCACCAGGCGCAGGTAGGCTTCGTGGACGAGCGCCGTGGTCTGCAGGAGCGGTTCGCGGCGCTCGTCGCGCAGGTAGGAGCGCGAGAGACGGCGCAGCTCGTCATAGACCAGCGGCGTCAATCGCTCTAGGGCCTCGAGGTCTCCGTCACTCCACTGCAGCAGAAGCCGCGTGACCTCACCTTGCTTGGCGGTCGGCATGATACGCGTTGGTTTGGTGATCCCCTGCCGACTATTCTAGCCAAGTCTCAAACCGCGAGGGCCCGCGGCAAAAACCGCGGGCCCCATACGATCCCAACCGTTCCGTCGACTTACAGCTCGATGACGTCGCCGTTCGAGATCAAGATGCGCTGGCCGTCGAAGCGGGTGAGCTCGAAACCGTCGGCGGTCTCGGCGAAGACGGTGCTGTAGTCGCGCAGCATGCCGATAGCGACCTGCTCGCCGGCGTCGACGCCGTCGATGCCGTCGGTGCGGTAGTGCACGCCGGCGGCGTCGCGACCGATCGAGACGTTGTTGGCGAGCTTGTTGATCTCGTTGCCGAGGGTGAGGTCGTCACCGGCCCACGGGTCGAGCGCCAGGCCGTCGGCGGAGGCGACGACGGGCGACTGGATGACGTAGTCTTCGTTGAAGAACGCCTTGAGCACCGTGCAGCAGGCACCGGCGATGGTGGCGTGGCCGGCCGGGTAGGACGGATGGGTCGGCGAGCCTTCCGGGAAGGCCGACGGCAGCAGGGTGTTGCCGTTGTCCATGAGCAGACGGGCGACGGCATCGGAATTCAGGATGTCCGGGTGGACGCCGTAGAACTTGGTGCCGTTCTGCTGGTTCTCGACCCGCGCCGCAAAGACTTCCGGACGCAGACGACGGTGCACCAGCCACTTCTGGTACCACGCCGCCTTCAGGCTGACTACGGCCGCCCTGGTCACCAGGTCGAGGATCTGCGGGCCGCCGAAGGTGACGAACGCTCCCTGGTTGGCGATGGTCTTGTACGGGTTGCGGTCGCTCAAGGCGTCGCTGCCGAAGCTGAGCATGATCAGCGCCGCGCTCTGGTAGGCCTGATAGGTGAAATCAGAGTGCACCCACTCGCCGAGAGCACGGTTGCTGCTGATGTAGCGCGGCGTCGCGTCGAAGGTGATGCCGACAACCGGGTTGGCACCGCGCTGGATGGCGAGCCACTCGTTGTAGTCGAGCATGAAGTCATCGCCGGCCAGCGGCTGGTTGTACATCTGGTCCAGGTTGCGCTGGCCGAACGGAATGTCGTGCCACAGGAACTGCGAGATGTACGGGCCGACCAGGTCGCCCGGCGTCTCGCCGCGGAACAGCGTGCCCGGGGTGATCATGCCGCCGTCGGTCGGTCCGATGACCTCCGAGAAGCCGTTGAGGTCGGCGACGGCGGCCGCCACCAGCGGGTCGGTGCCGTAGTCGTTGAACGGCACGTCGCGGGTCAGAGCCTGCCAGTAGACCTCCGCCATCTCGGCGGCGGTGAAGGCGCTGGCGAACGCCGGCGCCGGCGGCATGCGGGAGCTGTGGCCGTCGCCACCGGTCATCTCGTAGGCGTAGGAAGCCATCGGGTTGGCCAGCTTGCGCTCGGCCTGGGCCGACAGCGGGATGGCGTCGAAGTCACTCTGGGCGCCGCTCTCTAGTGCGGTCAAGTAGAGGTTGTAGGCGGTCGGAGAGACCTCGCCGAGGTTGTTCTGCGGCAGGGTCTTGAAGAAGCTCGCGCGACGGTCGGGATAGGCGTCGTCGTCACCGTTGCAATCCTGATCTCCCAATTGGGGATCGAAGAGGTTGCGGGCCGCCCGGGCGCGCACGCGGACCGCACTGACCTGACGACGACGCGTGCCCTGGGGGCTCAGGTCTTCGGCTTCAGCGGTACCTGGGGTCACCAGAGAAGCGCCACCGGCGAGGCTCGCCGCGCTCAGGGCACCGGCACCGCTCAAAAAACCGCGACGCGATAGAGCATCGGTCTGCTCCTGCTCTGCAGCTTGGGTCACTTCGGGGGATGACGTCTGCTTGGTTGTGTCTGACATGAAGATCTCCTGTTGATTGGCTCGAGAGCCAGGCAAATGATGTCGGAATCCAGCTGTTGTCCACATGGTAGATGGTCCTACACCCCTCCCTCGATCAGGGTAGAGCCCTCCTGAGACCGACATCGGCTGAATGATATTTATCGATACGCCATTTGGCGCTATCCCGATGCTAAAGCGTCTGAACTTTCTAACAAATCTTCGGACGCTTCGCTCCCCAGCCGGTAGACGCAGACGTTGCTTCGACGATAGACCAGCTCGAACAGCGGCTCCGTGCCGGCGGCTGGCCGAAAGACTTTCTGGCAGCCCGGAACCAGGAAGAAGTCCGCGTCAAACTCTCGCAGTACCGCGTGCAGGCCCGGGGGATCCGCCATCCACCGGCTCAGCTTGCTGTAGCGCGCCGGGCCAAAGTGGTCGCCCAGCAGGCGCCCCTCGGCGTAGTAGACGAGGTTCTCACTGGCGATGGCGTAGACGGTGTAGTCGGAGCCGTAGGTCTGGTTGAGGTGGCTGACGGCCGCATAGCGCGGATTGCGAGCCAGGTAGGCGTCGCGCTGCTCGGCGGTGATCGGCAGCGGGCCTTGATGGGCCAGCTTGGCGTGGGTGAACGTGAACCCGGAAGAGATCAGCAGTGCGCCGCCCCACAGGGTGATCATGCGCTGTGCCAGCGGCCCCTTCCAGGATGCCGGCAGCGCTTCGGCGAGGCGCGCGGTGGCGAGGGCCATCGGCACGGCGAGCAGCCCGAGGACCGGCGTCAGGTAGCGCGGATCCTGGGCCGAAGCCAGCCACACCAGCAGGTACATGCCGCTGACGGCAAGGATTACGCGCGCCAGGGATGAGCGTACCGCCAGCGCTAGCAGGAAGGGCATACCCAGCAGGTAGGCCGGCGATACCGGCGCGCTGCCGAAGTAGTCTTTACCGAAGCTCAGCTGCCAGGGCATCGCCAGCAGCCCCGGTGCGTTTTCTGAGACCAGTTTGACGATGCGATTGATGAGCAGCTCGGGCACTTCGTAGACCGCCGTCAGCAGCCGCTGAGATTGCGGCTTGGGCTCCGGCGCGCCCGGCGCGGCTTCGGTCAAGCCCTCGTGCTGCAGGAAGAAGCTCCACTCGGACTCGCCAAAGACCTGCGACAGGAAGGGGAACACCGGGTTGCCGGTGTGGTAGACCATGCGGCCGTACCACGGCCCGGCCACCAGCAGCAGGACCGCCGCCGCGAGCGCCGCCGGCTTCAGGCGCTTGCGCTTCACCGCGTCGAAGGCCATCGCCACCCCAAAGGCGGCGACGGCGAGCAGGCCATGGTATTTGGTGGCGGCAGCGAAGCCGCAGCCGGCGGCGGCGAGGGCCAGCCACCCCGGCTGGTCGCTCGCCTTCCAGCGGCTGAAGGCGTAGGCGGCGAGCACCACGTAGAGCGCGAGGGCGACGTCCACCATGGCCGCTCGCCCGTTCCAAACCACCAGCGGGTTGCCGAGCCAGATCGCCGCCGCCCAAACTCCGCAGCGGTGGGCACCGGCCTGCCGGTCCTGAGTGGGCTGGCCCGAGGCGGTCTCACGCCAGTTCGACTCACGCCAGGCGGTCTCACACCAGGCGTACAGCAGCAGGGCGACGAGCGCCAGAGCCAGGGTCTGTACCATCGCCGCCGAGACGTCGGTCGCCACCAGGAACATCAGCGTGAAGACCAGGTCGACCTGCTGCGGAAAGACCGGATAGCGCAGGTGGGGCGCAAAGGCGACGCGGCCCTCTTCGGCGAAGAAGCGGGCGAACGGCAGGTGGTACATCGTGTCGTCGAACGAGTTGGGCGGATAGATCGCCAGCAGCAGAATCGGGAACAGCAGCGCCAGCCCCAGCAGCGCCGCGGCCAAGGCCCACTTGCGACGCTCGACCGAGGCCTCCCGCCACCGGCGGAACAGGCCGCGCCAGATCGGCAGCGCCAGGAGATGGATGCCGAGGATCAGCGCGACGACGGCCCCCGCCTCGAGCCAGCCGACGAGGCCGAGCGCCAGGCCGGCCGAGCCGAGGCAGCCGAGCCCGGTGGCGGTGGCGACGGCGAGCTCGGCGACCGGCGACGGGAAGCTCAGCCCACGGGTGACCCAGCGGCCAGCCGCGAAGGCCGTGGCGGCCAACAGGCCGAAAATCGCCAGATGGGTCAGGATAAAGACGAAGGTCATCTACTGGTGGATGAATGACTTGTCCGGGTAGGGCGGCGGCTCGGGGACGATCGGTGGATCATCCCGGATGAGCTGCTTCAGGTGTTCGATCGCGGCGTCGAGCTGCGCGTCGCCGCCGTGAAAGGTGGCGTGGGGAAGGTTGTCGACGACGATGTCGGGCTCGACACCGTGGCCCTCGATCAACCACTCTCCCTCTGGACCGTAGACGCCAAACTCGCCGGCGGTGGCGATGCCGCGATCGACCAGCACGTTGGAAGACGTCAGCCAGATCTCGCCACCCCAGGTGCGGGTGCCGATCACCTTGCCCAGGCCGAGGCGTCGGAAGCCTTCGGCGAAGGCCTCACCGTCGGACGCGGTGCGCTCGTCGACCAGCACCACCAGGTGGCCGCCGTACGAGAACTGCATGTTGCGGTAGACGTCGCCGCTGCGCGGCTTCCACCACATCCAGGGGCGTCGCAACAGGCTTCCCAGGATCCAGCTGTCGATGTTGCCGCCGCGGTTGTGCCGCACGTCGATGATCAGCCCCTGGCGCTGGAAGACCGGGAAGTAGTGACGCGCCCATTCGCTGTAGCTGGACCGCCCCATCGCTTTGAGGTGCACGTAGCCGATGGTGTTCTCAGAAGCCGCATCGACGCGTAGCCGACGCTCGTACTCCCACGACACGTAGCGCAAGTCGAGCGCCTGGCGCCAGGTCAGCGGCTCGACGATGACCTCACGCTCCTCACCGCTGGCGCCGTCGCGCACCCGCAGCAGAACCTGGCGTCCCGCCTGGTGACGCAACAGCTGGCCGACGTCGGTCACCGTCGAAGTGGCGACGCCGTTGATCCCGAGCACCACGTCCCCAACGCCGACGTCGACGCCGGGACGATCGAGCGGCGAGCGCTCTTGCGGCAGGTCGGGATCGGCCGAGTAGAGGCTCACCACGCGATGGCCGCCCGCCTCGGCGTCGAGCTCGAGCACGGCGCCCAGAAAGGCCGGCGCGATATCGTCGTCGCCCTCGCGGTGGTCCCCTCCCGACACGAAGTGATGCAGGGTGGAAAGCTCACCGGTGAGCTCGGCGAGCAGGTCGCTGAGCTCGGCACGGTCCGAGATGCGATCCACCAGCGGGGCGTACTTGGCATACATCGCCGGCCAGTCGACCCCGTGCATGCCCGGATCGTAGAAGTAGTCGCGCAGCAGCCGCCAGCCGTCGCGAAACATCTGGGTCCACTCCTCGCGCGGATCGAGCGGGAAGGTCCAGCCGGCGAGCTCGACTTTGTGCTCCGCGAAGTCTTCCACCGGCTCGCCGCCGGCTTCGATCACGAACAGATGATCGCCCTGGCGCAGCAGAAGGCGGGCGCAGTCGGCCGACAGCTCGTAGTGTGAAACGCCGCTCGCCAGGCTGATCACCTCGGGCTCGTCGCGGCCGATCGCCAGGGCCTTCAGGCTCTGGCTGCGCTCCACGGTGGTGTCGGTGGCCAGCCAGTAGAGGCGCTCGGAGGTCACGCTGAGCTGCGCCAGATTGCCCGGCGGCACCGGCACTTCCCAGAGGCGCCGGGAGAGCCCTTCGAGCTCGATCTCGATGCGCTCGGGTCGCGGCTTCGCGGGCCGCTTGCCGCCTTCGTCCTCGGACGGCTTCGGCGGCTCGGGCGCCAGCTCGGTGACCGGAGCGAACGGCGAGCGCAGCCCCTTCCTCAGCGCCACCTGGTAGATCTTGGCTTTGCCATCCAAGAACGGCTGCGGCTGATAGAGGCCCCAGGGGCTGTCGGCCAACGACACCAGATGACGGTCCGAGAGGAAGTACAGCCAGTCGCCTTCGGGGCTCCAGGCCGGATCGAAGCTGTTGAAGCGGTCCGACGTCACCGCGGTGTCGCTCTCGGTCTCGACGCTGTGGAGCCGTATCTGACCCATGAAGTTGTCAGCCGGCACGCCATAGGCCAGCCAGCGGCTGTCCTGTGACCAGGCGATGCCGCGGAAGCCGAAAAAGCGCGACTGCGCGACCCGCGTCTGACTCCCGGTGGCGAGCTCGACGATCCACAGCTCGTGATCTTTTTCGGTGTACGCCACCCGCGAGCCGTCGGGCGAGGGATAGACGTCGAAGCGCAGCTCCTTGCCGCCTTCGGTCAGCTGCTCGCGGGGCTCGACGCCGCGTGCGTCGAGACGCCAGACTTCGACCTCACCGCTCTCGTCGGACAAGGCGACCAGCGAGCTGGCGGCGGCCTCGGCGTCGGCGGTGGGCAAGAAACGGGCGCCGCGGAAGCGCACGCCGTCGGGCCTGCCGGCCTCCACCCAGCGCCCCTGCTTCACCGGCACCACGAACACCTGGCCGCGGGCGGTGAGCACGACGTGCCCGCCGTCCGGCGACAGGTGGGCCGCGGTCAGGTAGTCCATCGGCTCGTCGATCCAGCGTTCGCGCTGCTGATCGAAATCGGTGGCCAGGGTCACCCTCAGCGCGCGATCCTCGCCCGAGGCCAGATCCACCACGTGCAGATCCGCGCCCAGCTGATAAACCACCAGGTCCTGCCAGATCGCCGGCGACTTGACGTCCCAGCCGGCATGCTGAGTGTGCTGCTGGAGGTCGCCGCCGTCCCGGTCCATCGACCACAGGTTCATGGTGCCGTCACGGTCGCTCAAAAAGGCGACGCGCCCTCGCCACCACATCGGCTCGCGGCTGGTGCCGGGAAAGTCCGCCGTCAGCGGCACGGCCTCGGCGTCGCCGGTTGTGAAGCGCCACAGATTCTGAGCGGTGCCGCCGCGATAGCGCTTGGTGTGGCTGCCCTGAAACTGCTGGCGGGTGAAGAACAGGGTTTCGCCTGCGGTCTCGCTCGACGGCTCGAACACGCCCTCGGCCGCCTGCTCGAGCGGCACGCGCCGTCGCGCGCCGCTCTCGGCGTCGAGCCGCACGAGCTGGAGGTTGGGTAGCGTCGCGAAGTGGCGCGTCGCGTACAGCACCTCGGCGTTGGACGCCCAGCCCACCACCCGCGCTTGATCGCCCTCGTAGGTCAGGCGTCGCGGCAGCCCGCCGGCCAGCGGCATCACATAGACCTCGGCCGCCCCCTCGTACTCCGCCGAGAACGCCACCCGCGTGCCGTCCGGCGAGATCGCCGGGTGCGTCTCGGAGCCGGCGTGGGTCGTCAACCGCTGAGCCGCGCCGCCCTGGATGCCGACCCGCCACAGATCGCCCTCGGCGGTGAAGACGATCGTGTCCTGATGGATGGCGGGGAATCGGTAGTAGCCCACGGGTCCCGCCTCGTCTGCAAGAGCGGACACGGCCGGAAACGACGCTAGGACAGCCAGCAGCAGGGCACCGGCTTGCTTCGAAAGAGGTTCGCGCATGAAAAAAGGCTCCAGAAAACCCAGCGTCACGTCTGGGAGGGCGGTGAAGTCAGAGCAATGTCATCCAAAGACAAGACCCCGATCCTACACGTATCTAGAGCCAGCTAGGGGACACCGAGGGTTAGGCGAGCCACCGAAATTTCCCGCAGTTGCTCATGACCCTCGCGCACCTCGTAGCGACGGTCGAGCCTGACGTCGTCGAAGCGCTGGCGCTCGCCGCTGGCGGGCCAGAAGACTTCGAGGCGCGTGATGGCCTGGCAGGCGCCGAGGCCGATCTCGAGGCGCAGCGGCGAGCCGCCGAACGAGCCGCCGGTGCCGACGCGACGGTGGATGCGGCGCTCGCCCGGGGTCCCCGGTGCCGAACCGTCCCGCACCGTACTGCCCCTCACCATACCGTCCCGTACCGTGACGGTGACTCGAGCGCCGATGCCGTCACGGTTCGAGCGCGTGCCGACGAGCTCGAGCTGCAGCCAATGATGGCCGTGTCCGGGATTTTGGTACAGCGCGCTGGGGTAGGTGTCGCCGCGGTAGACGCCACCCATCTGCTCGAAGATATCTTGATCGCCGTCGTTGTCGAAGTCGGCGAAGGCGACGCCGTGGC
>JBCCEE010000374.1:0-8764 GCA_039030415.1 Acidobacteriota bacterium
CCAGGCATAAGGTGAAGGGAACGAGCTGATACGAGGTCTTCAGAGGGAGATGGCAGAGTGCGACGGGCGCATAGGCAGCGATCCATGCGAAGAGGATCGCGATGAAGCCCTCGAGCAGGATCAGCAGGATCGGCATCGCTTCAGCATCGGTTCAGCATCGAGCGAGACGTCGCACTTCGGCGAGGAAGGGGGCGCGGCGACGCGTCAGGTGGCTGGCCTCAAAGGCTCGAGCCGTCTCGAGGTTACGGTGCGACATGGCGCTCAGCCGACTCGGATCGCGCACCGCATCGAGAATCTTCGAGGCCAGCCCGGCGGCGTCGCCGGCCGGCACGAGATCCTCGGGAGCAAGCAGGCCAGGAATACCGCCGGCCGGCGAGGCGATACAGGGCAGGGCCCGCGCCATGGCCTCGACGAGCGATCTGGGTAGACCTTCGGAATGGGAAGGCAGCAGGAAGAGATGGGCCTGATCGAGTGCGTCGCGAACCGGGGCGCCGTTCGGTAGCGTACCGGCCCAGGTCAGCCGTCGGGCGATGCCGAGCCGGTGGCCGAGCTTCTCCAGTCGATCGCGTAGCTTGCCAGCGCCGATCAGCGTCAAATGGACGTCGCGGGTATGGCCGCACAGGGCGATCGCTTCGAGCAGGGTATCCGGTCCCTTGCGGAGATTCTGCAGCGAACCGACGAAGACCAGTCGCGGGACTTCCGGCGCGCGAGTGAACTGGCGTGGTGCATCGCGGAACGCTGCCTTCGGCAGGTCGACGTCGGAGCAGTCGACCGTCAAAGCTCCGGCTCGGGCGGGATAAAGTTGCTCGAGCGGGTTGGCTGCCACGTATAGCGCGGCAGCCGCCTGTCGGCACACCCACCGCGTTCTGCGAGGGATCCAGAATCGGAAGAGTGGCGCCAGGGGGTGACGGTAGAAGGCGGGGGAGAAGTTGCCGCGAGGCTCGCCAAACACTTCGACAGCGAATCGCTGGCCGCGGCTGACGAGCTGGCGTGCCGCCAGGTCGGTCAGGTGCCAGGCGGGCATGCGGAGGACGACGGCATCGTCAGGGCGCACCGCGCGCTGCAGGATGCGGCGAACCGTCAGATAATGCTGCGCCCAGCCGCGCACCCCTCGGAAGCAGGGCAAAGCTTCGAAGCCAACCCCGGGGCCGCTGGCGGCACGCCCCGGCGTGCCGCCGCGATGCGCTGTGCTGTCCGCGACCCGAGCGAAGACGCGGACCCTATCGAATTCAGCGAGATAGCGGGCGAAGGTCGGGTACGTGCCGCCACCGTGAGTGAAGAGGGTGCCGTCCGGCTGCCGCGAGAACTTCTCGTTGACAATGACGACCAGCCTCATGGCCCGGCCCCACGATGGGGCCGGGACCCCGAACCGGGGAGCCAATGGTCGAGCCTGCGCTGGATCAGTTCGGCGAGCAGCCTCACGTCGTCGGCGAGCTCTTCCTCGAGCTGACGTCTCAGGGAATCTGGTAGGGCGGGTCGAGCGCTCTCGCGTCCGATCGCTTGTCGGGCCGAGGCTTCGAGCTTCAGCAGGCGGATCAAGGTGCGCAACAGCCGATCGGTTCTGGGCCAGCGGCGCGCTAGAACATGCTTGAGCCCGCCCAAAGTGCGCGACCGGTAGACGCGGTGCCGATTGCGAACCGGAAACTCCATCCGCCCGTCGTCATCGAGGCCCAGAAACGTTAGGAGCTGCCCGTAGATCAGTCGGGGCTGAGCTGCGAGATCCTCGAGCAAGACAAAGCGTACGTGTGATCGTGGGACTACCTGCAGCAGGCGCTCCACCTGCTCGCCGAGCCGGCCTAGTTCTCGATACTGCAGCAGGGCTTCCGCGCGGCAGCCGGCGGGGATCGAGCGACCGGCTGCTCGGTCCGCCTGCAGCTCCCAAGCCCTGGCGAAGCTCGGCTCGTCTTCGTGGAATCCCCACAGCAGCTGGCTGTGAAACGCATGGATCAGCTCCGCAGGCGGCCGCAGCATGATAACGATGCGGCTTTCTGGGCAGGTCTGCCAGAGTTCGGCGAAGGCAGTGCGGGAGTAAAGGTAGAGGGTCGAAGCTTCCCCTACGACGCGCCGCCTCTCAGCACCTCGGAAGAGGTTGCGGTATTCGATCTCCGTCTGCACCTTGCGCATGCCCGGCAAGTCCGAGGCGAAATAAAACGGTTCCTTGGGAACCGACATGAAGGCTTGGGGGTGCTCCGCCAGGTAGCTCGCGATCGCCGTCGTGCCACACTTCGGCGCACCGCCGAGAAAGAAATTGGGAAGGCGGCTCATCTCGTGCAGGAAGTGCGTTGGGAGTCGATTGCAATCATGCCGTTTTCCCAGCATCTGCCTCTGGAGCGGTGTCTAGTGGCTGGTAGGCGGCGATGCCGCAGGCCGAGAGGATGCCCCATCCCCACGAGGCGAAGAAGAAATCAGCCACCAGGAACCTCACCAGGACCGAAGCGAGGCACGCCAGAGCGACGATCTGGGTCGAGCTCTGGGACAACCATGCCGCCCGGGCGAGGGTGGCGGTCAGCATCGCCAGGAAGGCGAGGGCCAGCGCCAAGGCGAAGATACCGTGGTAGATGACGAGCGCCAGATAGCTGTTGTGAGGCGTTGTCGGGTCTCGATACAGCTCGATGTCGAGCTCTTGACGGTAGCCCCAGCCCGTCCAGGGACGTTCCCGTATGGAGTGCCAGCTAGATTCCACGAGCTGCTTGCGAGCCTCAAGGCTGCGTCGTGCCCGCCGCTCCAGAACGACCTCGCGTTTCTCGTCGCGCAGGCGCGGCGGCTTGTCCGGCGCCTTGGCGCGGGCTTTGCGAGCCTTTTCTTGGACTTCCTCGAGCGGCGGCGGCGCAAGGAATGAGCGCGGCACGACCAGGATCGCTGGGATTGCCAGGATGGCTGCTGCGGCCAGCCAGCGAGCGAGCGTGGCGCGTCTCAGGGTGAAGCACGCCAGGACACTCAGGCCGATGATCGACGATACCCAGGCACCGCGCGAGAAGGTCTGGAGGATACCGAGCCAGAACAGCCCAGCGAGGCCAAAGGCCGGCAGCAGCCATCTGCGGTTCACCCGCAGGGCCCAGCCGAGGGCAATGAGTAGGGCGGGCTGCAGCACAAACGACAGCTGGTTGGCGCTATGGGGGCGCCAGGCTTCGAGGCGTACGGCGCCGGGCTGCTGCAGAGTCCACAGGGCGGAGGCCAGGAGGGTTATCGTTGCTGCAGCGACGTACCAGGCGGCTAGATGCCTCACGCGCAAGAATCGTGCGAGCGCGGCCAGCACCAGGAAACCGGCAAAGTGCGCGGCCATCTTGGCAATGGCGATCCATGTCGCCGCAGTCTCGGCGACGAGCGCCGAAGGAATCATGGCGAGTAGCAACCCACCGAGCACCCAGCGCTGCCGCCTCGTCCCGGCGTCGAGTGCGAGCCCGCCGCGGGTAGCCATCAGCCCACAGAGGAGCAGCAGAGGCAAGAGCAAGAAGGTCTGGAGCGGCACTCGCAGTCCATCGACCGGCACCCTCAGCGGGTGGAATACCGCGAGCGGGACTGAAGCGACCCACAGCGCGCTCAGCACCGCGGCGACCCGAATCAGGCGAGAGGGTGGGTTGAATTGCATGGGTGGTTCTCTGAGCCAGCTAAGATAACGGAAGTCCCTGGGCTCGTCACAACTCAGGGGTAAGTCAATGATCCCGAGGCGGAGCTTGAATAATCGTGCGTGCTCTGATCGTTCTCAGCTTGGCGGTATGGGCAGGAATGCCCGCGTATGGTTCGTCGCCCGAGGAGCTCGGGGATCAGGCGTTCCGCCTACGCTCCACGGGCTTCTCAGAGAGTGGTCGACCTGATTCAGCGGCGGTAGCACGCGCAGTTGCGTCCTATGAAGCGGCCTTGGCCAACGAGCCCGAAAAGATCGGACTCTATGTGAAGCTCATGGACGCTCTGTACTTTCAGGGGTACTACATCATTCGAGATCGACGCGAGCAGCGCCAGATCTTCGACCGGGTAGTCGCGCTCGGGGAACGGGCGCAAGAGCTGACGCGAGAGCTCGCCGGCGCCGGGCCTGAGTTGGCTCGGCAGTCGCCCGCCGACGTCGCCGCGGCGCTGCAAAGCGTTCCCGAGGCGGCTGCGGTGCACTTCTGGAGCGCTGCCGGATGGGGTTTGTGGGGCGTCACGCACAGTCCACTGAATGCCGTGCGTCGCGGTGTCGCCACCAAAGTGCGGCGGCACTCCGAGATTGCCAGCCTGCTCGACGAGCGCTACGAAAATGCTGGCGGCCTGCGTTTCCTCGGCCAGCTGCATGCCAGCGCACCCAGGGTCCCGTTCATCACCGGCTGGGTCGACCGTGAGCTGGGGGTGAGCCTCCTGCGCCAGGCGGTGAGCCTGTCTCGGCAAGATCCCCGCAACCTGCTCTTCCTGGCGCAAGCGATCCTCGAGCACGAGCCGGCGAATCGTAACGAAGCCGTAGCGCTGCTGCGTGAGCTCGATCGCTACAGCTCGCATCCCGAAGAGCTCGCAGAGCACCATGAAACGCTAGTGGAAGCGCAAGAGCTGCTCGCGGAGCTTGTGGAGCCTGACGGATCGGCAGGTCGGTAGACCAGGCAGGTCGGTAGACCAGGCAGGTCTGTAGACCAGGCAGGGTCTAGGCCGAGAGGCATCGACGACGGGTTCGCCGTGGATCTCGGCTGAAAATTCCTCGGTAGAGGTTAGACTCAGCGCGATGGGAGAAATCGATAGCTCAGCGGGCGTATTCCTGCGTGAGATTCAGCGCGAGTTCCTGGACGGCTTGCCGGGCCGGGTGCAGGAGATGGAGCGGCTCTGGAGCGCGATAGCGCAGTCCGAGGCCGAGGCGAAGGGGGACGACCTCGCCACGCTCCACCGCCAGGCTCACACCATGGCGGGCGAAGGCGCCACGTTTGGTTTTCTGTGGGTCAGCCAGGCCGCCCAGGCGATGGAGAGCTCACTCAAGACGTTGCTCGATCACGGCACCAAGGCGCGTGAGGAGACGGTCGTTCTGGAGCAGCTCGAGGCGATCCGGCGGGCCGCCTTCCGCTATTCGCGAGACGACCTGCCCGACCTACCGAACCGCTTCAGCCGCGAGCCGGTAGAAGAAGTCGGCGAGAAGAAGCTGCTATTCGTCGTCGACGACGACAGCGACCTGGCCAAGGCGATGGCGGTACAGCTCCGGCATTATGGCTATCAGGTCGAGGTGTTCAATGAGCTGCGCGGGCTGCGCAGTCGGATCCGGGTCTACGAGCCGGTTGGCATCGTGATGGACATCGTCTTGCCGGAAGGTGAGCTCGCCGGGGCCGACTTCATCGCCGACCTGCGGCAGACGCTGGACCAGCCGCTGAAAGTCGTTTTCGTCTCCGTCCGCTCCGACACCGAGGCTCGCCTGCAGGCGTACCGCGCCGGCGGCGACGCGTTCTTCACGAAACCCGTCGACGTCAACTCGTTGGCCGAGCAGCTGGACGTGCTGACCGGGCGCCGGCCGGCTCGTCCGTACGAGATCCTGATCGTCGACGACAACCGCGAGGTCGCGGATCTGCATGCTCGGGAGCTCAGGCAAGCGGGCATGAACGTGACGGTGATCGTCGATCCCCTGGTGGTTTTCGAGCAGATCGACGTCGCTCGTCCCGATCTGATTCTCCTCGACGTCTACATGCCGGGCTGTAGCGGACCCGAGCTGGCAGCGATGTTGAGGCAGCATGAGAGCTACCTGTCGATTCCCATCGTCTTCCTGTCTCGCGAGGGTGACTTCGATCAACAGGTCTCGGCGCTCGGACTGGGCGGTGACGATTTCCTGACCAAGCCGATCGATCCCGAGCATCTGCTCTCGCTGGTGACGGCGCGTGCGCGTCACGGTCGCCTGCTGGGCTCGCGGATATGGCAGGACGGCCTTACCGGCTTGATGAATCACAGTAAGCAGAAAGAGCAGCTGCAGATCGAGCTCAAACGAGCCTCGCGCAACGGCTCGACCCTGAGCTTCGTCATGCTCGATCTCGATGACTTCAAGGCCATCAACGACACGTACGGCCACGCCACCGGTGACCGCGTGTTGCGCAGCGTCGCGGGGATCCTCAAAAAGCGACTGCGCGAGACCGACGTCTCGAGCCGCTACGGCGGCGACGAATTCGCCGTCGTCCTGCCGGGAACTTCCATTGCGGACGCACGCACTCTGTTCGAGGAGATCACGGCGAGCTTTTCGCAGCTCAGTCATATCGCCGGTGATCAGAGGTTCACGACGACGATCAGCTGCGGGCTCTCGAGCTTTCCTGAATTTCCCGAAGCCGAGCTGCTGACCGAGGCGGCGGATCAAGCTCTCTACCGTGCCAAGTGTGGCGGCAAGGGGCGGGTCGAGGTGGAAGGCGACCCTGATCGGAGCCGGGCAGCGCGAGCCAGGCGAGAAGGCTAGCGAAGCTAGACTAAATTCCATCCCAGAACGAGCGAGAGACGGTCGCGCTCGGTAGACTGCGCGCGGCCCGCGGAGCTCGCCGGGTCAGCTGCGAGCTGCATAAACCTCTGCTCTTCAGGCGCTTACGAGCTCCAGATGCGTTTCCAGCTCAAACAGTCCTCGGCCGTGCTCGTTCCACCAGCGCGACCTACCACCTCACGAATGCTGTTTCAGGATGCGAGGCTAGACAATGGTGCGGGAGACTTCGGGCGAGCCGGCGAGCATCTCGGCGAGATGCTTCAGCCCTTCTTCGACCAGCCGGCGAGTCGGCGGCGTTCCGAGACAGATGCGAATCGCATGCGGGGCTGACGCACGGCCGACGACGAAAGCCTCGGCTCGCGTGACCGCCACGCCTCGATGCTGAGCCTGGATCGCGAAGTCGTCACCGCGCCAGGGACTCGGAAGCGGTAGCCAGACATGAGACGACAGGGGATGAGATTCGGTCGTGACCTCGGGCAGCAGGCGGTCGAACAACTCCCGGCGCGCGATCGCCTCCTGCCGTTTCCAAGCCAGGGCGGCGTCGGCCTGACCTCCCCGGATCCACCGGCTGGCTATCTCTGCCATCAAGGGAGCAGCCATCCATGTGAGCGCGGCAACGTTGCCCTCGAGCCGCGCCAGTAAGGCGGCTGAGTCGCGGCCATCGTCCGGAGCGAGTAGGTAGCCGATGCGCAGGCCTGCGGTCAGGTTCTTCGACGTTCCGGTCAGGAAGTAGCCGAGCTCGGGAGCCAAGCTCGTGATCGGTGGTGGTGCTTCCTCGCACAGATAGCCGTAGGTATCGTCTTCGACGATGGCGACGCCGTAGCGTCGAGCAATCCCAGCGATCATCTCCCGACTCTCCGCACCCATCACGACACCGGTCGGATTCTGAATCGTCGGCATGCAGTAGAGCGCCTTGGGGCTGCGTCGTCGACAGGCGGCTTCGAACGCCTCAGGGAGCAGACCCTCGGCATCCATCTCTACGCCCTGTAGCTTCAGCCCCAGGACTCCCGCCAGCGCCTTGATTCCAGGGTAGGTGAGCTCCTCGGTCAGGATCAGATCTCCGGGACCGGCGAGGCTAGCGAAGGTGATGGTCATGGCGTGCTGGGCGCCGCCGCAGACCAAGACTCGGTCGGGATCAGCCTCGAGCCCGCTGCGGCGGATCCATTCGGCACCGGCGGCACGATGCTTGTCGGCTCCGGTGGTGGTGTAGCCCGTATGGAGCAGATCTTGCGAGCCGTGGTCGGCAAGCTCGCTGAGGATGGTGGAGGCGTCGAGGATCCCGGGATCTCCCACCGGTAGATTGAAATGGAAGTCGACCTGGCGGCGTCGTCCTCGCGCTTCGGGCTCGATTCGGGTGGCGTTGATGTCGCGACGCTTGACAAAGGTTCCTCGCCCGACTTCGCCCTCGGTCAAGCCTCGGCGGTGGGCCTCCGCGAAGGCGCGGGATACCGTCATCACGTTGACGCCAAGACCGCGCGCCAGCTCACGCTGGGTTGGCAGACGGGCTCCGGGTGACAGCCGCCCGGCAGCAATGTCACGTCCCAGAGCGTCAGCGATGGCCAGGTAGATCGGGCCGTCGACGTCGCCTAGCTCCGGCTGCCAAGCAGTTTGCGAAGTGACGGCTTCAGATGCGCTCATGGTGGGTGGGATGTCTGCGGAGCCTTCGGATGATCAATCCAATACCTGCGTCTTGCATGCATACAATATATTTGTTGCTCGGAGAGTTGTCGATCTATATGCTCGTTTCTGCAAGCAAACTGGTCATGAATCTCGTTTTTCTTGGCCATTGACCGTTATTAGATGCATACAATCAGCAAGATGAGGTACACCATGACTCAAAACAAAGCAGACGGCAAGGCGGCAAACGGCAACGCGGCAAACGGCAACGCGACAGACGGCAACGCGACAGACGGCAACGCGACAGACGGTAACGCGGCACGAGTCAACGGAGGCTCCGAGTCCGCGGGGGGCTCCAACGGATTCTCCAATGCGGTCACTCCGGAGGAAGGCTTCGAGGTCAAAGTCGGCCTGGCGCGGATGCTCCAAGGCGGGGTGATCATGGACGTCACCAGCGCCGAGGAAGCCCGCATCGCGGAGGACGCCGGGGCGGTAGCGGTCATGGCGCTCGAGCGCGTGCCTGCCGACATACGCAAAGCGGGCGGTGTCGCTCGGATGGCGTCGGTCGAGCGCGTCGTCGAGATTCAGGAAGCGGTGACCATTCCAACCATGGCCAAGGCCCGCATGGGTCACTTTCAGGAAGCGCGGGTGTTGGAAGAGCTGGGCTTCGACTTCATCGACGAGAGCGAGGTTCTGACGCCAGCTGACAACGAGCATCACATCGACAAGACGGTGTTTCGGGTGCCG
>JBCCEE010000375.1:0-8727 GCA_039030415.1 Acidobacteriota bacterium
CCCCCCCCCCACGGTTCCAGCTAGCGGCCTTCGTCGCCCGGGTAGACCTGAGCGTCGATCGCCACCGCCTCGATGCCGTCGGCGGTGAGGGTGACGCCGGTCAGAGCATCGACTCCGACGAAGGCGTCGACGCCGAACACGACGTGGTCGGCGGCCACCGCCTTGCCACCGACTCCGACCATCGCGCCCTGCGGCAGGGCCAGGGAGATCGCGCCATCGCGACCGTTGACCGCGACGCTCGACGGCCAGGCGCCACCCGGCAGAGTCACCGAGTTGCTGCCGTCGAGGGAGGCGCCGAGCACCTGCTTGCCGCCCAGGTAGAGCTCGACGGTGCCGGCGCGACCGATGGCGGAATCCATCGCCACCTGCGTGCCTTCACGGCTGGATACCACCGTGATGCCGCCGAGGGTCGACTCGCGACCCTGCACCAGGCCGGTGCCTTCGAGCCGCAGGCTAGCGCCTTCGACCGCTGTCGCGTCGGTGACTCCGAGGTTGACGACGACGCCGGCGGCGCCTTCGACCGGAATCTTGACCCCGTGGCCGCTGCGCCCGAAGCCGACGACCTCGAAGCCGAGCTCGAGCGGCCGGATCGAGATCTCCTTCGTGTCGACCGGGTACGGGTAGGGCTTGGGCCGCCAGAAGCAGCGATAGGGCAGGGTGATCTCACGCGGGATCGAGCAGCAGATGCCGTTCTCGTTGTGGCTGCTGATCAGGAATTCCACGGTCTGGCCCTGGACGGCTGCCGGTCCGAGCACCTGCACCGTGTTGTTGGTGGAGCCGGCGATCGGCGGCGGCGCCAGCGACAGTCCGTCGATGATGTTGGGGTTGAACTGGATCGACGGGAACGGCGGGGCGATCGGCGTCAGGCGAATTTCCTCGACCACTTCGTCATACAGATTCTGGAACGTGAAGTTGTAGAAGAAGTTCGGCGTCAGGAACGGCCATGACCACACGCACCACACGCGCTCGCGGGTGACCTGGCCACAGTCACAGTCCGGCAGCTCGATCTCGAAGATCTCCTCGCAGCACGGCTCGTAGTCTTCGTCGTGCAGCTCGAAGGCGAACTGCAGCGTGCCGCCATCCGGCGCGCCGTCGACCGTGAAGGTAATCGTGCGGGTGGCGTCCATGCAGGCGGGATCGGCGGCCGAGCAGATCGGATCGCTGATGAACGGGAAGTAGTTCGGCGTCACCGTGACCACCGCTCCCGGATCGCCGACCAGCACCGGATCCGTGATCCAGACGTGCTCGGCGTCGAACGGCACGCCGTTCTCGTCGGTGAGGAAGTTGGTGAAGGTGAGGGTGACCTGGACCTGACCGCTGGCATCGGTGGTGCACGTCGCATCGTAGTCGTCGAGACGCGCGCACAGCTCGAGCTCGCGCTCGACCTTGTCGGCGATGGCGTCCTCGTACGCCTCGAGCTCGTCGATATTGATCACAAAGCCGTCGCCGGGCTCGCCGGTCTGCGGCTGGATCAGCTGATCGAGGAACTCCTCGCCGTCGGTACCGAGCATGATGCCGAGCGCGTTGACCTGATCGATACCGGCGTCGATGGCGTTCTGCGAGGCTTCGAGCGCCAGGTCGTACGCCGGCTGCGACGAGCCGTTGGTGAACGGCAAGCCGTCCGTCGACACGTCGATGATCTGGGTCGAGGATTCCGGCATCAGCCCGTCGAGCTCCATGACCGCCTGGTCGATGCAGGACGCCGTATTGGTGCTCTGGCTGTCGTGCTCGAGGTCGAGAATGGCTTGAGCCAGGTCAGCGGCGTTGGCAGCGGTCACCAGCACCGGGCCGATCTCCGTGGTCGAATTGCTCGAGAACTGGATGATCGTGATCCGGACCGTGCCGTTGTGCGGGATCACGTTGAGCAGCGCTGCCGCGGTGCCTTCGATCTGGGCTTCCCAGCCGTCATCCCCGAGGCTGGAGGAACCGTCCATGCAAAACACCAGGTCGGTGATCTCCTGGCCGGCGGCCATGCCACTGCTGAACAGGCTCAGGAACAGCACCAATAGCGAGGCCATCACGAATCGCTTCATCCTCATGCGCGGACTCCTTTTAGATTGGGGACTCGAGTGAGTCGATGTGTCGGTCGATCACTTACGGTCTTGGGGTGCGGCCGCCTTTTCTGACAAGAAAATTTGGCAATGGATGAGATGGGGGTAGCGATCCGACTTGGCGAGGCTCTCCCGGTGTCTGCGTGAGGTAGGCGTTGGGAGATGGCCAGCGGCGCACCCGTGCCATCGGCAGCGATCCAGAACCTTGCGAGCGCGGGGCCGTATTAGAACTACGTTGTGTAACTAATGCCCTCCAGCAACCCGGAGTCGACCATGAGCGAACGCTTGAGAGACCTCGAATACACCCTACTCCTCGCCCTGCTGCGGCTCGACGGTGAGACCTACGGCGTGCCGATCCGCGACGAGATCGCCGCCCGCACCGGCCGCACCCTGTCGCTGGGGGCGCTGTACACGACCCTCGACCGGCTCGAGGGCAAGGGTTTCGTCAGCTCGCGCATGGCGGCACCGACGGCGGTGCGCGGCGGGCGCCGCAAGAAGATGTGTCGGCTCACGCTGGCCGGCAAGCGCGCGCTGTCGGCCACCTGGGATTTTCAGCAGCGCATGACCCAGGGGCTCGAGGCGCAGCTCGACGAGCTGAGCTCGCTGGCCGCCATCGCGGGAGGCGAGCGTGGCTAGCGGCCGCAGGCCCGTCGAGCCGCCGCGCTTCAGCCGCTGGCTGGTCGGCCTGCTGAGCCGCACCTTGGCCCAGCCCGAGCTGCGCGAAGCCCTGCTCGGCGACCTCGACGAAGACTTCCGCCGGCGAGCGGAGCACGATCCACGGCGCGCCCGCGCCAGCTACCGCGGCGACGCCTGGCGCTCCCTCTTCGCTCTGCTGCGTCAACCCTCCGTTCCTCGAGGCAACTCCCATTCCGGAGACTTCTTCATGAGCCGTTTCTTCGAAGACCTTCGCTTAGCCGCGCGCAATCTGCGTCGCACGCCGGGCTTTAGTCTGATCGTGATCCTCACCCTCGCCCTCGGCATCGGCTCGGTGACCGCGGTCTACACCCTGGTCGACGGCGTGATCCTGCGCCCGCTGCCGTTCGACGACCCGGATTCGCTGGTGATGGTGTGGGGGACCGATCGCGAGACCGGAGCCGGCAGCTTCACCGCCTCGTATCCCGACTTCGAAGACTTTCGCGACCGCTCGAGCTCGTTCGAGCTCGTGGCAGCGGCCAACCGCTACCCGGGTAACGTGGCCGGCGTCGAAGAGCGCCCGACCCGAATGGATGTCGGCCACATCAGCCACAACCTGTTCGACCTGCTCGGTACCCAGGTGCTGATCGGCCGCGAGCTCGAGCCCGCCGACGATCGCCGGGGTGCCGAGCCGGTGGTGGTGATCGCCGAATCTCTGTGGCGGCGACAGTTCGGAGGCCAGAGCGAGGACGCTTCGGTGCTCGGTCGCACGCTGAAAGTGGAAGGCGTCACCCACACGGTCGTCGGCGTCGTGCGCAATCCGCATTTCCCCCGGGGCGCCGAGCTGTTCGTGCCGCTCGAGCCCCAAGAAGGCACCGAAGTGCGCGGCCTCCACAACATCAACGTCGTGGGACGCCTGGCCGACGGCGTGCCGCGGACCGCCGCTGTCGCTGACCTCGAGCGCATCGCGGTGCAGCTCGGCGAGGAGCACGGCGGCGAGAACCTGACCCGTGGGGTTCGCCTGCAGCCGCTGCACGAGGCGTTCGTCGGAGATCGGCGGCAGCCGTTCCTGCTGCTGCTCGGAGCGTCCGCCTTCGTGCTGCTGATCGCTTGCGCCAACATTTCCAACCTGTTGCTGCATCGTGCCGCCGGCCGCGGTCGCGAAGTCGCTACCCGCGCCGCGCTCGGCGCCAGCACCAGCCAGCTGCTGCGCCAGTTCTTCGCCGAATCACTATGGCTGGTCGGCGCCGGCAGCGGTCTCGGTTTTGTCCTCGCCTGGGTCGGCAAGGAGGTTCAGCTCAAGCGCATCTCGGCCGTCCTGCCGCGCGCCGATGAAGTCGCGCTCGACGGCCGGGTTCTGGCTTTCGGCCTGGCGGTCACCTGCGCGGTGGCGGTCGGTTTCGCTCTCATGCCGCTGATCGAAGCGGCGCGGCGTGACCTCTTTCACCAGCTGGCGGCCGGCGCTCGCACCCAGGGCGGCAGCTCCAATCGCCAGCTGCTGCGCCGCCTGCTGGTCGTCGTCGAGGTCGCCCTGGCGGTGGTGCTGGTGGTCGGCGCCGGCCTGATGATCCGCACCATGCTGCGACTGTCCGACGTCGACCCCGGGTTCGAAGCCGAGCACGTCCTGGTGGTGCCGATGCAGTTCGACGTGCCCTTCATCTCCGAAGACTGGCCGCAGACCCTCGAGCGGTACGACGCGCTGCGCGAGCGTCTTGCCGCCCTGCCTGGCGTTCGCGGCGTGGCGGTGGCCTACCAGGACCCGGCCGACCCGGGCTGGGGCTCGAGCTTCACCATCGAGGGCGAGCCGGTGCCGGAGGAAGGCCACAATCCCGAAGCCGGCTTCCGACCGGTCGGCGTCGACTACTTTCGCACGATGGGCATTCCGATGCTCCAGGGCCGCGCCTTCGAGACCACCGACGACGCGAACAACGCTGGCGCGGTGGTCGTCAACCAGGCGTTCATCGATCGCCACCTGCCGGACGAGCCGCAGCCGATCGGCCGGATCGTCAACAAGGGCTCGTGGTGGCTGCCGGAGCTCGATCAGCTGCGCATCGTCGGCGTCGCCGGCAACGTCAAGTACTCGGGGCGTCACTTGAGCGCCCGCCCGGCCCTCTACCTGCCGCACCGGCAGTTCCCGGTGCCCGAGATGAAGGTGCTGGTGCGCACAGCCGGCGAACCGCTGACGATAGCGGACAGCGTGCGGCGCGCGATCTGGGCGCTCGAGCCCGAGCTGCCGATCGGCAACGTCACCACGATCGAAGAGAAACTCGCCTCGACCCTCGAGTACCGCGGCTTCCTGGCCCAGCTGCTGAGCTTTTTCGGCGCCACCGCGCTCTTCCTCTGCGCCCTCGGACTCTACGGCGTGCTGGCCTACGCCACCGCTCAGCGCACGCGAGAGATCGGCCTGCGCGTAGCCCTCGGCGCTCAGGGGGCGGACGTCATCAGCCTGGTGATGAGTCAGGGGCTGAAGTTGACCGCCGTCGGCCTGGTCGCGGGGATGGCGGGGGCCTGGGGTTTGACCCGCTACTTGAGCTCGGTGTTGTTCGGCGTCGAGCGCGGAGATCCCACCACCCTGGCGGCGGTCGTCGTCACGATCCTGGCGGTCTCTCTGCTGGCGGCCTGGGTTCCGACCCGCCGCGCCCTGCAGATCGAGCCGACACGAGCCCTGCAGGACGAGTAGCCCACCGAGCGCAGGGCCGTCCTCCCCGGCCCTGCGGCCGCCTGCCGCCGTCGTCGCCTAGACCTACCGTCCTTGTCTCCCTTTATTCGAGGAAGGCAAGGATTTGTAATATGATTCGTAATGTTGTTGTCATAGAACGGCGATATTAGGTCATGGCAATAAAACTCGAGTCCGCGCGTTGAGATTCAAATCTTGTTGAAGGATAGGGCTTCGTTGGGATGGTGAGTGACGCCGGGCTGGAGGCCTTGGAAGCGCTCTTTTAATCTATTGGGGAGGGGAGAGACTGGCCTGAAGGTTGGCCGGACAAGAATATGAGCCGGCCAAGATGTGTTGAGCTGCGTTGCTCGAAACTGCTGTCGGGCAACGAGCTGTCCGTCACCGAGTCGTCTAGCGCTGAGCCGTGCGCAGGGTGCTAGCGCTTTGGTGTCTATGAATGCGATGTCGAGAGGCCTGCTGTTGAGCGCGGCACACCGTCTGTAAAGAATATTGATTGGAGGTTGAGACATGATCGCCGAGACGACCGATCTGACGCGTGAGTTGAATCGTTGGTGTGAGGGCAACCGGGATGGGCTGGATCAGGTGTTCGAGAAAGCCCTAGGGAATCTCAAGGTCATCGTCGGGCGAGCGCTCGCGGGCGAACGCGAGCGCACTCTCCAGACCACCGAGCTCAGCAACGAGCTCTATCTCGAGCTCAGCGATTTCTCACCGCAGTCGTTCGACAGCCGCCGGCAATTCTTCAAGCTCGCGGAGCTCAAGGTAGGGCGCCTCTTGCGCGATCGCTACCGCCGCCGCCACGCCGAAATCCGCGGCGGCAAGCTGCGCCGCGTCGAGATCGACGCGGCGGATCAGCTCGCCGACGGCCGCCTCAGCGACGAGCTCGACATCTCCGTCCGCCGCGCCTTCGAGAAGCTCGAGCAGGTCGATCCGCGGGCGCATCGCATCAGCGTGCTGCGTTACGTCTGCGATCTGCCCTACGAGATGATCGCCGGTGAGGTCGGCGTGGCGGTGTCGACGGTGAGACGGGATTGGGCTACCGCCAAGCTCTTCCTGGCGCGCGAGCTGCAGATCGACCGCGCTCGCCGTTCGGGCGCGTGATCGCTCGCCGTTCCCCGGCTGCCTGAGGCCAGGCGAGCCCCAGCACGCGCCGGCGCGCCCGGCGCGTGCGGCCGAATCGTGGCCGGGTCGACAAAAGTGAACACCTTGCCGCCTGCGTTTGCGCTCTAAGAACAAGGCCAGGGCGCGGGCTGAGGCGATCTGCTCGAAACCGGTCCCGGCTCCTGATTCGATCGCATGCCGTGACGCGGCAGCGCACTGACGATCGGCCTTCCAAGGCCACAACCGCTAGCCCAGCCAGGAGAGGGAGAGGTGAGTCCCGAGAGGTGGCGGCTGATCGCTGAGATTCTGGCCGAGGCGCTGCAGCATACCGGTGAGGAGCGCGAGCGCGTGCTGCGCCAGCGCTGCGCCAGCGATGCCGCGCTCCGCCGCGAGGTCGAACGCTATCTCGAGGTCGAGCTCACGGCCGCCCGGGCGTTCGATCATCCGCTGTTCTCCGTCCTCGAGACGCCGGACGATCTGCCGCGCGGAGCGGTCGTCGACGGCCGCTACAAGATCGCCCGCAAGATCAACCAGGGCGGCATGGGGGAGGTCTATCTGGCGCATCGGGTCGACGGCGTGACCACCCAGGAGCTCGCCCTGAAGGTGATCCGCGCCGGCCGGCACACGGCCGAGATCGCCCGCCGCTTCCAGCACGAGCGTGAGATTCTGGCGGCGCTCGGACACCGTCACATCGCGCGCTTCTTCGACGGTGGCACCGTCGCCGACGGCCGGCCCTACTTTGTGATGGAGTTCGTCATCGGCCGCCGCATCGACGACTACTGCCGCGGCGAGCGGCCCGATCTCGCCCAGCGTATCGAGCTGCTGCTCAAAGTCTGCACCGCGATCGCCCACGCCCACCGACGCGGCGTCATCCACTGCGACCTGAAGCCGAGCAACATCCTGGTCACCGACTTGGGCGAGCCCAAGCTGGTCGACTTTGGCATCGCCAAGCTGCTCAACGGAGGGGTGCCGCGGCCGAAGCTCGAGCCAGCGTCGAGCCAGCGGCTGCGCCGCGCTCCGATGACCCCCGAGTACGCCAGCCCTGAGCAGTGGGACGGGCGCCCCGCCTCGACGCTCAGCGACGTCTACTCCCTGGGGGTGATTCTGTACGAGATGGTGACCGGCAGGCGGCTGTTCCAGACCAGCTCGATTGCCGAGCTCGAGCAAGCCGTGCAGTCCCAGCGTCCGGTCCGGCCGAGCGACGCGGTGTGCTCGGCCGCCTGCGAGCGTTCGGCGCGGCGCTGGCCCTGGCCGTTCAGCCCGCTCAGCCGAGCGCGTCGCGCCCTGCGCGGCGACGTCGACGCGATCGTGCTCAAGGCGGTCGCGCGCTCCCCCTGGCAGCGCTACAAATCGGCCGAGGCCCTGGCCGAAGACCTCGGGCGCTTCCTCACCGGCTTGCCGGTGGCGGCGCGCGGCAAGCGATGGCTCTACCGGGCGCGCAAGCTCGCCATGGTGCACCGCTGGGGGGTAGGGCTGACGTCCGCCATGCTGGCGGCCATCCTCGTGTTCGGCACGGCGCTGATGGGGCATCGCGTCGAGAGCGAGCGCCAGCTGCTCGTCAAAGGCAACCGAGAGCGCGCCTGGGAGGTGCCGCAATTCCTGCTCGACGGCACCAGCTACGGCTGCAGCACGGCCAGCGACTGCCCGCCACACCCGCAGCGGCTCGACGCGGCGCGCGAGCTGCTCGACCAGGGCGGCCGGCTGGCGAGCGGCCTGCGCTGGGATCTGCCGCGGGATCTGCCGGCGGCCTACGCCACGCTCGGCCAGGCCTACCTGGGCTCGGGGCGGCTCGCCGAGGCCCGAACGGCCTTCGAGCAGGCGTCGCAGCTGCGAGCTGTCGGGCAGCTCGAGCTCGACGCCGGCTGGGTGATCGCGCTCTTTCAGTGGGCCCGCACCGAGCGGGGACTGGGCCAGAGCAAAACCGCTGGCCGGCTGCTGGCGACCGCCGAGAACTTCGCCGCCTCCGAGCAAGTCGACAGTCCGCGGCTGGCGAAGTTTCTCAACAACGAGGCGCTGCGTCTCATGGCCGCCGGCGAGCTCGATCTGGCCGTGCGTTTCAGCAGATCGTCCCTCGCCATGCGGCGGCGTCTCGGCGCCTCCGCCCCCTCCATCTCGCTCGGCGAGCACAACCTGGCGATCCTCCTGGCGCAGGTCGAGCATCCTGACGGGTCCGACCGCAATGCCTCCGCGCGGCCTGACGAGGCCGCTGGCCCGCCCTGAGCGCTGATACACCGGTGACCGAACTTGGCGTCTAGCTCGATCGCATCC
>JBCCEE010000376.1:0-8727 GCA_039030415.1 Acidobacteriota bacterium
AGCCAGCTCGCCTCGTGTCCCCAATACTCGAAGAGGGGCTCGTCGGGCTGCAGCAGCTCCTCGGGCAGCTTGGCGTCCAGTCCATCGAGCCGCGACAGCAGGACCAGGCCATGACTGCGAGCGCCGGCGATGGAAACCGTGTCGAGCTGCAGATAACCGAAGCGGCGGATGATCGCGTGCGCCGCCCGGCGGGCGCGTTTGCCGCGACCGCTCGCACGGCGGGGAAGGCCACTCCAGCGGCGTTCCAGACGGCCGGCTCGAGCCTGGGCGAGGCGCCGAGCCTCCCGCAGACTGACGGTTTCCATCAGCGCTTCCGCGTTTTCTTGCCGCCAAGGAAGCCACTCAGCCCGGCTTCCACCAGGCCGACGCCCGTGCGGACGACGCTTTGGGTCGTCTCGTGCAGCACCTCCGAAGAGGGGATCGAGGCGACGCCGTCGAGCACGCCCTGACGGACCTTCTCACCGATGACTTCCCCGGCTCGCTCGGCCTCTTCGTCGAGCACCTCTCGCAGACGCTCGACCGCTTCGTCGAGTCGTTCGTCGAGCTCCCTCTGAAGCTTTTTCTCGAAGTAGCTGCGGGCGAACAGGGCGGCCAGCAGCAGCGTGAGCACGCTGGAGAGGACCGCGCCGAGAAGCGTCAGGACGAGCGGATCTTGCATTCCTAGTCGCCCGAGATGCGGACGCGCTGGCGACTCTCGTAGATCTTGAGGTTGGTCATCAGCCGACGCATAACCGCTCGGTCACCGGCGACCGCGGCCTGGCGGATGACGCCGCGCTGCCAGCGGATCGCCTCTTCGAATTTGCCTGCTTCGGCCAGCGCCATGCCGACGGTCTCGGCGTTCTCCACCGAGTTTTCGAGGCCGTAGGCTTTGCGCGCCAGAGCCACTGCCAAGGGGCCATTGCGGACGTCGCTGGCTGGCGCCGTGGCCAGCAGCCGTGCCAAGGTGTTGTTGAGGCCCGGATGTTCCGGGGCGATACGGAGGGCGGCTTCGAGGCGTTGGCGTGCCATCGTGAAGTTCTTGTTCAGGATCCACAGGCTGGCCTCGGACAACCATGCCGTGGCGTTCTGAGGATCGAGCTCGACCGCGCGCTCGAACAGCAGCAGCGCCTCATCGCGGTTGCCCATCAACTGCAGCGCGTTGGCTAGGTTGGTGTGGGCCTCGCTCGACTCGGGCTGCAGCTCGATACCCTGACGCCAGTAGACGATCGCCAGATCGGGCTGACCGAGCCGCCAGGTGATCTTCGCCAAGGGGTTGATGAGCTGCGATTTCTCCTCGGGCGGAATATCGAGATCGAGACCCGGACGGTAGGCGCGTACCGCTCCGCGATCATTCTTGATCTCTTCCATGATCGACCCCAGACCCATGCGCGCCACGGTGTTGGTCGGGTCTTCCTCCAGCAGCTTGCGCAGCTGCTGAATGCCGAGCTCGCTGCGACCCTGGTGATGCCAGGCCATTCCGGAGAGATAGCGAGCGCGGGGATTTCCCGGGTCCTGGCGGGCGACCGCTTCCAGGTGCGGCCGTGCCTCCTCCCACCGCTGCAGGCCGATCAAGGCGTTGGCCAGATTGAAATGCGCCGAAGTCAGCTTGGGGTCGATCTCGACCGCGCGCTGAAAAGAAGCTACGGCTTGAGACGCCAGCTGCTTCTGAAGCAGCGCGTTGCCGAGGTCGAAGTGCAGCCAGACGTCGTTCGGACTCGACTCCACGCCCTCCCGCAGCTCCTCGACGGCCTCCTCGATCTTGTTCTGACGCAGCAAGACCCCGGCCAGGTTGCGCCGGATCTCGCCCGAGGTCGGATCCGCCTTGACCGCCTTGCGGAACGCCTCGGCGGCGTCTTCCAGGCGACCCGCGACCAGCGCTCGATTGCCGCGCTTGAGGTAGGCGCCGGAGCTCACCGCCAGCGACTCCAGGCGTTGCATCAGGCGATCCGGGGAGGAGACTTCGCCTACCGCCTTCTCAGCCAGCTGCGCCTCGGCTTCCTCTTCACGCTCGAGCTCGCGCAGCGCCATGGCCAGGGAATGGCGCACGCTGCCGGCTTGCGGCTGGCGCTCGAGCGTCGCCTCGAAGTGCCCAATGGCCTTGTCGGCTTCGCCCTGAGCCAGGGCGACGCGACCCAGCCCGAAATGGCCAGCCGCCGCGAACGGCGCCTTCTCCACGAGAGGAGCGAAGTGCTGTCCAGCGGCTTCAACCTCCCCGAGCGCCAGTCGGACCTCGGCGAGTCGTCGCTGAGCCGGCAGGTCGTCCGTCTGCAGGGCTAGCGCCCGCTCCAGGCTCGCCGCCGCCGCCGGCAGGTCGCCCTCCTCTTGCTGCACCACGCCTAGGTAATAGGGCCACAGGAAGCTCTCCGAATCGAGACGCTCGGCATTGCGGTAGCAGGTCGCGGCCGGCGCGTACAGCTCGTAGGTGTGGTAGAGCTCGCCCATGCTGCCGAAGGCGTTGGCGAGGGGGCGCGCTTCGCCCCCCTTGCGTAGACGGGTTTCGAGCGTCGAGCGCTGGCCTTCGAGCTGGCGACGCGCCGTGGCCTCGATGGCGTCGAGATTGGGGTGCTCGACGGTCTCCAGATCCGCCGGCAGCGGGGCACTCTGCTCGGCGCACCCCAGCACCCCAACGGCAAGTCCTACGAGCATCCACCGGACCGCGTGGGCAGCCCGTGGCATGGCTCTCGCTCTCATCTCCGAAGTGTTCATTCTCACTCTCCGTCCCACGCCTGGCCGCTCCCGCGCCGCAGCGTGTTGTAGGCATTCAGGCGGATCGGTTCGGTATCCCACCGCTCCCTCGTCCCGTCCGGCCAGTGTACGATGATTTGGGTGATGGATGTCGCCTCACCCAGGCCGAACAGCAGCCGGGAGTCGCTCGCCGAAGCGTAGCTCGCCGTCGCTCCGACGCGCCGCCACAGGGTGCGCTCACCGAGAGAAACGGCTGCCGCGGCGCCCTGCACCGCAATTTCGCCCGCCGCGTCGACCAGCCGCAGCCCGAGCCAGGGACGATCCTGGCCGACTCGGTTGATCAGCAGACGCACCGGGCCGTTGTTGTTGTTGATCACCACGTCGGTGTCGCCGTCATTGTCGACGTCTCCAAACGCCGCTCCCCGGCTGACTTCGCTGAGCTCGAAGGCAGCGCCGGCCGCGGCGGTGACCTCTTCGAAGCTTGGCCCTGGAGACGCACCGGTCGAGCTGGCGCCCGGCCCCAGGTGACGGAACAGCTGGTTGGGCTGATGCAGCGGCAGCGTCTCGCCCGCGAGGCGCTGGGTCTTGATGACTTTGACGGCGCCATTGACGGTCAGCAGGTCGAGCCAGCCGTCGTTGTCGTAGTCGAGCCAGCCGGTTCCGAAGCCGGTGCTCGCGTAGCTCGGGCTTCCGAGGCCGCTGACCGCTGAGCGATCGTGGAACTGCCCGCGTCCGTCGTTGACATAGAGGGTGTTGGTCTCGCGCTTCAGGTGGGTGAGGAACAGATCCTCATCACCATCGGCATCGAAGTCGCCGACGGCGACGCCCATGCTGGCCTCGGGGTGACCCTGGCCGCTGACCGCGGTACCGGCCAGCAGGCTGCGATTTTCGAAGATCGCCTCGCTGTTGCTCAGGCTAGCGCCGTCAATCTCAGGTCCGCGATGCATCCACAGCTGGTTCGGCAAGCCGTCGTTGGCGACGTAGAGGTCGGGCCAGCCGTCGCCGTTGAAGTCGGCCACCACCGCCCCCAGGCAGCCGCCGTATTCGCCCCGAATCCCGCTGACGCGGCTGACGTCTTCAAAAGTGCCGTCGCCGCGGTTGCGCAGCAGCAGATCCGGCACCGGCGGGAACGACAGCGGGCCACAGTCGTTGGGAACCCCGAGCTCGTCGGTGCAGCGCTTGTTGGCGGCGACCGAGTAGTCGACATAGTTGCCGACGAAGAGATCGAGCCAGCCGTCCCGGTCGAAGTCGAAGGCAACGGCCGGGACGCTCCAGCGCTGCGAACCGGTACCGCTTCGTTCCGTCACGTCTTCGAACCGCGGGCCTCCGTCGCCGGCGACGCCGAGGTTTCGGAACATCCGATTGCCGTTGAGATTGGTGACGTAGAGATCGGTCCAGCCGTCGTTGTCGAAGTCGGCGGCGGTGACTCCCATGCCGTAGCCTTCGGAGCTCAAGCCGCTCTCTTCGGTGACGTCGGTGAACCGCAGATTGCGAGTGCCGTCGGCGGCGATCGTCAGATCGTTGCGGAACAGCCGGTCGCGTAGCGGCAGGGGCTCTAGGGGCGGAACGAGCGCGTCCGCCTCGGACTCCTGCTCGGACAGCAGATTGCCTTGCACCAGAAAGACATCGAGGTCGCCGTCGTTGTCGTAGTCGAAGAGCGCCGCGCCAGAGCCCATCATCTCGGCGAAGTACAGCTTGCCGGTCATGCCGTTCCAATGCTGAAAATCGAGACCGCTGGCGGTCGCTTCGTCCGTGAACAGAGCGGGGGCTGTCGCCGCGTCAGCCGCCGGGGCTCGAGCCTCGGCTGCCGACGTCGGCTGCGGCGCCTGTTCGCTTCGTTCGGGGGTGCAGGCTGAGGCCGAGGCTAAAACGACGATCGACGCGAGGGTGACGAATCTCAGCCGGGTGGCTGCGCTTTCCGAGCTCATTCGGGTGTCGATTAGGTGCGGTTGGCGAGACGGGTTGAGCAAGACAGAACGGCGACTGGCAAGCCGTCCAGAGTCGTGGACCGAGGGCTCTGCCAGGCCCGAAAACTCAGTCTATCTCACGATCGACCCCTCCAGCAGGAGCGTGCGATGGCCAGAGCTCGAGGAGTCCGCTGAAGCGTGTTGGTGCAAGTTAGAGCGAGCGTGTTATCGTGCTCGAGCGGCAGCCGCCGCCCCTAACCATCGACCCCACCCAACATCAGACTCACGGCAGACTCACGGCACTAAAGAGCGTATCTCGGGCAGATCTATGGCCGCCGAAAGTACTGCAACGTTGACTGAGCGACCGGCGCAAGGCGCCGAGAGTAGACGGCAGGTCATGGCGGAAACTGCCGTGCCGAAACGGGCACTCGACCCGCGGTACCGCCAGATCCGCGCGCAGTCCGAGATGCTGTGCGAGCCACTGGAGACGGAAGACTACGTTATCCAGTCGATGCCCGACGTGAGCCCGACCAAGTGGCACCTCGCCCACACCAGCTGGTTCTTCCAGACCTTCGTGCTGCCAGCCGCCGGCATCGAGCTGCCGGATATCGAGCCGACCTACGCCTACCTGTTCAACAGCTACTACAACGCGGTCGGCCCCCGGCACTGCCGTCCGCTGCGCGGGCTGCTCAGCCGGCCAACCGTCGACCAGGTTTACGCCTACCGCCACCTGATCGACGACGCCATGGGTAAGCTGTTCGAGCGTGGCGTACCGGAAGACGTGATGCCGCTGATCGAAGTCGGTCTGCAGCACGAGCAGCAGCACCAGGAGCTCATGCTGACCGATATCAAGCACGTCTTCAGCAGCAATCCGCTCGACCCGATGTACCGTGCGCTGCCGGCCCCGGATGACGCGAAGCCGCGAGCGCTGGGCTGGTGCCGCTATGACGAGCAGGTGACGACGATCGGTATCGATCCGGGCAGCGGCTTCGCCTTCGACAACGAGCATCCGCTCCACCGGGTGTTGATTCACCCCTTCGAGCTCGCCGATCGGCTGGTCACGTGTGGCGAGTACCTCGAGTTCATGGATGACGGTGGCTACGAGCAGGCCAGCCTATGGCTCAGTGAAGGCTGGGCCACCGCCCAGTCCGAGCACTGGCAGGCGCCGCTCTACTGGCGCCGCGCGGAAGATGGCTGGCAGCTGTTCACACTGGCTGGCGTGCGGAAGGTCGCGGCCCACGAGCCGGTTTGCCACCTGAGCTACTTCGAAGCCAGTGCCTTCGCCGAATGGGCGGGCTGCCGTCTACCGCGAGAGGCGGAGTGGGAGCTGGCCGCGCGGGGCTCGCGGATCGATGGCAACTTCGTCGAACAGCGCCGCTATCACCCGCAGGCCCTGCGGGACGAGACCCTGCCTAGCAATGGACCGCTGCGAGACGTGTCCGCCGGCTCCCGTCCCTCCGCACCCGCTCAAATGTTCGGCGATGTCTGGGAGTGGACGATGAGCGCCTACGCGCCATACCCTGGCTACCGCCCGCTCGAGGGAGCGCTCGGCGAGTACAACGGCAAGTTCATGTGCAACCAGTTCGTGCTGCGCGGCGGATCGTGCGCGACGCCGGAGTCCCACATCCGGCCGACGTATCGGAACTTCTTCCCGCCCGACGCTCGCTGGCAGTTCACGGGCCTGCGACTCGCGCGCGACGCTTGATCGGCATCGCCTGGGCCGTTCATCGAGCGTGTCTGGGCGGGATTTTGCCTAGGCGTGGAGCGCTTCGATGTCGTCGCCGTAGTGGTCCATGACGACGTTGCGCTTCAGACTCATCTTGGGCGTCAGCATGCCGTTGTCGACGGAGAACTCCTCGCTCAGCAGCTTGAACTTGCGCGGCTGCTCGTAGCGTTTGAAGTCTTTGCTGTACTCCGCGACCTGGTCCGTGAAGAGCTGCTGGGTCTTGGGGTGGTCCAAGATGGCCTGGTAGTCCGAGCCGATGCCCTGTCCGGCCGCCCACTTCTCGAGCGCCAGCTGATCGGGCACGAGCAGGGCGACGTTGAACGGCTTGTTGAAACCGTGGATGAAGGCCTGGGTGATGTACGGGCTGAGCTGCAGCAGCTCTTCGAGCGGCGCCGGCACGACGTACTTGCCGTTCTCCAGCTTGTACTGCTCCTTGATACGACCCGTGATGTAGAGGAAACCGTCTTTGTCGAGACGCCCGAGGTCGCCGGTGCGGAAGCTGCCGTCCTCGTTGATGACCTCGGCCGTTGCCTCCGGCCGGTTGTGGTAGCCCTTCATCACGTTGGGGCCGCGAACGATGATCTCGCCGTCACCGGAGTCTTTGTCTTCGACCATGCTGGAGTCGATGATGATCTCGACGCCCGGTATCGCCCGGCCGACCGAGCCGAGCCGGCGGGCCGTGGGGTGGTTGGTGGTGGCGATCGGGCTGGTCTCGGTCAAGCCGTAGCCTTCGCACACCATGATGCCGAGCTTGTCGATGAAGTCACCCACCTCAGGCGACAGCGCAGCACCGCCAGAGGAGGCATAGCGCAGCCGGCCGCCGAAGCGGTCGCGGACTTTGGAGAACACCAGCTTGTCGTAGAAGCCGTGCTTGGTGTCGACCCACCAGGAGCTCTTGCCCGCTTCCGCCAGCTCTTTGCGCACCTGGGCGTTGGCCATGCCGGATTCGAACAGCTTCTGCTTGAGCCCGCCTTCCTCCGCCATCTTCTTCTGCAGGCCGTCGTAGATCTTGTTGAAGATGCGCGGCACTGAGAACAGCACCGTCGGCCGAACTTCGGCGAAGTTGTCGACCAGCTTCTCGATCGACTCGGCCAGCGCGATCGCCGCACCGCGCGCCAGCATCGAGTGCAGCTCGCAGGTCTGGCCGAACGAGTGCGCCCAGGGCAGGAACGATACCGAGATGTCCGAGGTGTCGACCGGAAAGATCGCCGACACGCCGTTCAGGTTGGAGGTGATATTGGAGTGGGTGAGTAGCACGCCCTTGGGTTTGCCGGTGGTGCCCGAGGTGTAGATGAAGCCGCAGACCCACGACGGGTCGATCTCGACGGCCGGCGTCGGGTTGGCCTCGCCCTGTTTCTCGAGCGCCGCGAAGCTCGCTTCGTCCTCGGACGGCAGCGACATGCAGTAGACGTGCTCCAGGGCCCCGACGCCCTCGCTGGGCCAGTCGCGCGTCGCCTCGTAGATCGGATACGTTGCGACGATCAGAACCTTGGCGCCCGAATCTTCGGTGATGTAGCGCCAGTCTTTCTCCAGCTGACTCTCGTACATCGGGCAGTAGCGCGCCCCGAGGCCGTAGGTGGCGTAGGCGCCGATCGCCCACTCGACACGGTTGGCCGAGATCACCGCCACCGTATCGCCTTGACCGATTCCCAAGCCGGCCAGGGCACCGCGGAAGGCGTCCACGCGTTTACCGAACTCTCCGTAGGTGATCCACTGCCAGGTACCGTCGATCTTGGTGCCGAAGAGCCTGCGCTGGTCATGGGCTACGACAGAACGGTTGAGGACGTCGACCAAATCGGTATAGTCGGTCTGTTTCATGCGGGACCTCCGAGGCGTTGCCAGATCCTGAAGCGGCGTTTCCGGGCATCGAGTCCCGGCATCGAATGCCGGTATCGAGTGTCGGGTCTAGAGTGTCGAGCCAACGATATCTGCGGCGATTTTATCCGAGGCGGGTTTCAGGCGTCGTCATCAGCCGCAAAGATCTCGGCTTCCAGCGCCTGCTTGCGCTCGGGAGCGATCTCGAGCGCCTGCGAGAGGCGCTCCAGCCACTGGCGCTCCAGGTCCGAAACGTCTTGATCCGCCAGGGTCACCAGAGCGCCGAAGCGGAACAGCGTCTCCCGCGCTTCGCTGCCTTGTACCATGGCGGCGAGCTCCGCGGGTGAAGGCGGCAGCACCAGGTCGCGGTGGATCTGCTGGGTCTGCTCGGCGGACAGGCCCGAATCGTCGAGATGCCGGGTGATGGTGGCCTTTTCTTCCGGCGCCAGGTTGCCGTCGGCGAGGGCGGCTCCGACCATGGTGCGGACGATGGCGTAGGTCACCTCCGGTGGCGGATCGTCGCTTGCGTCCGGGGCCGGCGCGCTGGCTGGCAGAGGCGGCGCAGGTGGCGCCTGCTGAGCGGGCGCCTGTTGACCGGGCACCGGTGGCGGTGGC
>JBCCEE010000377.1:0-8710 GCA_039030415.1 Acidobacteriota bacterium
CCGGCATGAGCCTGGCAATCCCAACAGCCTGCTCGACAACTCGGTGATCACGACACTCGAGGACAGCACCGGCGATGTCTGGATCGCTACCGCCCAAGGACTGAGCCGTCTCGACGTCGAGCGGAACACCTTCACCCATATCCGACCGGATCCGGGCGACCCGCAAGGATTGATCGATACCATTCAATGCCTTCTCGAGGTCAAACCCGGGGAGCTGTGGATCGGCGGGATCGGTGGCCTCAACCGTCTCGACGTCGCCAGCGGGCGACTCGATCAGTTCGGGGAGCGTCGCACCATCCTCGATATGCTCGCCGACCCGAGTGGAGTGCTCTGGCTGGCGAGCTACGGCCATGGATTGATGCACTTCGATCCGGAGACCGAGACGCTCGCGACCTATCGCCACGAATTCGAGAATTCCACCAGCCCGAGCTCGAACCTGCTCGCCACGCTACACCGAGATCAGGCCGGCACTCTGTGGATCGGCAGTCTCGGCGGCGGCCTCAATCGCTTCGAAGCCGAGACCGAGACCTTCACCCACTTCCGCGAGCAGGACGGCTTGGCGAATGACAACATCACCGACATCCTCGAAGACTCGAACGGCAACCTGTGGCTGGCGACTCGCCGCGGCTTGAGTCGTTTTCATCCTGAAACCGAAACCTGGTCGACCTACACGCTGAACGACGGCCTGCAGGGATCGGTCTTCAACAGCGGAACCGGTGTGCTCAGCGCAACCGGCGCGCTGCTCTTCGGGGGTACCGGCGGCATCACCCGCTTCAGGCCGGAGCAGCTCGCTGGCGCCGCCCAGCCACCGAAGGTGGCGATCACGGATTTTCTGCTGCTCAACCGTTCGACGCCATTCTCGGCGCGACGCTCGGCTGAGCCCGGCGACGCCCTTCCCCACCTGGTCCTCGACCACCGCGACGACGTCTTCGCATTCCAATTCGCCGCCCTGGACTTCGCCCAACCCAGTCTGAATCGCTACGCCTACATCATGGAGGGCTTTCAGCAGGACTGGGTCGAGAGCGACGCTGGAAACCGGCTGGCGCAGTTCACCAATCTCGATGCCGGCGAGTATGTCTTTCGCGTCAAAGCAGCGAACGCCGACGGCGTCTGGAGTACCGAAGACGCCGCGGTTCGCATTACGGTGCTACCGCCGCCCTGGCAAACCTGGTGGGCCTACTCCCTTTATGCCCTGGCTGCCATGGGAGCAGGCTTGAGCTATCTGCGCTCGCACCGTTCAGCGCTTCGGAATGAGCAGGAGACCGCAAAGCAAGAGCGCGAAGCGGCGCAACGCGAGCGGCTGGTGAGCCAGCGGCTGCGCGAGGTGGACAAGCTCAAAGATGAATTTCTCGCCAACACATCCCACGAGCTGAAGACACCGCTCTATGGCATCACCGGGCTGGCGGAGTCCTTGATCGAAGGCGCGACCGGGGAGCTGCCGGAGCAGACCCGGACCAATCTGTCGATGATTGTCGCCAGCGGTCGACGCCTCAGCCATCTGGTCAACGACCTCCTCGACTTTTCGAAACTGCGCCACCAAAGCCTCGAGCTGGCGCTGCGCCCCGTCGACCTGCGATCGTTGGCAGAAGTGGTCCTACTGCTTTCTCGGCCCCTGGTCGGCAGCAAGCCATTGACCCTCGAGAATCAGGTGCCGCCCGGGCTACCCGCCGTCCATGCCGACGAGAATCGACTGCAGCAGATCCTCTACAACTTGATCGGAAACGCCATCAAGTTCACCGAATCGGGCTCGGTGACGGTTGCCGCTTGCCTCGAAGGGGACAAGGTGCTCGTACGGGTGGCCGATACCGGAGTCGGCATTCCGATGGCGGCTCAGGAGCGCATCTTCAACGCCTTCGAGCAAGCCGACGCGTCGATCGAACGAGCGTATGGCGGCACCGGCTTGGGGCTGGCGGTGACCCGTCAGCTGGTGGAGGCCCACGGTGGCGACATCACGGTGGAGTCGACGGAAGGAGAAGGCGCGGTGTTCTCCTTCAGCTTGCCCGTCGCCCAGCAGGCGCCAGCTGTGGAAGGCGCGCGGCCGTCCTCTACCGAGCTGGCGCCGCCGCCCGCTCCTTTGGCAACGTCCATCGCGCCGGAGCGGGTCGCAGCTGGCCCCGCGAGCCCAGAAGAGCATGCGCCGGATCGCGCCCCTTCCGGCTCCAGGGTCTTGGTGGTCGACGATGAACCCGTCAACCTGCAGGTGCTGAAGAATTACCTGGCGATGGAGGATTTTCAGCTCACGCTGGCGTCGAGCGGTGAAGAGGCCCTGCGTCTGCTCGGGGAGCAAACGTTCGATCTCGTCTTGCTCGACGTCATGATGCCCAAGCTATCGGGCTACGAAGTCTGCCGCACCCTGCGCGAGAGCCATCCGCTGGCGGAGCTGCCGGTCATCTTCTTGACCGCCCGAGCTCAAGACTCCGATGTCATCACGGGCATCGAGCTCGGTGCCAACGACTATCTCACCAAGCCGATCTCCAAAGATCGCCTGCTCGCCCGGATCCGTCCCCATTTGAGCCTGCTGGGCGTTCATCGCAACCTGGAAGACCTGGTCGAAGAAAAGATGTCGGAGGTCAAGGTGCTGCGCGGCCTGCTCCCAATCTGCGCCAGCTGCAAGAAGATCCGCGACGAGGACGGCGATTGGCACAACCTCGAGCTGTTCATCGACAGGCGCTCCGAGGCGAAATTCACCCATGGACTGTGCCCGAACTGCGTCGAGAACTATCTGAGCTAGCCCATTGGCTCGCCTTTCGCTCGGAAGTAGCTCCCGGGCGTGCGCCCCAAGGCACGCCGGAACATGGCGATGAAGGCGCTCGTACCGTTGAAGCCGACCGCCAGGGCGGTGGAGGTCACCGACTCGCCAGCCGCAAGATAGCGCAGGGCGGCCAGCAGGCGCGCCTGCTGACGCCAGCGGCTGAAGGTCATCCCCGTATCCCTAGTGAACAGGCGCTCGAGCGTGCGCACGCTGGCACCGCTGTCGACGGCCAGGTCCCTGAGGGTCGCGGTGCTCGAAAGATCGCTTTGCACGGCGTCGGCCACGCGTCGAGCGCGAGCGTCCAACGGCCACCTGAGATCGAGCGGGATCTCGGCCGTGACTCCGACCTGGTCGATCAAAACCTGCGCCAGGCGCCACTGCTCGGGCACGTCCTGCCGCAGCATCCCGAGTCGGATGGTCTCGAGCACCAGCTCGCGCAGGAGCGCCGAGACCGAGAGGACACAGCACGACTCGGGAAGCGCACGGCAGATATCGGGACGCAGATAGAGCGTCCGCAGCCGCACGCGCCCGGTCGTCGCGACTCTGTGGAGCGTACTTGCGGGGACCCAGGCCGCGCGGTGCGAAGGGATCACCCAAGCGCCCTCTTCGGTGTCGACCGTCAGCACCCCCTCGGTCGCATACACCACCTGTCCCCAAGGATGCTGGTGGGGTTCGATGACGTGGTCTTTGGGAAATCGAAGCGCCAGCGAGCGCACCGCGATCGCATCCTCAGTCGATACGTTCGTCGCGGCCACTTGTCGTTTCTGCGACATCACTTGGCAAGTTAGCACAAGTCTGCCACGTGAGCCGCGGCATACGATCTCCTCACCCGCTAACAACTTCGGAGAGACAAATGCCCAACGACGTGGCTCACTTCGCCATCCACGCTGACGATTGCCAACGCGCCAAGACGTTCTACGAACGGGTCTTCGAGTGGACCTTCGAGCCCTGGGGGCCGCCGAACTTCTGGCGCATCCACACAAGTCCAGATGCGATTCACGGAGCTCTCCAGGAGCGCAGACAACCGCTGGCGGGCTCGGGGATGAGAGGCTACGAGTGCACCATCGGGGTCGCAGACGTCCACGCTACCGCGACGGCAATCGCAGACCATGGCGGCACGGTGACGATGCAGCCCTTCGAGCTCGAAGGCGTCGGCACCCTCATCATGTTCGAAGATACCGAGGGCAACACGGTCGGCGCCATGCAGTATCTCGAGCGGCAGTGAGCAGGCTCCACGTCTCAGCACCCCCTGTCTCGGCTCTGCTCGATTCCAAGGCGATTCCACATTGCTCGCACGAGCTCCCGCGCAGGTTCAAACGCTCTCTACATCGCTTGCGGAGGGCTCGCGCAGATCTCGAGTCGCCTCGACAACGCTTGTGAGCGCTTCGCTCGAATGAGCGTGTCGGCGACTCGGCCTGCGCCACCCCGCGCTCATTTGAGCGCGGGCTCTACAGGGCTTCGCGGAAGCTTCGCTCATCTGAGCGCGAGCTCCAAATGGCTTGTTGGGGCTTGCGCTCAGCCGAGCGCGGGCTCCACAAGGCTTGCGGGAGCTTCGTGAGGCCGAGCGCGGGCTCCACAAGGCTTGCGGGAGCTTCGTTCTGCCGAGCGCGGACTCCACAAGGCTTGCGGGAGCTTCGTTCCGCCGAGCGCCGGTTCCACGCGGCTTGTGCGAGCCAGCATTCAAGACGGCTCCGCAAGGCGGCTCAGCGGTTCTGGCGCCAATACAGCTCGACGATGGGGGCGAGCAGCTCCGGTCCTTTCGAGCCGTCGAGCCGTCCCCAGTAGATCTTTCCAATACAATCGCCAAAACTTCATGAAACGGCGAGCCCTATGAATCAGCGAATCCCCTTCATCGTTCTCTTCCTAGCCATCGTCTGCTCGATGGAGCTCTATGCTCAGACCGAGGTCCAAGTGCGACTCCGCGTGACCGCCGATACCGAGCTGAATCAAGCGATCGTCCAGTGCCTGGAGGAGCGACTCACGGCGGCCAGCGGCGTTCGCGTCGAGGCCGATGCCGAGGTCCAGCTGCGCTTGATCGCCCTCGAGCAAAAGTCGACGGACGACACCACCTTCGGCTACCTCTTCTATCAAGCCGGCCTGATTCCGTCCCAAGACCCAACAGCCCCTCATGTGCTGTGGGAGACTTTGCGGTCCCTACCACCGGATCTACCTGCGGCCTGCGATCGCCTGGCGTCCGACTTCCAAACCCGAGTCATCGCTCCCGTTCGGCAGAGTCTGGAACGATTCCGCGATCAATTGCAGGAGAAGGCTCCGTCGCAGTGATGCGAACCGAGCTGCGCTCATCCAAGCGAAGGCTCGACCCCGCTTGTTCAAGGCGTGTTTCAGCCCTCGATCAGTCCGCTGCCCGCGGCCAGGAAGCCTGTGGACAGCGCAGGCCGGTCGGCAGCTACGTCCCCTTCCTCGGCCCCTTCCTCGGCGGCCAGTCCGGCGGCTGGACCTTGAAACCCGGATAGTTCTGCCCGGTGTTGGGCACCTTGGTCTCCTCGCCGGGCTTGGGTGCGATGTAGACCTTGGGCAGGCTGGGGTCCTTGGCGGCCGGGAGGTTGGGGTCGAGGAAGGTGAAGTTGCGGACGTAGGTTTCCTTCAGCGTGGGCCGTGGATAGATGCGGTCGACGTCTTCGGAGTTCTGCTCGCAGGGCTGATTGGCGTCGGCGACCCTAGCGCGCTTTTCGGGGTTGGCGAGCTCGGGGAACGGCGTCAGCTGCCAGGCGGTCATCATGCCGTTGTCCTCGTGCTGCAGGACGTGGCAGTGATGGACGGAGACCCCGACATAGTCCGGAAAGCGCGAGCGGAAGACGATCCGGCCGTTGTTGCGCGGGATCCACGAGGTGTCCATCCAGCGCGGCTCCGGCAGGATGTTGACCAGGTTGCCGTTCTCGTCCGGAATCTCGATGCGCAGCACCCAGAAGGGATTCTGGTGGATGTGGAAGGGATGGTCGATGGCGCGTGACACCACCCGAAAATCGGGGATGCCGCTCTCGGTGTCGAGGTTGGAGCACTTCCAGAACTCCTGCTGCCCCTGGCGTCGGGTGAGCGGGTAGGAGATGTAGTGGCCGCGGAACTGGCCGGGCTGGGGATGCTTGGCCTGCCCCGCTTCGGAGGTGTCGGTGAAGCCCCACAGGGTCTGAGAGGTGTTGTAGACCGCCCATTCCTCGCAGGTGTTGACCAGCACGAAGGGTCGCGTCGGATCGTTGGGGTTGAACTTGCGGCCCCGCAGGTGCTCGTCGCGTCCCGGCTCGCCCTCCGTCGGCTGGGTGCCGTGATTGATGCCCATGGTGCGGGTGCGCGGTGACAGCAGCACCGCGATATCGGATTTCGACGGCCGCTCGGGCTCCGGCACGACATTGCCGTTCTCGTTCAGCCACATGTAGCGCAGATCGCGCAGCTCCGGCCCGTTCGGCGTCTCGCGGTTCTTGCCCTCGATGAACTCGAGGAACGCCTCGCGGTTGGGATCGTTGGCGTCGGTGGTGACCAGCGGCATGCCCTCGTTGCCCCAGCCCGAGTAGTAGGAGACGCGCGTCCGGTACTTGCCGCTGCCGCTACCGCTCTGGATCGCCAGCTCCTCGTCGGTGATCGGGCGCAGGTAGGGCAGCACCTCGTCCGGCAGGCAGTCCTGGACTTCTTTCATCAGCCAGTCGAAGCTCTGATCTAGCGGCACGCTCTTCGGCCGCTGGTCGAGGCCGGACACCGGCTGTTCGTCGACCACCACGATGTGAGCGACGATGATGTCACTCGGCCCCGGGCTGGCATTGGGACAGTTGACCGACTCCTGCAGGCTGAACACCGGCGTGTCGGCGTGGATGGCGACGGCCTTGGCCAGCACGGTGAAGACGTCGCCGCACTTGGCGTCGGGCGGCAGCTGGAAGAAGAGGTCGGTGCGGTTGGCCGGCCCCATGTAGAACTCGTTGGGACGCACCCAGGCGTTGCGGATCGACTCGGCGTCTTTGAACAGGTTCTCGATGCCGCGCAGCTTGCGGGCGTTGGGGGTGTCGACGGGTACCTCGTTGCCCTGGGAGTCTCGACACGCAGGCCTGGGCGTCGGCCCCAAGATACCGACCGGAACCTTCGGCATCGGTTCGCCTGGCCCCGGCGCCGGGCAGGAGTAGAACTGCTTGGCGAGATCCTTGATGTAGTACTCCGGGACCTGTTTGCCGCCCTGCTCCACCGTCCGCACCAGGGTGATGCCGTCGATCGACAGCTGGAAGAGGTGGCACTTGGCGGCCTCGAGCTCGGCCGGGGTGACGGGCTCGAGAATCGGTTTGCCGTCGGCCCCGACCTTCACCAGCATGTTGACCGGAATGGCCTGCTCGGGGCGCGGCACGTCGGCCTCGGCGACGGTCGGCGCAAAGCCGGTGGTGACGATGTCGTAGTGCCCTTTGACCACCATGAAGCGCTTGTAGCCGCGTCCGTCGACGCTGCCGTTGATCACCCGCCAGCGCTCGACGGCACCGGGCCGCATGTTGATGACGCCGGCCTTCTCACTGCCGTTCAGCCTGGCGATCGGCGCCTTTTTGAGTCGCGATGTGGGGGCGGCGTCGGGATCGCCCTCGATGTTCGCCGGAAACACCCGCTGCATAAACATCAGCCGCTCGCGGTAGTCCCAGGGGCCGGTCTTGAGGGTCAGGTTGGGATCCGGCCGGCCGGTGAATCGGCAGTTGATGTTGTCGTCGTCCTCACCTTCGACGATCAAATAGCCCGCCATGCCGCTCGACACCTGGATGTCGGTGGCGCCATGGGCGTGCGGGTGGTACCAGAAGGTGCCGGGAGGATGCGGCTGGTTGGGATCGCCCATGACGTTGCCGAGGCGGAACTCGTAGTCCGACTCGCCGACGATCTCGTCGTCCCGGATGAAGAACGCTTGATCGCGGCGGCGCAGGAAGCGGCAGGCGGATTCCGGATCGACCGCATCCGAGCCGGTGGCGCAGGACTCGCGGACCGTCGTGTCACCGCCACACTTGGCGCAGATCGGCGTCGCGCTCGGCGTGTTGCAGATGCAGTGCTCGTTTGGCTCCCCCATCACCGCCCGCTCGCGGCGCTTGAAATCCCCCTGGCTCAGCACCCGCAGAATGACGTTGTCCGAGTTGGTGCCGTCCGGGTTCTTGTCAGGCCGCACGTGCAGTCCATGGGTGTGCAGGTTGGTGACGTGGGCGGAATGCAGGCCGTTGGTGTGCTCGCCGAGGCAGAAGTCGAAGCGGTGTTGACCGCGCTCCCTGCCCTTGGCGATCACTTGCTGCTGCAGCTTTTCCTGCGGGGTTGGGGGCGATTCGGTACCGTCGCTGCAGTTCGTGACTCTAGCGGGCTTGAGATCGCACACGTTCGTCGGGCCGTCACATCCCGTCGATCCTGGCGGTTTCGCGACTTTCTGCGGCTTGGAGCCCTTGGCCGGCGGCAGGTCGCCGAGGTCGGGAAACGGCCCGACGAAGGTCTCGCCGAAGTCTTCGCTCAGCAGGTTGCGCAGCTTCACCGACAGCGTCTCATCACCGCGCATGCGGATCGTCGGCCCCGGCGTGTTACCGCCGTAGCTGAAGAACACCGAGCCGGGATTGCCGAGGCCGACCTCGATGCCCGGGTTCTGGTTGACCACCACGTTGAGATCGAGCTGCTGGCCCGGCCAGTCGCTGGGCCGCCACACCCAGGGCTCGTTCCAATTCTCGAGCGCTCCCCTGAGACTCGGCACTTGGCATTCGAGCGGCGGTGGCTTGGGGCGCTTGCTATTGCATGGCTTGGCTTCGCCGCTGCTCGCTTCCGAGGGCTGCGCGGCGGGCTCCGCGGCCTTTGCCGTCCCGACACCCGCCGCTGCCGCCGCGCCGCCCATCAGGCCGACCTGAAGAAACTCGCGCCGCCCCAATCCCGATTTTGGGTCGCTTTGCTCCGCGCTCGCCAGCTCGCCTTCCCGCTTGCGCTGTTTGCCCATGCCACGTCCTCCAGGGTAGGGGC
>JBCCEE010000378.1:0-8707 GCA_039030415.1 Acidobacteriota bacterium
GAGGTGCCGCTCGGGTGACCGGCGGCTCCGGGCGGCGTCCCTCGAGCAGGCCGACGGTGACGAGGACCGCGGTCGCCAGCAGCGCGAGGATCAGCAGACCCGTAGCGAGTACCGCGCGGTGGCGGCGCAGCAGCTTGGCGACGCGGTAGCCGAGGGTCGGCGGGCCGGCGACGACCGGCTCGTCCGCCAGGTGGCGGCGCAGATCCGCCGCCAGATCGGCGGGGGAGTCGTAGCGCCGCGTGCGGTCTTTTTCGAGCGCCCGCAGGGTGATCCAGTCGAGATCGCCGCGCAGCTGGCGCACCAGGGTCGAGACGTCGGCCTGCCGGTTGCGGGCCGCGACTTCTGAGTCATCGCCGAGGCCGCTGACCTTGGTGCTGGGTCGGGTCGGCTCGTCCTCGCGGATGCGCCGCCGCATCTCGTCGAACCCCGCCTGGCGCAGCTGCCGCGAGTCGAACGGGCGGGCTCCCGCCAGCAGCTCGTAGAGCAGCACGCCGAGGGAGTAGACGTCGGTGCGGGTGTCGATGTCGAGCCCGGTCATCTCGGCCTGCTCGGGGCTCATGTACTCCGGCGTGCCGATCCACTGACCGAGCTCGGTGAACAGGGTGCGCTCGGTGAGGCGCTGGGCGGTCGCCTTGGCGACCCCGAAGTCGATGATCTTGGGGACGGCGCGACCGTCTTCGGCCGTGACCAGAATGTTCGAAGGCTTGATATCGCGGTGGATGACGCCCTTTTTATGGGCGTGCTGCAAGCCGCCGCAGATCTCGATGAAGATCTCGATGCGGTCGCGATTCGACAGCCGGTGACGGTCGCAGTAGCTGGTGATCGGCTCGCCGTGGACCAGCTCCATGGCGAAGTAGGGGCGGCCCTGGGCGGTGGCACCGGCCTCGAGCACCCTAGCGATGTTGGGATGATTCATCATCGCCAGCGCCTGGCGCTCAGACTCGAATCGAGCCAGCACTTCTTTGGTCTCGAGCCCGCTCTTGAGCAGCTTCAGGGCGACGCGGCGACGGACCGGCGCCTGCTGCTCGGCCTCGTAGACTTCGCCCATGCCGCCCTCGCCGAGCTTCTGCAGGATGCGGAAGGGGCCGACCTGCTGCTGGCCACGAAGCGCCTGCGGATAGGCGGCGGTGAGGTCGGAATCGGCGACCGGGGTGGGTGCTTCGTCGCTCGAGGGGTCGAACGGCAGCTCGAAGTCGTCGTCGCGATCGGCGTCGAGCAGCGACGCGACCTCCTGCCGAAGCTCGCTGTCGGCGTCGCACGCTTCCGCCAGGAAAGCTTCCTGGCGCTCGATGGGCAGCTGACGGGCGGCGTAGAACAGCTCGCGGGCGCGTTCGTGGCGCGTGCTCACGGCGGGCTGCTCGCCTTCAGCTCGCGCTTCAGCCAGGCGCGGGCGTGGGTCCAGTAGACCTCGGCCGAGCGTTTGGAGACGCCTAGCGTGACGGCGGCCTCGTCGACTTTGAGGCCGCCGAAGAAGCGCAGCTCGACCATCGAGGCCTGGCGCGCGTCGATCCCGGCCAGCTTGTCGAGGGCCTGATCCAGCGCGAGCAGCTCTTCTGGACCGTAGGCGGGCGACGACGCGGCGAGCGGCTCCGCCAGGGTGACCGGTCGCCAGTCGCCGCCGCGCTTGGCGCGTCGACGTCGCCGAGCGTAGTCGACCAGGATGCGGCGCATCGCTTGAGCCCCGGCGGCGAAGAAGTGAGTGCGCCCCCGAAACTCGACGCGGTCACGATCGACCAGCTTGAGGTAGGCCTCATGCACCAGCGCCGTCGGCTGCAGGGTGTGGCCGGCGCGCTCGGCCTTAACGTAGTAGGCTGCGAGGCGCCTGAGCTCGCCGTAGACCAGCGGGTAGAGCTGGTCGAGCAGGGGTTCCGCGACCGCTCTGGGCTCTCCCAGACCCGCGACGATCTCTGTGGTCCGTGCTCTGGCAGAATGATCCATCGGCTGTGCCCGCATTATCGCATGACCCGGCGCTCCGGCGGCTCACGGCGCCGCGGCCCTACCGCAGCCCATCGCGAGTCGAATTCTCGATGCCTGACCCAAAATCGGACTTCGATTCCGCTTATAGAGATGAAGCCGGTGCCCTAACGCTCGTCAATGCCCTGAACGGCCTTTCGCGAGCGGTCCTGGCTGGTAACGTAAGGCCTATCCGGCTCATCTCGAATTCACCACAGCCTTTACCCGAGCGCAGGTTCTGCGCACCTGGAGACTCTTCGATGCCGCGATTCGATAGCCATGCTGCATGGCGTGTGTTCTTGGCTTGCTCACTCTTTTTCATCACATTCGGCTCGACGGCGCCGGTCAGCGCGCAGCCGTCGACCTTCTTTCAAGCGCTTCGGGGCGCGCCGGCAGACGCGATGCGCGCGGCCGCCGCGAGCCCCGACAGTCGATTCCTCTACGTCGTCGGCGACGGTGCGATCTCGGTCATGGAGCGGGACCTCGCCACCGGCGCTTTGACTCGGGTCGAAACTCTGCACGACGCGCGGGGCGGGGTGCAGGGGCTGGCCACGCCGAGGTCGGTCGCGGTCAGCCCGGACGGCCTCCACGTCTACGTCGTGAGCACCGATCGGTCGGCAGACCAGACCGAGATCGCCGCCTTCGCGCGTTCGGCGGACGATGGCACGCTGCGTTTCATCGACTCGTTCGCGACCGCCGATAGCAGGCCGGACCGGGAGGCGGTCGCGATCAGCCCGGACGGCCGTCACGTCTACGTTTCGGGCGCGACCATCAACACCCCGAGTGACTTCGAGATTCTGGTGGTGTTCGAGCGCGACGCCGCGACCGGCCGACTGAGCCTCGCCGAGTCCCAGGTGACCGGTGAGGAGCGGTTCGACTCGCGTCTGCGGTTCCTGGGTGATCTGGCGATGAGCGCCGACGGCCGCTTTCTCTACGGCGTCTCGGCATTCGGGGGCTTGGCCACGTTCGAACGCGACGAGGCGACCGGTGGTCTGACGCTGGTCGGGACGAGCTTTGATCGCGAGAACGGCGTCGACTGCCTGTTTCTCGGCGTGTCGACGGTGCTCAGCGCCGATGGCGCTCACCTCTATGTCGTGAGTGACGACAATGGAGACAACCCCGGCGGCATCGTGACCTTCACGCGCGATGCGGCCAGCGGTGCGCTGAGCTTCGTCGGCTGCCAAGAATCCCAGACGTTCAGCGGGGTGGGCTCGCTGACCGAAATTACGAGCAGCCCGGACGGTCGTCATTTCTATGCCGTCAGCCTCGGCGAGAGCTTGAACCTCGACGACGGTGCGATCCTGGTCCTGGCGCGCGATGCCGCCACCGGAGCCTTGAGCGTCGTCGAGATCCTGCAGCAGGGTATGGATGGCGTCGACGGCCTGGCCAACAGTCTCGATGTCGTGGTGAGTCCCGAGGGGCGCTTTGTCACGTCGGTCACCGACGGGGCCGCGCTCGGCTCCTTTGCTCGTGATGCCGGCACCGGTGCGTTGAGCTTTGTCGAGGCGCGCCGATTCGAGGCCATCGATCAGGTCGAGGGGCTGGAGACGCCGGCAGCGGTGGCGGTCAGTCCGGATGGCAACCACGTTTACGTCGCGAGTTTTCTGGACGGTGCGGTGGGGTGGTATCGGCGTGAAGTTTCGGGCGAGCTCAGTTTTGTCCGCGCCTGGTTCGAAGGTGTGGAGGGTATTGCCGGGCTGGATCGTGCTCAGCATCTGGAGATCAGTAGGGATGGCCGATTTCTCTATGTGCTGAGCGATGGCGACAGCACCGGGGCTATCTTCGAGCGCCTGGCCGACGGTGGCTTGAGCTTCGTCGGCCTCATGCCCGGCACGCTGGACCTGGAAAGTCTGGTGCTCAGTCCCGACGGACGGTTCGTCTACGGCGGGCGCGAGCGATCACAGGTCGTTTGGGGGTTCGCGAGGGATCTCGCGACTGGCCTGCTGACCGAGCCGGAGCGATTCGATTTCGAAGAGCTCACCGGCGGGGACGGACTCGCGGTGTCGCCGGACGGTCGGTTTCTGTATGCGGCCGACGGTAACGCCATCGGCGTGCTCGAACGCAACGTCGCGACCGGCGGCTTGAGCTGGGTCGGCCGGACCCTGGAGCTCGGGGTCGGGGACGTAGCGGTGAGCCCGGACGGGCGGCATCTCCTGGCGACCCGAGGCGGGATCGGCATCACGGAGGCGGTGGTAGTGTTCGAGCGGGACGACGCGACCGGCGCCCTGACTCTGCTCGCCGAGTACGTGAATGGCGAAGCGGGCATCGCCGGCCTGGGCGGCTTGCGCACCCTCGCCGTGTCGCCGGATGGCCGCAAGGTGCATGCCTTGGGCCGCACCGACAACGCGCTGGTGACCTTCACGCGGAATCCGTCGAGTGGCCTGTTGACCTTCGAGGGCGCCAGCTTCGACGGAGTCGACGGCGTCGACGGCATCGGATTTCCGTGGGCCCTGGCGGTCAGTCCGGATAGCCGGAACGTCTATGTCACCGGCCTGCGGGAGAACACCCTGGTCGCGTTCCACACGCTCGGGGCGTGCGTGCCCAGTCCTCAGACCCTGTGCTTGGGCAACGGACGATTCCGGGTCGAGGTGCAGTGGCGTGATTTCGAGGGCACTCTCGGTACCGGGCAGGTGGTGTCGGCCGCCGAGTCGGCGGACTCCGGGCTGTTCTGGTTCTTCGACGCCAACAACTGGGAGATGCTGGTCAAAGTGCTCGACGGCTGTGCGATCACCAACCACCACTGGGTCTTCGCCGCCGCCACCACGGACGTCGCTTACACGCTGACCGTGACCGACACCCAAACCGGCGTCTCGAAGAGCTACAGCAATCCGCTGGGCACTTCGGCGGCGGCGATTACCGACACCAGCGCGCTGGCGGTGTGCCCCTGAGGCCAGGCCGGCAGCGCGCGGGTGTTGTCGAACGGGCGCTGCTAGAGCGCTGCGAGCACGGCGTCGGCGCTGGAGACGCCGACGTCCTTGCCGGGCTCGACGCCGAGGTAGGACACCACGCCGTCGTCGACGATCATGGCGAAGCGCTTGGAGCGCGTGCCGAGGCCGATCGCGCCCAGATCTAGGGTTAGGTCGGCTGCGTTCGCGAAGTCGCCGTTGCCGTCGGACAGGAGGGTGATGTCGTCGCCGATGTTGCGGGCCTTGCCCCAGGCGTCCAGGACGAAGACGTCGTTGACCGCCACGCAGGCGATGGTGTCGACACCCTTGGCCAGGATCTTGTCGCTGGAGACCTGAAAGCCGGGCAGGTGAGTGTCGGAGCAGGTCGGCGTGAAGGCACCGGGCACGGCGAACAGCACCACCTTCTTGCCGCCGAAGACATCGGCGGTGGTGTGGTTCTGGATACCTGCGGAGGTGAGGGATTTGAAGGTCACATCGGGCAGACGGTCACCAACTTGGATGGCCATGGAATCTCTCCTGTTGGGTTTCGGGCGTCTACCCGGAGGGGTGGACGCAAACGTTCTGTGAGGGCGGCCGGTCGAAACGGCCAGTGAGATCCTAACCGAAGGCGGCGGCGGTTTCGACTGGTGCCCGGGTTTCTCAGCTGAGGCCGCGAGGGTTTGCGTCGCTTAGCGAAAGCCGCCGTTGCTGTAGAGCAGCTGGCCGTTGATCCAGCCACCCGCTTCAGAGCACAGGAAGCTGGCGAGGTTGGCGCTGTCCTCGGGCAGTCCCGGCCGGCCGCCCGGCGTTTGCCGGGTGACGTCGGCGATGAGCTGGTCGGTCATCCAGCCGGTGTCCACCGGTCCGGGATTGATGACGTTCGCCGTGATCCCGAGGTCGCGGTATTCCTGCGCTGCGGCCAAGACGATGCGGTCGAGTGCTCCCTTGCTGGCGCCGTAGGGCAGGTTGAAGGCAACGTGGTCACTGGTCAGGGCGAGGATCCGTCCGCGACCGGCAGGGCTTTCGAAGCGTTTGCCAAACTCTCGCACCAGCAGCCAGGTGGCTCGTGCGTTGACGGCGAAGTGCTGGTCGAAGCTCTCGACCGTCGTTCCCAAGATATCGCTGTCGACGCTGTGGCAGTGCGACATCACCAGCGCGGTCACCGGGCCGAGCGCCTCTTCGGCGGCGTCGAAGACGCGAGCGGGCGTCTCGACTCGGCTGAGGTCTGCTTCGACGGCCACCGTCGCGGCACCGCGGGCCTCGAGGTCTCGTTCGAGGGCCGCCACTTCGTCCGGCTTGCTGCCCCAGGGCATGCTCTCGTCGTAGGCGCGCCAGAAGGTGAGGGCGAGGTTCCAGCCGTCGTCAGCGAGCTGCCGAGCTACGGCAGCGCCGATACCGATCCTCCGACTGGCGCCGGTGATCAGGGCTAGCGGTCGAGAAGTCATGAGCTCATGGTACCGCGCGAAACTAGCCGAGTGGCGTCCCGATCTGGACTACCGGGAATAGGCCAACTCCGCCGGGCCGCCGCCATGCGTACTAAGATGAGGCCACGGGATGATCGGGGAGACCTTACACCACTACCGGATCGATGCGCTGCTCGGAGCCGGCGGCATGGGTGAGGTATACCGCGCGCAAGATCTGCGGCTCGAGCGCCCGGTGGCGCTCAAGTTTCTGGCTGCCGAGCTGGCCGAGGCGCCGGAATGGCGCGAGCGGCTGGCGCGCGAGGCGCGTGCAGCGTCGACCCTGAGCTCGCCGTTCGTCGCCGCGACCTAAGAGCTGGCCGAGCATGGCGGGCGTCAGTTCATTGCGATGGAGTATGTCGAAGGTGAGCTGCTGTCGCGGCGCCTGGCGAAAGGGCCGCTGTCGCTGGATCGCGCGGTCGGTCTCGGGCTGCAGGTCGGTGAGGCGCTCGAGGAGGCCCACGACCGCGGCGTGATTCATCGCGATATCAAGCCCGGCAATCTGATGCTGACGCGGCGCGGACGGGTCAAGGTGCTCGACTTCGGGCTCGCCAAGCTGGATCCGCTGCTGCAGCGCCCTTCCGACCGCGAGGCGCCGACCCTTGCCTTGACCGAGACTCAGCCGGGCATGCTGCTCGGTACGGTCTCCTACATGTCGCCGGAGCAGGCGCTGGGTAAACCGGTCGACAAACGCTCCGATCTGTTCTCCCTCGGTATCGTGCTCTATCAGTCGATCACGGGAAACCTGCCGTTTCCCGGCGACACTCCTACCGAGGTAATCGCGGCGATCCTGCGTGATCCGCCTCAGCGGGTCGAAGCGATGCCGACCGAAGCTCGCTGGGCACCGTTCGTCGAGCTCGTGGGGTGGTGCTTGAACAAGCGGCTCGAGGAGCGCCCGCAGTCGGCGCGGCAGTTGATCGAGGTGCTCGAGCCGCTGCGGCACGCCAGCGGCAGCGGCGCCGCCACGACCGCGTCCCATATGACCGCTTTCCATCAGACGATGGCCACCTCGAGTCTACGTTCGATGGCGCACGCTCCGGCGTCGAGTTCGTCTTTGCACGGCGAGGCCGACGCCGGCCCCAGAGTACCGGTGGTGGCGGTGCTGCCCTTCGCCAACATCACGGGCAACGCCGCCGATGATTGGATCGGTACCGGCATCGCCGAGACGGTGACGACGGATCTCAAGGCCACCACCGGGCTGACGGTGCTCGGCCGCGAGCAGGTCGAGGTCGCGCTGGCGGCATCGCGTGAGGAGCTGGCGGGACCGATCGATGATCAGCAGGCGGCGATCGTCGTGGGTCGACGCCTCGGCGCCTGCGCGATGATCCTCGGTGGCGTCCAGCGCCTGGGAGACCGCGTGCGGATCACGGCTCGCGGCGTCGACGTAGGCAGCGGGGAGGTTCTGCATGTCGTCAAGCTCGATGGCGCCGTCGACGATCTGTTTACGCTGCAGGATCGGGTCGTCCAGGAGCTGGCGGCTGGCGTCAAAGCCGAGACCTCGAGCGATGTCGAGCCGGTGGCCGGGGTCCTTGGCGCCGCGCCAGATGACCCACGACAGGATGCAGCGCCGAACCTCGACCCGAGCTCGGGAATCAGGGCCGCCAACGACCCGCCGAGCCTGGAAGCCTTCGAGAGCTTCTCGCGCGGCCTCGAGCAGCTCCGAACGGCCTCCAATGCCTCGCTCGAGCGCGCGATGCAGCTATTCGAGCGCGCTGTGGAGCTCCATCCCGGTTACGCTTTGGCTTGGGCTCTGTTAGCCGGGTCGCGCCAGATGCTGGGCGCCAACAGCGGGCGGCGTGAGCTGGTCGAGCTCGGCGTCGAGGCCGGGCGGCGCGCCGTAGAGCTTCATCCCGAACTCCCCCACGGACATCAGTGGCTGGGTGCGGCCTTGTCCTGGCTCGGCGAGACGACCGAGGCCCGCGAGCACCTCGAGACCGCGACGCGGCTCGACCCTACCAGCGCGGTCCCTCATACCTTCCTGGCGCGCCTCTACTGGTTCCGCCTGGCCAAGGTACGGCGCGCCATCGAGCATCTGGAGCGAGCCTCCGAGCTCGACCCGGGCGCGGGATACGTCACCATGCAGCTGGCTTTCCTCTATGGCTTGAGCGGGGATGCCTCCGCGGCCGAGCGCGCCAGTCGCAAGGCGATCGAGGCCCAGCACCGCTCGCCGCTCGAGGGCGAGCCGCTCCAGATCATCGGTGCCTACATGCGCCTGGGATACGTCTTCTACCGTCGACGGCGCTGGGCGGAAGCCCTGCGCGAATACCGCCGCGAAGAGACCTTCCTGGTCTCGGCCGCCGATCACGCTTTACGGGCGCGCACCGAGCTCGAGCTGCATCAGAAGATCGGCGCCGCTCTGCTGCGTCAGGGAGACAACTTGCGAGCCGAGCAGCACCTGCGGCTGGCCAC
>JBCCEE010000379.1:0-8704 GCA_039030415.1 Acidobacteriota bacterium
CGCAGCAGCGCGTCGCCGACCTGGAAGAGAACCTGACCGCGATCGCCGCCCTGCTCGGCACCGAGCCCGAGCTGGCCCGCGCCAATCCCGCCGGTCTGCTCGAGAAGCTCGCCTCGCGCCTCATGCGCGTCGACCGCGGCTGGTCCGGGACCGCCTTGTCGGCGGCCGCCTTCGCCACCAGTTAGAAGTCAACGCCAGGATCGAGCGACTTTGGCCAGCAGGTCGGGCGGGGATTGGGTACACTGTCGGCCCCGGGGCCGACCCGACCGCCGAGGCGAGCGGCTCTACCCCAACGAATCGGCTGAGATCGACTCGAGGTGTGCATGGTTCGCCGGATCATTCCTGTCTCCTCAGGTAAGGGAGGCGTCGGCAAGACCACCTTTTCCGTCAACTTCGCGCTGTCACTCTCCCGTGTGGCGCCGACGATCCTGGTGGATCTCGACACCGGGACGTCCTCGGTGCGCAACACTATCTCCACCCGGGTCGATAAAGATCTCTACCACTTCGCCCGCAAGGGCGCGAAGCTGTCGGAGTGCATCACCCGGCTCGACGCCGCGCACGACCCGCAGGGCCGCTTCTCGAACTTCGGCTTCATCGCCGGCCCCCGCCACTTCATCGCCGACCTCGCCAACCCCGACGCCGAGCTGCGCCGCCGCATCGCGGTGGAGATCAACCAGTTGCCGGCGGAGTACGTCATCGTCGACCTGCGGGCCGGGCTCGACGATCAGGTGCTCGATTTCCTGCCCTACACCAACTCCGGCGTGCTGATCTTCACCCCCCACCACCCGGCAGCGACGCTGGCGGCGTCCGACATCGTCAAGGCGATCATCTTCCGTTCGCTGCGCATCGTCTTCCGGCGCGACTCGCGCTTCTTCGCCCAGCCCGGCATGAGCCCCTACCACGGCATGGTCAACGACCTGCTGGACCGCGTGGAAGACGTCTACGATCCCAGCCTGCCGCATCTCGACGCCTTCATCGTCGAGCTCGAGGAGGCCTTCGGGCGTCACCCGATCCTGGGCGTCATCGCCGAAACCCTGCAGTCGTTCCGGGTGCACTACGTGCTCAACATGTTCGACGGCGTCCAGGAGTCCTACGAGGGGGCGGTCGAGCCCTTCGTCCGCAACCTGGCGGAGAACGTCTCGGCGCGCCTCAACCTCACCCAGCTCGGCTGGATCGTCTACGACAAGAAGGTCGACGCGGCCAACAGCTCGGGCTTCCCAATCCTGCTCGACCGCGCCAAGCAGCGCCAGGCGCCGATCGATCCGGTGCTCGCCGAGCTCGAGTCGATCGAGTCGGCACTGCTCGGGGTCCGCGCCAAGAAGCGGCGCCAGCGTCCTGCCCGGCGGCACCCGCGCGGCGCCGCCAGTGCGGCGTTCGACAACGCCGTAGAGACCGAAGATCTTCTCGCCAACCAGCTCGATGCGCTGAGCGCCATGTACACTGGGCGCCCCAAGGACGCAGTGCGTGAAAACTTCGGTTATCTGGTGTACCGTGCCCTCAACCTGATGGCACCCCACATGGGTGCCAGCGAATTCGGACAGACCCAGCTGGCGGCTCCGGCGCAGCTGGAATCCTGGTATCTCGACTGGCAGCGTGGCTTTGGCGGCGCAGGAGGCAGAAGCTGATGAAAGACGCCGCCGGCATTCTCGCTCGCTACTGGGACCACTTGGATCCGGTTCACTACGAACCCGACAGCGGGCTCATCAATCAGACCTGGACCGTAGGTGAGCCAGCCTGGGGCGTGCTGCAGTGGGTCAACCCGATCTTCGACCCGGCGATCCACAAAGACATCGAGGCCTTCACCGCCCGCCTCGAAGAGGTCGGGCTGACCACCCCGCGCCTATTGCCGACGCGCCAGGGTGACCTGTGCGCGGTCGACGCCACGGGATGCTGGCGGCTGATGACCTACATTCCCGGCCGCACCCTGCACCGGCTGGCGAGCTCCGAGCAGGCCGCTGCCGCGGGTGACCTGGTGGGTCGCTTCCATCGTGCGCTCGCCGGCTGGGTCTACACCATCCAGGCGCCACGCCGCCACATCCACGACACGACCTTCCACATGGCCGAGCTGCACGGTGCCTGCGCCGAGATCAAGCATCATCCGCTGAGCCAAGACGCCAGCGCTCTGGGCAGCGAGATCCTCGCCCGCTGGGCCGAGTGGGGTACCGAGATGCCGCGCGATCACCGTTTCAGCCACGGCGACCTCAAAATCTCCAACCTGCGCTTCGAAGAAGAGGACGAGATCGCCGTTTGCCTGATCGACCTCGACACCCTGGGGTCCATGCCAATCTCCTGCGAGATGGGCGACGCCTGGCGCAGCTGGTGCAACCCGGCGGGCGAAGACGATCCCAGCCGCGTCGTCTTCGACCTTGGCCTGTTCGAGTCCAGCGCCCGCGCCTGGCTCGCTTCCGCACCGCCGCTGAACGACGAAGAGCTCACCTCCCTGGTGCCCGGTATCGAGCGCATCTGCCTAGAGCTCGCCGCCCGCTTCTGCGCCGACGCCCTGCACAACACCTACTTCCGCGAAAACCGCGAGCGTCATCCCCAGCGCGGCAGCCACAACCTGCTGCGGGCCCGCGCCCAGCTCGCCCTGGCCAACTCGGCGCGCCAGCAGCGCGCCGAGTGCGAAACCATCGTGGCGTCCGCCAGCGACCGGCTCACGGTCTGAACCGAAGACGGGTCTGAACCGAAGACCGGTCTGATCCGTCGAGTCAGTCGAGCTCGGCGACCAGCTCGCCATAGGCGGGCAGGAAGCCACCCTTGCAGCGCTCGGTCAGCTCCGGCGGCAGCCGGCTGGCCATTTGAAGCATGTAGGTCGGATCGGGGCATACCTGGTAGTAGCCCGGCTCCAGCATGGGAACGACGTATTCACCCGGCGTCGTATTGGGCTCGCCATGCTGCGAAGCCCAGTTGGTGAGCGTGAAGTGAACCGGCAGCTTCCAGGTCTGGAACACCATCAGCATGTCCCGCTGGATGGGGTCGGCATGGCGAATGCGTAGCTGGCCGCCGTGAGGCTCCACTTGGATGAACACCGGCTCGGTGGAGCGCGAGTCGATCTGCAATTGGCGCAGGGCGAAACCGGGAGCCAGGGCGGTGAGAAGCATCGTTTCCGTCGCTGCTGGAACCGCCAGGGAGAACGAGCCGGTCAGGTCCGTGACCGTCTCGGGAACCGCTGAGGCAATAGGACGCTCGTGGGATTGCTCGATCCATCCAACCACCTTGGCACCGACGATGCCTTGTCCTGAAGGACTCAAGACCTGGCCTTCGATCGTGCGATCCTCGACCAGCACGAGCTCGAAGGGTGGCGCGGGCTCGTCGGGATCGACTTCCATCTGGAGCATCTCCGAGCGCCTCGAGCGATCGGCCGCCTCGGCCCTCAGCCAATACTCACCCGGGCGCAGGCCGCGAAGCTCGAACGTTCCGTCCGCTTCCGAACGCTGGGTTTGACCGCCGCCGCGCCCGCTCGCCTTGACGCGGGCGTTTTCGACCGGTCGCCCCTGGGAGTCGACGACGGTGCCTTCTACCAAGGTGTCGTGGATGACGAGCTCGAGCCAGTGCCTGCCGTCTTCGTCTTGGTAGTCCGGGGTCACCTCTTGGAACCGCTGGCTGATCGATCGGTCACGGACGTAGACGTCTACCGTCCAGCTGGCGTGCTCCGGTACCTGGACTTCGAAGCTCCCTTCCGCATCGCTGCGAGTGGGAATGCGCAGCGTGCCGTTGTAGCCGCCGAAGTAGAGCTCGGCGGCTACCGGCTCCTCTCCCAAGAGCACCTGGCCCGCTAGCACCTGACCGGGTAGCTCGAGCTGCCGCGTGATCGTGCCGGCGCCGGCCGGCAGGCTGAGGTCTTCGCGGTACCAGGTGGATTCCGGCCCGCCCATGACCCGCAGCACGTAGTCGCCGGGGGCCAAATCCGCGCTCGTCCACGTTCCCGCTTCCGTCATCTGGCCTGCCGCTTCGAGGTCGAAATGCCCTGGGGCCTCGCCGTGTCGAAACAGCTCGATGCCCCAGCGTCGATCCTCGCCAGGACGCTCCGGCCAGGCTTCGACGCGCAGCTTCACGGCGCGGTGCAGCGCAATCGGGTAGAGCTCGCTTTCGGCGTTGTTCGAGACCTGGACGGGGGCGTAGCGAGCGCGGGCGAATTCCGGGTGCTCCACGACCAGAGCATAGAGCCCCTCGGGCACTCCCGTGAGCTCGAAGAAGCCGCGCTCGTTGACCGTGGTCTCGAGACTGGACGCCTGGCGTCGCTGCCGGTCCTGCGCGTCCGCGTTGGCGCTGGCGACTTCTTTTTCGAGACGGACACGCGCAGCTTCAAAGGTGGCGTCCGCCTCTTCGAGCTCGACGAATCCCACCACCGAAGCGCCGCGGCGCAGCAGGATTTTGCCGACGTCGTACGGTGCCGCGGCCTGCAGCTGTGCGTCCCACAGATAGTGCGAGAGGTAGCTGCGCGCCCGCAGCCGCAGATCGAGCCGAAGTGCCGGCACGGCGCACTCGAATCGACCCTCGACGATCGGACACTCGACGGCCGTGCGAGCGAGCTCAGCAGGGGACTCCGGTGGCGATTCGAAGCGAGCTTCGAGAGCAGGAGGCATAGCTTCGCCACCTTCGACCTCGACCCTACCTCTGAGGCGTGTCATCGGCCAGAGCTCGAGCGTTTCGACGGTCGGCTCGCGTTCTGCCGTGAAGATCTTGCGGGCTGCCCACAGCGACTCTGAAGTGATCGTGGCCTGCCACACGCTCCCCGGCTCGAGATCGAGCCTGAGAGAGCCTGGCGCCTCGACCGAAGCGTTGAGCTGATCCGGAGAGCCGTCTTCGCTCTTGCGGGAGATGCTCTCCCAATGCACTTCGACCTCTGCCGGGGCCACATCCTCCGGCAGCATCAGGCGAAGCTCTACCGAGCTCGCGACCGACGGACCCGGGGCGGCGGCGAGGCCACCCCAGGTCAAGGCGACGATCAGCGCCGCCCGCGCGTCGAGGTGCTCGAAGCTCAGACGGTCGTGCAATGGCCGCCGGATGTCTGGCACTGCAGTTGACCCCCGCCGATCGTTATCGAGCAGTACTTCCTGCCGTTCGTCGTCGCCGCGATGCAGCTCACCGTCGCTGGGCAGCCGTTCTGGGCCGGCGAGACCTGGCACTTGTAGCAGGCGTTGGACGGCAGCGGCTCCGGTGGCTCCTCGATGCACGGTCGTTCGGAACCTGCCGGGTTCGTGAAGAACAAGCCGAGGGCGTCGGCTCCCGACCCTTCGTCAGGCCCGGCATCCTCTTGCCTATCCCTTTGCGATTCCGCCGCCTGGGTCGTGTCGGCGCTGCGATCCGAGGACGCCTTGTCGGCGGCCTGCTGGCCAAAAGCGCTAGTCGGCAGGGCGAGCAGAAGCGCCAGCCCGAAGGCCGCAAAGCTGAGTTTTCGCCCGCGGGCAGTCGCCTTTTCGCCCTCTGACCCATGGATCTGATGGGCACCACGAGGGTGGTGCATTCGATTCGACATCATCTGACCCTCCTTCCCCGTAGGGATGTAATTGACGGCCGGCCAACAGGCCATGCCTTAGTGTCCCCACACCATAATTCAGGTTCAGCACACCGCAGGGTACCAAACTCTGAACAACAAAATCGTTCAAGCTCACTCGGAACGGTACCAAAACTCTGGACGCTACGAGCGCTCAGATGACAGCGTCCCGTCAAGCAGAGTCCTGTCCTGTCAAGAAAAGGGCCCGGGCGACGACGTCGCCCGGGCCTGTAGTCTCAGCCCAATGGTGGGCGATCTGCGCTACGAGTCGTTCGACGCCTCGACCGTCGCTGCAGGGGCCAAGGTAGCCGTGTCGTGGGCCGAGCTGCCCGCGGTGTCCTCAGCCAGGAGCGTGGCGGCGTCGCCTGACGGTGCCGTCTCCTCCTGCGATGCTGCCTCACCCGTCTCCTCGGCATCGCCCTGCCGACGGGTCACCCGATGCTTGCTGGTGCGAATGCGATCCGCGAGCTCGGTTTCGCCCGCCAGGCGGAAGGCACTCTCGAGGCTGTTGGCCACCAGCGGCAGCACGCGATTGCACTCGGTGATCGCGGCGTTGGTGCGAGCGCGCGTCGCGTCGGCCTCCTTCTTCAGCCGCTCGTGGTTGGCAAAAGAGGCACGCAAGACGGCGAGGGTGCCTTCCAGGTCGTCGGCCATGGCGGTGAAGTCGAGGGTGACGCCGGCAATCTTCACCTCGGGCATCGGGTCCTCGGGATTGCGCAGGAGCTTCAGGGACTGGTCGACTTGGCCTGCCAGGATCTGAACGTCTCGCGGCGTCGCCCCCGAAGTGGCGGCGAGGGTGAAGCCGTTCTCCGGGCCGAAGAGGCCGCCGAGGACACGTCTCGCGGCGACCTGCTTGTTGTAGAGCGTACCGGTTAGCTCTTCGTACTTCGTTCGTTTCTTGGCGATCCTCACCTGCAGGCGAAGGTGCTGATCCTCGCGGGTGATCATCTCGGTTTCGACGCGGGCCAGCTCTTCGATCATGTGGTCGAACTGAGAGCGATAGCTGAAGGTCTCGCCTTCGGTTTGGGGTAGGCGAGCGTCAAGCTCGGTGGTGATGGTTTCGCGATGAGCCCCGAGCGCGGCTCGGACCTCCGCGATGGACTTCAGACGATGCGATATCTGCTTTCTTCTCATGGTATAGTTCCTTTTGTCAGTTGGTTTTCGAGCCAACCGGGGCTGTGGGCCGCTACCCCACACTCCAACAAAGACAGGCTGCTGCAACAGCCGTCGAGGCGTCGCCATAGGTCGGCGCCTTTTCCTTTCCTGGATCCGGTCACCCTCCCCGAAGGAACGCCTGCCCCGAGGGTTACGGGCGTTTCAATAGCCGGCTTCCGATCGGGAAGACCTCGGAAGCCACCGTGTTTATCTGGTCGTGTCTATCTGATCGCGTCTAGCTGACCCTGTTCATCTGATCGTGATCAACCTCCCTCCTCTGGGTCGCGCGCTCCCGGGATCGCCGAGAACACGAATTGCGAGCCGCTACCGCGCGGCGCCCGCTCGCGTTGGATCAGGCCATCCTGCTCCAGCACGTAGACGTTGTTGTTGATGGTTTGACGCGAGCAGCTGCGACCCGTTTCGTTGCGGACGGCGTCGAGAATCTGGGCCTCGCTGAGCTGGTGCCCTGGGCGGTCGTTCAGAACCTTCAGGACGGCGTCCCGATAGAGACTGTGTCGCCTCCGGCGCCGACGCCTCGGTCTAGCGGGTTCTATCGGAAGCTCTATGCCGTCTTGAAGCGCTTGGACATAGCGCAGTTTCTGTTGGTACTGCTCGGCTTTGCGCCGCGACTCTTCGGCCGCCTGCAGAATCTCGTGGTGTTTCCGGGTCCAGTGTGCGTGGCGCTCTTCGTAGAGCGCTTTGAGCTCGGCCAGGGACAGATTCTTGGGATCACTCATGGTTCACCTCGCGATCGGGAAAAGCGGGACAGAAGCTTCCGGTGCGGTGCCGCTGGGTGCGGGCGCTGAGCTGCGTGACTTGTCGAGAAACGACAGGTGTTGTCTCCAGATCTGTCCACTCTATTACTGTAGCATAAACAAACTAGATTTGTCAAATGACAAGTGTGTTTTAGGTGATAATGGCCAAGTTTAAGATGATCCATGGTCCGCATTGAGCTATATGTAATGAAATGGTCCCGTTGTTCTTCCTAGAGATGTGACTCTTCAAACCAATCACCGAGGCTCGAGCTTTGGGTAGCGCCCATTTCCGACAGCCATCGAGTTCGCGAGCCTTGCTGCGGCGACGCTCGTTCCGAAGTCGGCCCCACAAGGGTTGCGGAGACTGCGCTCCACCGAGCGCTCGCCTCTGCATCGGTGGTTGTGGCCGCGCTCTGTTGAGCGCAGGGCCCGACATCGCTGGTTGGAGCTTCGCTCATCTGAGCGCGGGGGCCGAAGTCCAGATTCGGTGCTTCACTCATCGGAACGCGGCGGCCGATGAGCTGCTTGGGTGCTTCGCTCATCGGAGCGTCGAGTGCACAGCTGCTGTGGGGGCCAAGACGATCCGAGCGCGGACTCCCCATAGCTCGAAGAGCCCTTGTTGGCGCCGCAAATATACTTCACATCACCTGCGTGGCTCTGGCTGGTTCGAGCGCGAATCACGCATCGATTGTGAGGTCTCGTTACGCGAGAGAGTTACCTGGCCTTCCGGTGGCTGGCCGACCTGCACCAGAGTCGGTAGCGACTCAGGAATTTGCTGGCAGGTTAATTGGCCAATTTTGGCCGTGAGATCGGCTCGCGACTTTCCGTCTTATTTCTCTTGAGGGTTGCTGGAGCTCCATTCCGGAGCTTTGAGAGCAGCTCCAGGAGGAAGGAAAATGACGGATCGCAACGAGGCACTGAGCCCTTTGGGCGATGGCAGTGCGGTGGCATGGCGATGAACGATCGCAGGTCACCGCACAAGTCTCAGGATCGCAGCCACCGGCTGCTGTTCAGTCACGCTCGCACGGTACGCGACTTGGTGCGTGGGTTTATCCACGAGCCATGGGTCGCCGAGCTGGACTTCTCGACGCTCGAGAAACTGCCGTCAGACTACCTGTCGGGTCAGCTCAGCGGCGAATTCGAGGAGCGGGTCAGCGACGTGGTGTGGCGCCTGCGCTGGCGCGATAGCGACCTCTACATCGTGCTGCTGCTGGAGCTGCAGTCGACCTGCGAGCAGGACATGGCGCTGCGGATGCTGGTCTACGTCGGGCTGTTCTACCAGCGTCTCTTGAAGGAG
>JBCCEE010000380.1:0-8703 GCA_039030415.1 Acidobacteriota bacterium
CACTGGTCGACCAGCAGGCCGAAGGGCAGGAACGCCACCTTGTCGAGCGCCGTGCGCAGCAGCAGGCCGAGGTCGGCGGACGCCGGCGGCTCGCTCTCCAGGAAGCCCAGCTGGACCAGGTAGCTGGGAGTCACCGACAGCGCGACGGTGTCGCCCACCGCCTCGTGGAAGCCATCATTGGCACTGTCGGTGTAGAGCGGCGGCTGGTCCTTGTAGGCACGCTGGTAGAAGTTGTGCCCGAGCTCGTGGTGGACGGTGTTGAAGTCTTCGGCGTTGCGTTTGATGCACATCTTGATGCGCAGGTCGTCCCGCCAGTCGATATCCCAGGCGCTGGCGTGGCACACCACCTCGCGATCCGCCGGCTTGACGAACAGCGAGCGCTCCCAGAAGGTCTCAGGCAGCGGCTCGAAGCCGAGTGAGGTGAAGAAGCGCTCGCCGTAACGCACCATCTCGATCTCGTCGATGCCACGCTCGTTCAGCAGCTCGGTCAGGTCGTAACCCGACTCGACGGTGGCCGGCGCCACCAGATCGTAAACGTTGCTCCAGGTCTGCGCCCACATGTTGCCCAGCAGGTGCGCCGGTATCGGTCCGGCGGAGTCTACCGCCTCGCCGTACTGCTCGGCCAGCTTGGCCCGCACGTGGCAGTGCAAGGCATCATAGAGCGGTCGCACCTGATCCCACAGCCGGTCGAGCTCGGCGGCGAAGGCGTCGGGGTCCATGTCGTACTTCGAGCGCCACATGGCGCCGAGATCATTGAAACCCAGCTCGCGCGCGCCCTTGTTGCCGAGCTCTACATAGCGCTCGAAGCCTTCTCGCATCGGTGGCGAGATGGTGCGCCAGCCGAGCCAGGCATCCAGCAGCTCGTCGGCGTCACGGCTCGAGTGGATGACGTCGGAGAGCTGCCCGAGGTCACGGCACTCGCCGCCCTCGGGGCAGTGCTTGCCGCTGCCGTAGATGCTCTTCATCGACGCCGCGATGCGGGTCAGGTCGCGGGTCTCCTCCGGATTGGCGGGGGCCGGCAAAGTGAGCGCCAGCTTGAGCTTGGAGAGTTTGCGCTCGAGATCGGCGTCGAGCTCGAGACCGTCATAGCGCGCGGCCCTCTGCGCCAGGCCGACAACCAGGTTGGTGGTCTTCTCCTCTGCGGCGGCCGCCAGCAGCTCGGTGTCGTAGGTGATGAAGTTCGCCTGCACCCAGGCGGCACGCTCGGTGGCGATCCAGGATTCGAGCAGCTGAGCCTCGGCGTCGGCCACGAAATCGGCCGCCTCGGCGGCGCTCGGCGGCGCCTCACCCGGCTGGCAGGCGACCGTCAGGGTCAGAGCCAAAGCGAGCAGCACTGCCGTGCCGGTGCGCCGGGCGGAGGTCGAGTCAAAATAAGACATGCACGGGATCCTCCCACGGGTCGTCATGGATTCGCAGGTCTCCAGATCAAACGCGGTTTCGAAAGGTCAAACACGGTTGCGAAGGTCAGTCATGGTTTCGAGCGCGGCTCGCCGGCTGCCGGCCGGTCAGTCGAGGCCGCCGCTCAGACCGCCGCGGGTGAGCGCAGCGCTGCCTCTACCCGCTCGAGCCCCTTCTCGAGCTCGGTCTCCGAACAGGCGAACGAGATGCGGATGTGATCACCGGCGCCGAAGGCGATCCCCGGCACCACCGCCACCCCAGCCGCCTCGAGCAGATGCTCGGCCAGCTCCAGAGAATCGCTGCAGCCCGGCCGGAAGCAGGACGCCACATTGGGAAAGGCGTAGAACGCCCCGGGCGGCTTCGTGCAGGTCACTCCCGGCAGCCGCTCCAAGCCCTTGACCAGGAAATCGCGCCGGCTCTCGAAGGCGGCGATCATCTGCTGAACGTCGTCCTCCGCACCGGTCAACGCGGCGAGCGCGCCGCGCATCGCGAACGACGTCGGATTGGAGGTGGCGTGGCTCTGCACGTTACCGACCTTCTTGATGAGCTCGGCGGAGGCGATGGCATAGCCGATCCGCCAGCCGGTCATGGCATAGGTCTTGGAGAACGAGCAGACGTAGATCAACGTCTCCGGAAACTCAGCCGCCAGGTTGCCGGCGCTGGCGTGCTCGCGACCGTCGAACAGGAAGCGCTCGTAGGTCTCGTCGCTCAGCACCATGATGCCGCGCGCGGCGCAATGCTCGACGATCCGACGCAGCTCGTCGGCCTCGACGATGCCGCCGGTGGGGTTGGACGGCGAGTTGATCAGCACCATGCGGGTGCGATCGTCGATCGCCTCGAGCACGGCATCGGCGCGGATCGAGAAGCCGTCCGCGGGCGACAGCGGCACCAGGATCGGCTCACCGCCGGCGAACCGCACCTGTTCGGGGAAGCTCACCCAGCAGGGTGAGGGGATCACCACCCGGTCGCCTTCGTCGACCAGCGCCAGGATCAGCTCGAACAGCGCCGCCTTGGCGCCGACCGTGACGATCACGTTCTCCGCCGCCCACGCGGCGCCGTGAAGACGCGCGTAGTGATCGGCCAGAGCCTGGCGGAGATCCGGTGTCCCGGCCGCCGCCGTATAGCGGGTGAAGCCCTCGACGAGGGCTTGGCTCGCGGCGTCGACCGCCACTTGCGGGGAAGGAAAATCGGGCTGGCCGGCGCTCCAATCGATGATTTCGCGTCCCGCGGCGCGCAGCTCTTGCGCTTTGCGAGACACCCGCATCGTCGCTGATTCGGCCAGGCCGGCAGCACGTCTGGACAATTGCATGATGCCGGCATGGTATCATCGGATCGGTGGCAATCCGTTCGCGCCCTCCTGAATCTTCGCTCACGCAGCGCAACCAGGCAGCGCAACTAGACAGCGCAACCAGCAGTCAGCCCCGAGGCAGGATCCACCTCATCACTCTCCCCAGTTTAGACCCGATCACCCGCCGAGGTGCATCCGAGCTTCGGCGCCGCGGAATCTTCCCGATGTTCAACACATTGCTCAAACCGCTGTCCACCCCCCTGCTCCTCGCCCCGTTCGCAACCTTGCTCGCGACCCTGCTCGTCACGCTTCTGGCGCCAGCCGCCGAAGCCGTCGGCCCCCAGGAGACGTCGGAGCTGGGTGAGTGGTTGACCGAAGTCGAAGACGCGATCGACGCCGCCAAGGACGAAGAGCGCATCATCGTGGTCGACCTCTACGCCGACTGGTGCGGCTGGTGCAAAGTGCTCGAGGACAAGGTCTTCACCAGCCCGGACTTTCGCGACTTCACTCGCGACATGGTGCTGCTGCGGGTCGACACCGAGGACGGCGGCGAAGGCACGGAGCTGCAGTCACGCTACCGCGCCTTCAGTTTGCCGACGACCCTGATCCTCGACTCCAACCTGGTCAAGATCGGTGAGATCAAGGGCTACGCGCCGACCGACAGCTTCCTGGCTCAGATGCGCGGCCATCTGAGCACCTACGAAGCCCTGATCGAAGCCTACGAGGAGGCGCGCGGCAGCAGCAACACCACGATCATGCGTCGCCTGGCTGACGATCTCCATCGCCGCGGTGACGGCCAGCGGGCCGTCACGCTCTACGACGCCATCCTCGCCCTGCCCAGCACGGCGGACGAGAGCGCTGCCTGGCTGCACTATTTGGCCGCCGACGCGCATCGCTTGAGCGGTGATTTCGAGCATGCCGCCTCGCGCTTGCAGCGCGCCCTGAAGCTGCCGCAGGCCGACAGCGATTCCGAGCTCAGCGAGCGGCTCGACATGCTGCGCTTCTACATCGCGCACGACAGCGGCGACTGCACTGCCGCCACCGCCTCGCTCGAGCGTTTTCTGACCAGCCATCCCGAAAGCGGCCTGCGCTCGCAGGCCCGCCGCACCCTCGACGCGCTGCGCCGCGGCGAGGCCATGGAGTGCACCTGAGCTCCGCCGATCCGCGGAGCCGTTTGCCGGAGACCGAGCTATGAGTCTGTGGAACCGTTCCCGCCGTCTGCTGCCGGCTGCCGCGCTGAGAGCGATCGCCGTAGCGCTGCCGGTCGTACTCGCGATTTCGAGCTTCACCCCACCCGCCGGTGCGCAGTTCCCCGGTGCCGAGCACCGGGCCGGGCTGGAAGTTGCGGTAGACCGCACCGCCTACGAGCCCGGAACGACGGTGCGAGTCGCGGCACGGGTGGCGATCGATGATCACTGGCACGTCAACAGCAACACGCCGACCTACGATTATCTGATCCCGACCGAGCTCAGCTTCGAGCTCGTCGAGGGTGCCGAAGCGACGGCCTTTCAGTATCCGCCACACAAGATGATGGGCTTCGCCTTCACCGAAGAGCCGATCGCGGTCTACGAGGGCACGATCACCATCGTCGCCGACGTCGAGCTGCCCGCGGACATCGCGGCCGGCACCTACGACAGCCAGGCGGCCTTGAGGTATCAGGCCTGCGACGACCGCCAGTGCCTGCCGCCGGTGACCGCCAAGACGGCGTTCCAGATCGTCGTCGGCAGCGGCGGTCAAGCCGCCAACGCCGGCTGGTTCGAGGCGGCGGCAGACCCGGCCGCGGCATCCGGAGCGGCGGCATCCCAGCCGGCGACCGCCGCGGCCCCGGAGTCTGCGAACCTCGCCTGGATGCTGGTGCTGGCGATGCTGGGCGGTCTCATCCTCAACGCCATGCCGTGCGTGCTGCCGGTGCTCTCACTCAAGGTGTTCGCGCTCGTCAAGAGTGCCGGTGAGGGGCGCTCGCAGCTGGTGATGGGCACCCTGGCGACCACCGCTGGCATCGTCGCCTCGTTCTGGGCGCTCGCTCTGGCCGCCGTGCTGGCGGCCAAGGCGGGCGCCGCGGTGGGCTGGGGCATCCAGTTCCAGCAGCCCGGCTTCGTCACGTTCCTGGCGGTGGCGATGGTGCTGTTCGCGCTCAACATGTGGGGCCTTTTCGAGATCCCGCTGCCGCAGAGTCTGGCGCAGGTCGGCGGCTCCGGCCCGCGTGAGGGTCTCGCCGGCCACTTCGCCTCTGGCCTGTTCGCCACCCTGATGGCGACGCCCTGCTCGGCGCCCTTCCTCGGCACCGCCATCGGCTTCGCGCTGTCCCAGTCGACGCCGGTGATCTTCGCCATCTTCACCGCCGTCGGCCTTGGCCTGGCGCTGCCCTACCTGCTGCTGGCGGTCTTTCCCGGCGCCGCCAAGCTGCTGCCCAAGCCCGGCGCCTGGATGCTGACGTTCAAGAACCTGATGGGCTTCCTACTGGCGGCGGCGGCGGTCTGGCTGTTCTACGTGCTGGCGGCCCAGATTTCGTCCGAGTACGTCGCGTTCGTGCAGCTCGCCCTGCTCGCCCTCGCTCTCGCCACCTGGCTGTTCCGTCACTACGAGGGCCAGCCGGGTCGACGCCGGCTTTCTGCCATCGGCATTACCCTGGCGGCCATCGGCAGTATCGCTCTGGCGGCTACCGCCCCGCCGGCCGCCGCCAAGGGCGACACCGCATCTGGCCTGATCGGCTGGGTGAGCTTCGACGAGACCGAGGCCCAGCGGCTGGCGGGCGAAGGCAAGCTGGTGTTCGTCGACTTCACGGCCGATTGGTGTCTGACCTGCAAAGCCACCAAGCGGCTGGTGATCGAGACCAACGCGGTCGCCAAGGCGTTCGAGGAGCACGAAGTGGTGCCGATGAAGGCCGACTGGACCAATCGCGACGATCGAATCACGGAAGTGATGGCGCGCTACGGGCGCGCGGCGGTGCCCTTCTACTTGCTCTACCGGCCGGGTCAGGAGCCCTACGCGTTCGGCGATCTGCTGACCAAGGACAGCCTGATCTCGGCCCTCGATCAGGCCGGAGCGCAGGTCGCGGCCCGCTAGCTAGATGCCATCGCGAACGGTCATCATCTCTCAGGCGAGGATGACCTCGACGGGCCTGCCCGGCAAGGTGCTCAAAGAGGTCCTGAACAAGCCGCTGCTGGAGTACCAGATCGAGCGCTTGCGTCGCGTCACCCTGGCCGACGAGATCGTCATCGCCACTCCGACGGACGAGACGTCCGATCCGATCATCGACCTGTGCCAACGCCTCGCGACCCCCAGCTTTCGGGGCTCCGAGCATGATGTTCTGGCGAGGTACTACGGCGCTGCCAAGGACGCCCGGGCCGACGTGATCGTCAGGGTCACCTCGGACTGTCCCCTCATCGACCCGAGCATCATCGATCGCATCATTCAGCGCTACCTCGAGGACGAGACCCAGTACGACTATGTCTCGAACTGCCTCGAGCGCAGCTATCCTCGCGGTATGGATACCGAGGTATTTCCGTTCCGCGTCCTGGAGGAGGCCTTCTCGGAAGCGACCGACTCCCGAGACCGGGAGCACGTGACCCCGTTCCTCTATCGGCAGCCCGAACGCTATCGCCTGGGCCATGTAACCCACCCCCGAGATCAGTCGCATCATCGCTGGACGGTGGATACGCCCGAAGACTTCGAGCTCATCCGAAAGATCCTCGAGGCGCTTTATCCCGAGCGGCCAGAATTCACGCTGGAGGATTGCCTCGACCTGCTCGAACAGCACCCGAGCTGGTCGAAAATCAACGCCCATGTCGCGCAGCTACGCAACTGAGGGCAGATCTTGACTGAGGGCAGGTCTTGAGCACAGGCGACAAGCAGGATCAGCGCGGTGCGGTCCTGCTCCGCATCGCACGCAGCCACCTGCAGCGGACGCTCGCCAGCCTCGATCCTGAGCCCGAAGATATCCTCTCGAACGCCGAGCCCTGGCTGCTCGAGGACGGCGCCGTCTTCATCACGCTGCGCAAACGCGGTGAGCTGCGAGGCTGCGTCGGCAGCCTGATCGCCAGGCGGCCGCTGATCGAAGACGTGCGCGAAAACGTCGTCGCCGCCGCTCAGCGAGATCCGCGGTTCCTCCCGGTGGAAGCTTCCGAGCTCGACGCCCTCACGATCGAAGTCACTTTGCTGTCCCAGCTCGAGCCCATGGAAGTCGTGGACGAGACCGACGCTCTGGCTCAGCTGCGTCCCCACCAGGACGGCATCGTGCTGACCTTCGGCTCCCGCCGCTCGACGTTCCTGCCGCAGGTCTGGGACAGCCTGCCGACGCCCGGAACTTTCCTCGCCGAGCTCAAGCGCAAGGCCGGGCTGTCGCCGACGTTCTGGCACGAGGACCTGCGCCTGCAGCGCTACCACGTCGACAAGTGGAGCGAATCGAGCTGACCGCACGTCTCGCGACATACAGCTCTCGCGAGATACAGCTCTCGATGTATACAAGGTAGACCCCGAAACGGCTGAAACGCGCGATTGAAGCTGCGTTCACCGTTCCTCGAGCGAAACATACCCAGTGCGAGCCTCGCACCCGGTATCTGAACGCTGCAGAACGTGCGATTGAGGCAAAATCGCGGTCTCTGCACCGTAAACATACCGGGTGCGAGCTTCGCACCCGGTATGTTTGGGTTGCGGATACCGGGTATGAGGCTCGCACCGGGTATGTTTGCGTCAACCCTCACGATAACGAGAAGAGACCGAGCAGACCGAGTCGGGGCCGTCCCTTCCGTGGATTTCGAAGCCGCGCGCGACAGACACACCCTTTTCGAGCCGTCGATGACTCTAAAGAAGCACACAGACAACAGCACGCAGACGGTGGCGCACAGACGGTGGCGCACAGACGCTGCCCCGAGACGCTCTGAGTGGATCATCCCATCGCACAAGCCCCTCGCAAGACCCCGCCGCCGAGTATCGGTCCTTACCAGGTGCGGCGGCGCCTCGCGGCGGGCGGCATGGGAGAGGTCGTGCTCGCCTGGGACGCTCGCCTGCGCCGCCCGGTGGCGATCAAGCGCATCCGCTCCGATCTTCCCCTGACCGACGAGCGCCGCCGACGCTTTCGCCGTGAGGCCCAAGCGGCGGCGCATTTCGCGCATCCCGCCATCGTGGGGGTGCACGACATCGTCGAAGATGCCGCGGGTGACGCCATCGTCATGGAGTACGTCGAAGGTCACTCGCTAGCGGCAGCCCAGCGCCGCGACGGGATCGACGTGGCGACGGCGGTGGACTTCGCGCGCCAGATCGCCGAGGGGCTGGCGGCGGCGCACGATCGCGGCCTGGTGCATCGCGACCTGAAGGCCGAGAACGTCATGGTGACGCCCGAGGGCCACTGCAAGATCCTCGACTTCGGGCTCGCCAAGCCGCTGCGCGAGCTCGATTCCCTGACCCGCGAGGGCACGGTCCTCGGCACCGTTCGCACCATGGCGCCCGAGCAGGCCAAGGGGACCGACGTCGACGCGCGGGCCGACCTCTACGCGCTCTGCGTGCTGCTCTACGAGCTACTCACCCGCCGCCCGATCTTTCGCGGCGCCAACGCCCAGGAGACCGCCCTCCAGGTGCTGACCCGGAGGCCACCGCCGCTGCGCGCGGTACGTCCCGAGCTGCCGCTGCGGCTCTGCCGGCTGGTCGACGGCCTGCTGGAAAAAGACCGGGATGCGCGTCCGCCAAACGCCGGGCTCGTCGCCGCCGAGCTGCAGGCTCTCGCCGATTCCCCCGAGATCTTGGGGCTGGGAGCCGCCGAAGACGCTGACGACCGCCTAGCGGCCAGCGATGCCCAAACGCTGCCGCACGCCGCGCGGGCGCTCGAAACTGGCAACGGCCGGCAAGCCTTCGGATTCTCTGCCGGGCTCAGACGCGCTGCCCGACTCAGACCGGCCCTGCTCGCCGTCGTCTTGCTGGCGGTGCTCGGATGGGCAGCGCAGCAGACCGTCATCGCCGCGACGCGGTCGACCGAAGCCCTGCCGTCCAGCTCAGCGGAATCGAGCCTGCCGCGCACGCCC
>JBCCEE010000381.1:0-8674 GCA_039030415.1 Acidobacteriota bacterium
CCGGGGCCAACAATTGTACCGCTGACGGGCGACGAATGGCATAGCTACGCCAAGGGAAAGCAACGCTTTCCATGATCTTTTGATCTTGGATCCCTGCGGCGAGTGAATCTGTACCGGGATCTAGCGGCGGCGCTGGGGCGCGGGTTCGGGGTCGAGCTGTTGGCTCAGGAGGCCGGCGAGGGTTAGGGAGGTGAGGAAGGCGCAGGTGGCGAGTAGCAGCTCGGCGAGAGTTTCGAGTGGGAAGGGCATGGGTAGGACTCCAAATGCTGGGCGTTGTGGCGACGGAGACGTCGGCTGGGAACGAGAGCGACGTTTAGAGATAGCCGTTCACAAAAAAGGAGGGGCGATCGGCATTCGATTCCGGTCAGCCATTGAAGAATCGAATACCCTCGCCCCTCCAATACGTTCCGAGGAGGAGGGATGGATGCGTTGCGATGATGAGAACGCTGCGGCCCCCAGGTTCGGGGTCCAGGGGGTAGCCCCGGATCTGAAGGGCCGCGACCGGCGTAGTGGAGGAATAGCCGCCGGTTGAGAGCAGCATAGAGCGGGCATACCGTCGAGTCTTTAATCCGCCGTAAGAGGTTTGTAAGCGATGTAAAGATTCGATCGGTTGCCGAGAGCGTTGTCGTACTAGGAGCTAAGATCATTGTGGCTTCGTAACCTGAAGCCCTGCTTCCGATCTCGAAGCTCACCTCGGCCAACACATCTCAGTCTCTAGCGCCCGCTGCTTCAACCCCTTTTCCGCGCCTGAAGCGTCTCACCCGCCAAGTCCTTCCGCTGAGCCCCCCTTTGTCGTCGACTGCCGAAGCTCCCGATAGCAAACAGCCCATCCACCCGATCGTCCGTTTTGCGGTGGGACGCCGGGTAACCATGGGCATGCTGCTCCTGGCGGTCCTCGTGCTCGGCATGCTGGCGCTCGAGCGTCTGCCGCTGGAATTCTTGCCGACGGTTTCGTCGTCCAACGTGTCGGTGCGGGTGTCCTACCCGTCGTCGTCGCCGGAGGAGATCTCGCGCCTGATCGTGCGGCCGCTGGAAGATGTCCTCGGCACTCTCGACGGCCTCGACCGCATGTCGGCGACGTCCTCGGCGGACAGCGCCCGCATCAACCTGACCTTTGTCGACGGCAGCGATATGGATCTGGCGGCGGTCGAGGTGCGCGATCGCGTCGACCGCGTGCGTCACCTGCTGCCGGACGACCTGCGCTCCCTTCAGATCCGACGCTTCCAGACCTCCGACATCCCGGCGATGAGCTTCCACGTCAGCGGCGGCGAGGGTTGGGATCGTGACCAGCTGTTTGACTTTATCGAGCAGACTCTGCAGCAGCGGCTCGAGCGAATCGACGGAGTGGCCAGCGTCTCGACGCGTGGCTTACGCTCGCGCCATGTCGAAGTACGGCTAGATCCCGACCGTCTCGACGCCCACGGCGTCGACGTGCGACAGGTGCTTGCCCAACTGCGACAGAATCACCTCAATCTGTCGGCCGGCTCCATCGAAGAAGGCAGCCGTGAGCTGCTGGTGCGCTGTCTGGGAGAGCTCACCACCATCGAGGAGATTCGCAGCCTGCCGCTCGACGCCAGCGGCCTGCGGCTCAGCGACATCGCCGAAGTCGCCTACGACTATCCGCGGCAGGAGAACTACAACTTCCTGAATGGCACCGAGTCGGTCACCGTCAGCCTCTATAAGGCGTCGAGCGACAATCTGCTGGGGGTGGTGGACCGGGCGAAGGCTGAGCTGGCTTCGCTGGCGGCGTCTGAAGGCTTCACCTACCGCATTTTTCGTGACTCCTCGGTCGACGTCCGCAAGGGGCTCAGCCAACTGCGCGACACTGGCCTGCTAGGTGGTGCACTAGCGGTTTGCGCGGTTTTCCTCTTCCTGCGTCGCTGGCGCACCACGCTGTTGATCGCGGTGGCGATTCCGGTGTCGGTGGTATTCACCTTCGTGCTGATGTTTCTGCTGCGGCAGGCCGGGTTGTCCACCATGACGCTCAACGTGGTCAGCCTGATGGGGCTGGTGCTCGCCCTTGGCATGCTGGTCGACAACTCGATCGTCGTCATCGAGGCGATCTACCGGCGGGTCGAGCGTCTGGGCGAAGATGCCACCACCGCGGCCCTGCGCGGCGCTTCGGAGGTCGCGCTGCCGATCCTGGCGTCGACCGTGACCACGCTGTGTGTGTTCATCCCGGTGATCTTCCTGAGCGGCGGCAGCGGTTTCTTTTCGCGCTATCTGATCGAGATCGGTACCTCGGTGTGCATCGTCATGGTGGCGTCGCTGCTCGTTGCCCTGACCGTCGTGCCGATGACTGCGGCGCTGTTGCTGAAGCACGAGACGCCGAGGGAAGCGCCGTGGCTGGACGGCCTAGTCCGCGTCTATCAGGGGGTTCTGAAATGGACCCTGCGCCACCGCGCCGCTTTCGTGCTGGTAGCGATCGCGGTGCTCTACGGCTCCTGGCAACTGTTCAATTCGATCGAGCGCTCGTTCGGTGATCGCTCCGAGGCGCGCCAGATCACCATCTATGTCGATACGCCGCGCGCCTACGGCCTGGAGCAGACCCGTGAGTTGTTCGAGCGCGTGGCGCAGACCCTCGACGGCGAGCGCGAGGCGCTCGACATCGCAGACATCACCTACCGCTACTTCGTGGGTGGCGGGCGAGCCCGGGGAGGAAGCCGCCAACGCAGCTTCGAGCTCTTTCTGAAGGACGAGGACGAAAGCCAACTCTCTACCGTTAAGGTGCGTGACCGGATCCGCGAGCTGCTGCCGGTGGTCGCCGGCGTCGATTTCCGCATTGGCCGTAGTCAGCGTGGCCCACGCAGTGCGGGTATCGAAGTCGAGCTCTCCGGGGACGACCCCAGCGTGCTCGAGCTGTTGGGGCGTGAGGTGGCGGATCGTATCGCCAGGATCGACGGCATCCAGGATGTCGACCTGTCGCTCGAGAGCGGTGATGACGAGATCCACGTGCGGGTCGAGCGCGAGCGCGCCATTCAGGCCGGCGTCTCGAGCCAGGCGGTGGCGGCGACGGTACAAAGTGCGCTTTCGACCCGCACCCTGGCCTCACTCAAGACCGCCGACCGCGAAGTCGAGCTGGTGATGCAGCATCGCGAGGCCGATCGCGAGACCTTGAACCAGTTGCGTAACGTGACGGTGCGGGCCGGTGGCTCGCGCACCTCCGGCCAGACCTTGGCCACCCTAGCGGACTTCGACGTCGTGCCCGGGCCGCGCTCCATCGAGCGCGAGAACCGGCGAGCCAAGATCATGGTGACCGCCAACACGTCGTCGCCGCAGGCGTCGCGGCGCGTGATGTTCGGGGTCAGCCGAGTGGTGGGCTCAGTCGCCATGCCACCGGGTTACGAGTGGAGCTTCGGACGCTGGAACCGCATGGACCAGCGCGACGCCGACGGCGCCAACTTCGCTCTGATCTTCGCCATGCTGCTGGTCTACATGCTGATGGCATCGCTGTTCGAGAGTTTTGCCCAGCCCTTGAGCATCATGGCGTCGATCCCGTTCGCGTTCATCGGCGTCGGGCTGGTGATGAAGCTCGCCGGCCAAGCGCGCGACAATTTCACCGAGCTAGGCCTGATCATTCTGATCGGCGTGGTGGTCAACAACGCCATCGTGCTGATCGATCGGTTCAGTCGCCTGAGGCGTGAAGGGGCTACGACTCATGAGGCCATCCTGCTCGGCGGCAGCCACCGTTTGCGGGCGAACCTGATGACCGCAGTCACCACCATCCTCGGCCTGCTGCCGATGGTGGCGCCGATCCTCTTTCCGCAGTGGTTTGGACCCCTCGAGGGCCGCGCCGGCACCTGGGCACCTGTTGGCCTGGTGATCCTCGGCGGGCTGACGACTTCGACCTTTTTGACCCTGATGATCTTACCGACGGTGTACTCCATGATCGACGACGCGACGAGATTCCTGCGGCGTGTGGCGAGGGCGGTATGAACGCTCTGCGCTTGACGGCTCCGCTTTCGATACTCCTCCTGCTGCTCAGCGGTTGTGGTGATAGCGCGGATGCGCCGAGCGCCGAGCGCGACGAACGCCCCGGTGCAGCGGCCGAAAGTCGCGGCTCCTCAGGCGGTGGACCGCCGGCAGCGGCTCGGCAGGGCGGCGGTCGTCCGGGCGGTGCGGGAGGTGGTCGTCTCGCCGGCGGGCGCCCCGGCGGTTCTGGCGGTCCTCCGGTTGGCGGTCCTCCGGGTGGCTTTGGTGGTTTTGGTGGTGGGGCCGCCGAAGACCGCGGCGTGCCGGTGGAAGTGGCGCCGGTGGTGCGACGCTCCATCGCTTCGTACCTCGAGACCCACGGCACCCTCGAGGCCGAAAACGAGGTCGACCTGGTGGCACGCACCGCCGGGCCAATCGTCGAGCTGGCGGCGGAAGAGGGCATGACGGTCCGCAAGGGGCAGGTGCTGGCGCGCATCGATGATCGCGAGGTCCGCGCCCAGCTCGAGGTCTCCAAGGTGCGGTTGGAAGAAACTCAGCTGGCCTACGAGCGCGCCAAGCAGTTGCATAGCAGCGAGCTGGTGAGTCAAGAAACGCTCGACCAGGCCCTCGCCAACTACCAGTCGGCTCAGGGTGACACTGAGCGTCTCAAGGTGCAGATGGAGTACACCGAGATCAGCGCACCCTTCTCGGGCCTGATCGTGCAGCGCTACGTCAAGTTCGCTCAGCACCTGGCGAACGGCGCCCAGCTCTTCCGACTGTCTGATTTCGACCCGCTGCTGGCCCCGATCCAGGTACCGGAGCGTGAGCTGCCGCGGCTGCGGGTCGGTCAGGCGGCGCGGATCGAGGTCGAGGCCTGGGGCGACGAGTCGTTCCGCGCCAAAGTGCTGCGGCTGAGCCCGGTGGTCGACGCCGCTACCGGCACGATTCGGGTCACGCTCGAAGTGCAGGGGCGCGGCAAGCTGCGCCCCGGTATGTTCGCCAGCGTCTACCTCGAGATGGCGCGCAAGGCCGACGCCCTGGTGGTGCCCAAGTCGGCGCTGGCGCTCGACAGCCTGGGCGACACGGTGTTCGTTGCCGATGGCGAGACGGCGGTGCGTCGCGCCGTCGAGCTCGGCTTCCAAAACGACAATCTGCTCGAGGTGCGCGGCGGGCTGGGCGAAGGTGAGCAGGTGATCGTCGTCGGCCAGGACGGGCTCAGCGAGGGTACGCCGATCGAGATTTTACGCACCGTCGAAGTCGGTGGTGAGGCCGCCGATCCCGACGGCTCGCTGGCTGCGAACGAGGCATCCGGAGCCGATCCGGCACCGCGAGCAGCGCGCCGTCAGCAGCGCTCGGGCGGAGGTGAGGCAGCGCTTGCCGCAGGGGCGGCGTCCCGCGAAGGCGGAGCAGCGATGCGCGGGCGCGGACAAGGCGCCGGCTCGGGACGAGTTCCCGGTGGCGGTCCGGGAGGTGGCCCCCCGGGACGCGGCTTCCTGCGCAATCTCGACCTCGACGATCCGGAGCAGGTCGAGCGCGTCAAGGGCTTCATGCGTCAACGCGGCCTGACCGAGGCCGAGATCGAGCAGCGGCTCGAGCAGATTCGCGCTCGGCGGGGCGGGGGCTAGCGTTTGCGTTTGGTCGACGCCTCGATCCGGCGGCCGGTGACGGTACTGATCGCCGCCATCGCGGCGGTGGTGTTTGGCGTGGTGGCGTTTGGCGAGCTGGCCACAGACCTCTTACCGGATATCACCTACCCGTCGCTCACCGTGCGCACCACCTACGAGGGGGCGGCGCCGATCGAGGTCGAGAGCCTGGTGACGCGGCCGGTGGAGAATGCGGTCGGCGTGGTGTCGAACCTGGTGCGGGTATCGTCGAGCTCGCGGCCCGGGGTGAGTGAAGTCACGCTCGAGTTCGCTTGGGCGACGGCGATGGACTTCGCTGCCCTCGACGTCCGCGAGCGCCTCGACCTGCTGCGCCTACCGCTCGAGACCGAGCCGCCGGTGCTGCTGCGTTACGATCCCTCGCTCGATCCTATTCTGCGCATTGGCGTCTCTGGCGACAGCGATCTGGTTCGCCTGCGGCGGGTCGCCGAGGAGCGCATTCAGCGACCCCTCGAGCGCCTCGAAGGCGTTGCCGCGGCCCTCGTCGAAGGTGGTCTGGAAGAAGAATTCCAGGTGCTGGTCGACGAGCGACGCCTGGCCAACCTGGGGCTCAGCGTCGACACTTTGGTTGCCCGGCTCGGGCAGGAGAACGTCAACGTCACCGGCGGCCGGCTGCGCGACGGCCAGACGGAATACCTGGTGCGTACCGTCGGCGAGCTGCAGCGCCCCGAAGAGCTGCGCGACGTGGTGATCGACGCGAATCGCGGCGCGGTGGTGCGGCTGGAAGACGTCGCCACCGTGCAGCGCGGCTTCCGCGAGCGCGAGATCATTACCCGCATCGACGGCCGCGAGAGCGTCGAGGTGGCGATCTACAAGGCCGGCGGTACCAATACGGTAAAGGTCTCCGACGCCGTACGCGAGGGGCTCGAGGAGGTGCGTGAACGCCTCGCCAAGATCGATCCCGAGCTCGAGGTGACGGTCATTACCGACCAAGCGCGCTATATCCGGCGCTCGGTCGAAGAAGTGCTCGAGACCGCCATGATCGGCGGCCTACTGGCGGTGCTGGTGCTCTTCCTCTTCCTGCGCAGCTGGAAGACCACCCTGATCATCGCCATCGCCATTCCGATCTCGGTCATTGCCACCTTCTTTCTGATGTACGTGTCGGGCATCTCGCTCAACATCATGTCGCTGGGAGGCCTGACGCTCGGTATCGGCCTGCTGGTGGACAACGCCATCGTGGTGCTGGAGTCGATCCAGCGGCGTCGCGAGGGCGGCTTGGACGACGCCCGCGCAGCGCGCGTCGGTGCCGGGCAGGTGGCGACCGCGATCGTCGCTTCGACCCTCACCAGCGTCTGCGTCTTCCTGCCGATTGTCTTCGTCGAAGGCGTGGCGGCACAGTTTTTCGCCGACCAGGCGCTGACCGTGACCTTCTCGCTGATCGTCTCGCTGCTAGTCGCCCTAACGGTGATCCCGATGCTCGCCGCCCAGCGCTTCGAGATCCTGCCCGAGGAGCTGGAGTCTGGTGACGAAGCTGGCGAGTCGGAGGGTGAAGCGCGCGGCGCTCTGAAGCGCAGGTTCGACGCTGCAGTCTTTCAGCTCGCCGTTCTCGTCGGGCGCGCTTTGAAGGCACTCTTCTGGCTGGTGACCCGCCCTCCGGTGTGGCTTCTGGCGGCGCCCGCGCGGCTGTTCCAGGCGCTCTTTGGGCGCCTGGCCGCAGGCTACGCCCGCGTCCTGGACGGCGCCCTGCGCTGGCCGCTGGTCACCGTCGCCGTCGCCTTGGCATTGTTCGCCGCTAGCCTGACGCTCTATCCGCAACTCGGCAGCGAGCTGGTGCCGGAGCTCATCCAGGGCGAATTCTTTGTCGACACCGAGCTGCCGCCAGGCACTCACCTCGACGTCACGCAGCGTCGTCTGGCGCGTATCGAGAATCTGGCCCGGGGTCTCGACGGCGTCGACACGGTCTATGCTCTGATCGGCGCCTCCAGCCAGCAGGGTGGCGTGGCGGGCGACAGTCGCGAGAACCTCGGGCAGATCACCCTCACCGTCGCGCCACCGTTCTCGCGCGAGCGCGAGGAGCGCCTGATGGGCGAGCTGCGCGCTGCTCTCGAAGGCGAAAGCGGCACGCTAGCGGGTTCAGATCTCGCGGACCGACTCGACGTGCAGTTCGGCCGGCCGTCGTACTTCAGCTTCAAGACCCCGATCGAGGTCGAGATCCGGGGCTACAATCTCAAGCTCCTACGCCGTCTGTCCGACCGCCTGGCCGAGGGCATGCGGCAGCTGCCCGGCGTCACCGATGTCGAGTCCTCAGCCGAGGGCGGCACGCCGGAGCTGCAGGTGCGGTTCGACCGCGATCGGCTGGCCAGCCTTGGCCTGAGCGTGCAGGACGTGGCTTCGGTGGTGCAGGCCAAGGTGCTAGGCAACGTCGCCACCGAGATCCAGCGTGAGGACCGCACCATCGACATCCGGGTGCGCTCCGACGAACGCTATCGCTCGAGCGCTGCCGACCTCGCCAACCTGGTGGTCTATCAGGACGGCAAGACCGCTTTGCCGCTGTCGGCGGTAGCCGAGGTGATCGAGGACGAGGGCCCGGCCGAAATTCGCCGCGCCGACGGCGAGCGCGTCGCCGTGCTCACCGCCAACCTGGCGGGGCGCGACCTGGCCTCGGCGTCACAGGCGATCGCAGGCCTGATGGAAGAGATGGGTCTACCGGCAGGCTTCGACTGGCGCATGGGCGGCCAGCAGCAGGAGATGGAGACCTCGTTCGACTCCATGCGTCTCGCGCTATTCCTGGCGATCTTCCTGGTCTACATCGTCATGGCGTCGCAGTTCGAATCGCTGGTGCACCCGTTCGTGATTTTGTTCAGCGTGCCGCTGTCGCTCATCGGCGTACTGGTCATCCTCAGTGTGTGCCAGGTACGGATCTCCATCGTGGTGTTGATCGGCGTCGTGCTGCTCGCCGGCATCGTGGTCAACAACGCCATCATCCTGGTCGACACCGCCAATCGATTGCGACGCGAGGGGCGCAGCAAACTCGACGCCCTGCGTCACGCTGGACAGACTCGCCTGCGTCCCATCCTCATGACCACCGCTACCACCGTCCTCGGCCTGTTACCGATGGCCATCGGCCTCGGCGAGGGCAGCGAGCTGCGCGCTCCGATGGC
>JBCCEE010000382.1:0-8634 GCA_039030415.1 Acidobacteriota bacterium
AACCAAGCCAACCTGGCGTCCCTCGCCATGCTGGCCTATCTGGCGCTGGTGACGTTCGTCATCTTGCGGCACTCGATGAGGGTGCTCGAGGCCAAGCGCGACCCCACCCTGCTCGACACGTGGCTCGACCGCGGGCTGGCGTTGGGGGCGATCGGGGCGAGTGTCGCCATCGTCGCCTTCGCGGCATTGCGCCCCACCAGCAACTCGATCGTGCTGTATGCGATGTCGCCCATCGGGCTGTCCACGGGCTTCGACATCCTGCGTTACGTCAGGGGAGGAGAGACGTCCCCACGCGCCTGGTTCTACCAGCATCTGGGAGCCACGCTCGGGGCCGGAATCGCCTTCCACACGGCGTTCGCGGTGTTTGGGGCGAGCCGCCTGTTCGACCTCAACCTGAGCGGGGTGGTGAGTGTGCTACCTTGGATTCTGCCGACCGCGATCGGCCTGCCGGGGATCCTGCTGTGGAAGCGCCACTACCGCCGGAAGTTCGGGGAGCTGACGCCGCGGGCCGCATAGCATCGGTATCGGAATGGGTCGGTAACGGAGTAGAGTCTGTAGCGGAGCACCCCTGAGATTTGACCGCCCAGCCGCCAACCCACATCGAGTCGCCGGCCGTCCTGCCGGCTGAAGCCGAAGGGCAGCGGGTGCTGCTGCCGCCGGCCGCCGGGTCGCGTCGCCGGCGCAGCTTCGTGTTGGCGCTGGTGATGTTCCTGGGGGTGGGCGTCTCGGCGCTGGCGACGAACCGCGCGCCGTGGATTTTCTATGCCGCTGTCTTCGCAATCGCCTCCGCCAGCACCTTGCTCAGCCTGCGGTTTGGCGAAGGGCGGTGGGCGTCGCCGTCGCGGCTCCAGGTTTGGGGATTCTTTGCCATCCAGTTCGGATTGGCCGGGGCACTCGCCTTGCTGCTCGCGCAGCAACGGGTGTTCGGCGCCAGCTGGCTGATCTTCATGCCGCTGATCTCCCAGGGACGCATCTACCTGCGACCCTGGGGAACTGCCGCCGTGGTGCTGATCAGCCTGACGATTGTCGGGGCTCACGTCTATATCCTGGGCGGGTGGCGAGAGGTGCCGACGGCGATCCTCAGTATCTCGGCGGCGGTCGTGTTCGTGCTGCTGTTCACCGACATTGCCCTGCGGGAAGTCGAAGCGCGCATGAAGACCCAGCGTCTGAGTGACGAGCTCATGGCGGCGAATCGTAGGCTCGCCGAGTTCGCGGTGGAGGCCGAGGAGCTGGCTGCCGAGCGTGAGCGCAGCCGGCTGGCGCGGGAGATCCACGACAGCGTAGGGCACTATCTGACCGTGGTGCACGTCCAGCTCGAGGCGGCCAAGACCCTGCTCGATCACGATCCGACCCGAGTGCGTGAGGCGCTCGGCAAGGCCCAGGGACTGACCCAGCAGGGGCTGTCGGAGATCCGCCGCTCGGTCGCCAGCCTACGCGCCTCACCGCTCGCCGGGCGCAAGCTGGAGGAAGCGTTGCGGGAGCTGGTGACGGGACTGGAGTCGGCGGGTTTGGTCGCTGAGCTGCAGATTCTCGGGCGGCCCCGTACCATCGACTCAGGCGTCGCCCTGACGCTCTACCGCACCGCGCAGGAAGGACTGACCAACGTCCGCAAGCACTCCCAGGCTCGGCGGGTCGACGTCTCGCTGGACTACCGGGACGCGGAGTCGGTGCGGCTCGAAGTGCGCGACGATGGCGTGGGCGCGGCGGATCCCAGCGGCGGCTTCGGCCTGCTCGGGGTGCAGGAGCGCGTGCGGCAGGTCGCCGGGCAGGTCGATATCGTCTCCGAGCCGGAGCAAGGCCTGGCGCTTCGGGTGGAGATTCCGTCTTGAGCTCCGCGCCGACGGTGAATCAGCCGATCCGCGTCCTGCTGGTGGACGACCAGGCGCTGTTTCGTGAGGGGCTGTCGACGCTGCTCTCGGTGCACGACGACCTGAGGGTCGTGGGCGAGGCCAGCGACGGGCAAGAGGCCCTCGCGCGGGTCGCCGAGCTGGAGCCGAAGGTGGTGCTGATGGATCTGCGCATGCCGAACCTGGGCGGGGTCGAGGCGACGCGTCGCATCCGAGCCAGCCACCCGGAGGTGCGGATCATCATCCTCACGACCTTCGACGATGACGAAGACGTGTTCGAAGCTCTGCGGCTCGGAGCCGCGGGCTACCTGCTCAAGGATTCCTCGTCGGCTCGGCTGGTCGAGGCCATCCATGCCGCGGTGCGCGGCGAGTCGTTTCTGCAGCCGTCGATCGCCGCCAAAGTCGTCGCCGAGCTGGCGCGTCTCGAGCCGCGACCGCGAAGGCCTGCCGAGCTGCCGGAGCCGCTATCGGAGCGCGAGCTGTCGATTCTCCAGCTGCTGGCCCGCGGCGCCACCAACAAAGAGATCGCGGCCTCGCTCTACCTCGCCGAAGGCACGGTCAAGAACTACATGACCGCGATCCTCGGCAAGCTCGGCGCCAGCGACCGCACGCAGGCTGCCCTCGAAGCCAAGAAGCTGGGACTCATCTAATCTAGATTCCATCCCACAACGCTCGATAGACGGTCGCGCTTGGTGGACTGCGCGCGACCTCGCAAACTCGCAGATTCAGCTTCGAACTGTATAAAGCTCTGTGATTCAGGCGTTTATGAGGTCCTAATACCCGCCACGCTCAAACAGTCCTCGGCCGTGCTCGTTCCACCGAGCGCGACCTACCAGCTCACGAACGTTGTTCTGGGATGCGATCTAATCTGGCGCTCAAGGACGGACGTTGTTCCAGCGCGCGGTATTGCCCCATTCAAAGCCGTCGAGGAACAGGCTGTCGCTTGCGCAGCTATCGAAGGTGACGCGGCCGATGTGGGTGCCCCAGTTTGGCTGCGTGGAGATGTTCTTCGAGTATTCCCCGATATACCAGAGCGTCACGCCGTCTGGATCGACGGTCATGCTGGTGTAGTCGCCCCATCGCCCCGTGCTGAACGGGATCTCGCCCGCTTTGATTCCGATCTCGCCCTGCATCGTGCCCGGCGGGTCTTCGGCTTGGCGACCCGCCACCCAGATCCCAGGGTGACTGGTGAAGCTCGTCTTGGTGTAGCCGACCAGCATGTCACCGCAGACGTTGACCGCCAGATCGGGGAAGATGCGGTATTCGTCGTCGGTCCCGAAGACTCCGGCCTGGGTGACGGTGGCGGTGGCGACGTCGATCTGCGCCCACTGCACGCAGTTGACCGTTCCGCCACCGGGGTTGCACGACACCATGCTGGTCAGCCAGCCCGAGCCGTTGCGATACTCGAAGTCGAGCCCTCGAGGATCGATACTGTTGAGCGGAATGCCGCCGAGCTGCGGGCTCCCGACGCCAAAACCCACCTTGACGCCGTGGACCGCAGCGAGATCGAGACTGCCCTCGTCGATCAGGATATTGGCCCCGAAGGGATCTCTCCAGGAGAAGAGCTGGAAGATGCCGTGCCCACCGCCAGAGGTGATGAAGTAGTGCTTGCCATTAGCGGGCGGGGCGCCCCGGATCTTCATGGGCTGTGGCGTGCTGTGGAAGCCCAGAAAGTGAGTGACCGAGGTGGCCGGCTGTCCGGCGTACATGGTCTCCTTTTCGAAAGCGAAGATGCGGCCTTCGAAAACGCCGAACATGTTGGCGCCGACGTAGATGGCATCGTCGCCAACGCCGATATGGGGGTAGTCGAACCGATCTCCGTCGACGTTGACCGGGAACGCGTAGAAGTTGAAGTCGCCCGTAGCATCGTTCCCCTGGCTGACGGCGACGCAATAGTCGGTTTCATCACCGTCAGCAGCGATGATGTAGCGATCATCGGCTTCGTCATAGATCACGTTGGGATCGAAGGGGAAGATCGTGCATCCCTGGCCCAGGGATTGGAAGAACGTCTGCAGGGGAATCGGCCCAACCAGGGACGAGCCGGTTTTGTCGTAGACCTCGACGGCAGCGTTGACCGTCGCGACGACGAAGTGCTCACCCACGGCAATCTCGGGGTCGGGGGGATTGAGAATCCCATCCGCACAACACTCCGAGATATCCATACTGTCGAAAGACCTGCCGGCCGTGAAGTCGACCCCCGCGGGGCCGTCGTCGAACCGATCGACCTTGGGATCTGGCGGGAAGAGCTTGGCCCGGTCGATCAGCTCGGCGATCTCCTCCTCAGTGTAAGACGAGTCGATTCGCGAAGACTCGCCCTCTCGGTTGGGGCGCAGGGCCCGTACCGGTAACTGCGCCGGTGACTGGGCCGGTGACTGGGCCAGCTCGGAGATCGAAGCTGAAACCGCCTGGATTCGGTCGGTCTGGACGTCTCTCTGCAGCGCGGCCCTCAGCAAAGTGAGGCCGCCAGCCGTCAGAAAAATCAGCAGCAAGCCTGCAAGGTGAGGCCGCTTCAGCTTCACGATCGTCTCCTACTCGCTACCAGGTGATGGTGTAGCTGCACGAGTCGGCGCCACTCTTCTTACACGGCGCATTGTCCTCGTGGCGGACGTCGACCAGCGAGCCCTGAGGTTCGAAGCGCTCGACCAGAGCTTGAATGATGCCGCGGTCGAAGTCGCAGGGGTAGGGATTGTCGCAGGTCATCTTGCCGCTGCGCATGCCGATCACCTGGAAACGATAGTGTCCGACCTCGCCCCCGCGGTGCGCCATCCGGTACGCCTCGTCGAGATTGGCCAGCACGTCCTCGATCGAGTCGACGCCCGGCGGAAAGAAGTGCTGCTGCGGAATCTGGCGTCCGATCTGGTAGAGCGTGTTCGGGCCCACCTGCTCGGCGATCTTGCGAAACGAGTCCAGCCAGGCCTGCTGTGAGTACCACTGGTCGGGTTGAGGATCGACGATGCCGTTCTCTTCGAGGATGCCGAGAGCGATGCGTTTGAACGCGCCCATGACATTGACGAACGACAGCACGACTTCGCCGAGCACTTCGACGCGTGGTGAAAAGGCCTTGAATTGCGCCATGTTTGGAGCTCCTCGTCGAGCATGCGGCCATGCAAAGCCCTTCCGACTGCGGGTGACGTCGGGGCTTCTGGGAAGCCGAAGTCGCACCGGACCGTGCAACGGTGTTTTTTGTGTTGAGTTAACGATCCCTCCGTCACATTTTAGCATGGCCCAATCCGCGCCTGCACTATCCTGCAGTCGCGACAGACAACTCGACTTCTGAGGCGCGGGCGGCTTCGGCAAAACGACTGATGATGTCGCCTGTCGACTCGATCGCCCTCACGCCCTCGACGCTTTTGCCGGCCTGCAGGAAGTCCTTGGACGAAAAACGGCGCAGCGAAGAGCGCTTGAGCTTCCACAGGGACTGCAGCGAATAGAACATGCGCATCCAATGCTTGGTGCGTCGGCCACGCAGCATCCAACGAGCAATCGGCCCGGCCTTGGTGCCGACTGCGTCGAGGTAGGGCGTCCGGATCACCGCCACCGGCACGCCGCTGATGCGCTCGGTGAGCACGATGTCCTCGGCCTGCGCGTCGACAATCGCCTGTTTGTAGTCCCCGTGAGCGGTGCACTCGGGGGTGGCGATGAAGCGCGTGCCCATCTGGACACCGGCGTAGCCCTGATCGAGCGCCGCAATGAAGTCGTGCTCGTCGCCGATGCCGCCGGCCCCTACCACCGGGACGCCGAGATCACCGAGCTCGGCGATCAGCTGATCCGCGGTCTGGCCGCCGGCATGGCCACCGGCCCGGGCGTTCACCGCGATGAGCCCGTCGACGTCGGCTTCGAGCGACTTCATGGCCCACTTGCGCTCGGTGACGTCGTGGTAGACCTTGCCGCCGACGGCATGGGCCCGTTCGACCACCCACTGGGGCTTGCCCAGGGAGGTGACGAAAAAGCGCACGCCTTCTTCGATCGCGATGTCGACATAGGCCTTCATGCGGTCGAGATAGACCTTCGACGAGCGCTCGACGATGACGTTCAGCCCGATCGGTCGATCGGTGAGCTGCCGAATCTTCTGCAGACCCTGCCGAAAGTCGTAGCCGTGGACGTAGACCAGCGACAGCGGCTGGACGATGCCGATACCGCCAGCCTCCGAGGCCGCGGCAACCAGCTCCGGGTTGCTGCAGGGGTACATGGCACCGCAGATCAGCGGGATCTCGATGCCAGCGTCGGCGGTGAGGGCGGTTTGCAAGCGCGTCATGGCGAGCTCCTGTACGGTCGCGGTGGGTCGGCAGCGGTGGGTCGATCGGCAGAGGATACCGCAGCGCCGGCACGGGTACAGGGTGCCGGCGGCATCGGCTGGCCGATCGGTAACCGCTTCCGTGGTCGCAGCAAACTCGAATGTGACGCTCGAGCTCGGCGGATGAGTAACTCGTCGAGCTCTCGCAGCATCCTAAAAGGAGCCGCGGTTTGACGGCTCGCTCGCCCTCGACACCCACGCTTGAGACCAAAATCCAACTGATCTCGACCGCCGTAAAGACGTTGCGAGACACATCGACCCGGGCGCGGGTTGCGCACGCCTCCTCACCGTCTAGCATCCTGCGCCACCGACCGTCCTCCCCCAAGCCATTGCCGAACCCAGTTTCGCCATTCCTCCGCCGCTGCGCCGGGGCGCTGTTGATCCTGACGCTGGCGTTGGGGCCGAGTGCCACCAGCGATGCCAGCGAGCTCACCGTCAACGGTTACGTCTCGGTCCGCGGTAGCCAGGTCGAGTCCCAGCCTTCGTGGCGCGAAGGCGGCTTCGGGCGTCTCGATCTGGGTGCCGACCGGCCGGACGACAGCTCGACCGACGCCATCGGGCAGCTCCACCTGACCCTGGACTGGCAGCCGTCGCCGTTCTTCGGTGCCTACGTCCACGTCATGGGGCGGGCCGAGCCCAACCGCGTCGAAGGCAGTGAAGTCGGGGTGATCGAAGCCCTGCTGCACGCCTCGATCCCGTTGGGAGACCGCAAATCCCTCGCCCTTCAGCTCGGGCACTTCATCCTTCCGACGTCGCGCGAGAACACCGAATTTGCCTGGGCCTCGCCCTACACCCTGACCTTTTCGGCGCTCAACACCTGGATCGGCGAAGAGGTGCGTTTGACCGGGCTGCTGAGCGAGTACCGGCTCGCCTTCGGCGACCAGAGCGAGCTGCGCTTCGGCGCCTCGGTGTTCGGCGGTAACGACACCAACGGAGCGCTCCTGGCATGGCGCGGCTGGGCCATGGGCGACCGTCTGACCGCCTACGACGAAGTTCTGCCCCTGCCGCCTCTGAATTCACTCCAGCCCGGAGCGGGGTTCGCCGAGCAGCGGGACGACGGCACGCGGCCGTTCGGAGAAGAGCTCGACGACCGTGCGGGCTGGGCCGGCTACCTGCGCTGGCAGCTGCTCGAGCGTGGCGTGGTCCAGCTGACGCGCATGGACAATCGCGGCGACCGCAAGCTCCACCAGGGCGAGTACGCTTGGCGCACCGAATTCAATCTGCTGAGCGCTGAGCTGCGGCTGAGCGATTCGTTCATCCTCCTCGGCGAGGCGCTGCGCGGCTCTACCGGCATGGGTGATCCGCGCTTTTTCAACGTCCAGGTAGATATCGAGTCCGCCTACCTGCTGGCGTCCTGGCATCGCGGACCGTTCCGGACCACCCTGCGCTACGACACCTTCGAGACCGAAGATCGCGACGGCTCGGGCGTCGACAACAACAACGAAGATGGCGAAGCCTGGACCCTGGCGTTGTTCTGGGAGCCGCGCAGTGATCTGCGGCTCGGCATCGAAGCCCTGAGCCTCGACGCCGAGCGGCCGGCGGCGTTCGAGTCGGGCTTCGATCCCGACACCAACGCCACCCAGCTAGCGCTCGAGCTGCGCTACTACTTCGACTGGTGACAGACCTGTGCCGAGGGTGCCGAGCTCGCCGGAGCGCTGCCCGCGGCCTCGTGCAGCATAGCGGCTGTGGGCGTCAGCAGCTCGGCGTCACCCGCGGCCTCCGCGGCGCGGGCCAGGGCGTCCAGCGAAAGCGTTCGGCGCGGGTTGCGAGCCAGAGAACGCTGCAGCTGCTGATGGGCCTCGGGCGCTCGACCGAGCTCGAGTAGCGCTTCACCGTAGAGCTCGAGGGCCGGCTTGGTCGGCACCGGCGGGCCGAAGCCGAACGGAGCAGTCGCTTCGAGCTCGGCGGCTTGCGCCAGCTGCTCGAGCCCGGCTTCGGTCTGCTCCCGGGCCAGGTGGATCAGGCCGCTGAGCTGGAGCTCCATGATCTGGCCTTCGAGCGTGCGCAGCTCCACCGAAGGAGCGTAGCCGTCGTCGGGCTGCATTTCCGTCGCCTTGGCGATGGTGTCCTGGCGCCGCTTGCGCAGCTCGGCGTGGTGAGACTCGGCGGCCTCGATATCACCGCGCTCGAGAGCTGCCATGCCGTCCATCAGCAGGACGTGGGCGACCGGGGTGAGGTCCAGCCCGTCGAGATCCGGCGCGTCGATCTCCTCGCTCCAGCGCTTGGTCTCCACCAGGTAGTGGGCCCGCATCTGCGCCAGGTGGTTGCGTGCACCCTTGGTGCTGCTCTCCCGGTGGTCGTCTTCCATGATCGTGAGCAGACGCCGGGCGTCGTCGAACCGGCCCATCTGAAGGTAGGCGTATTGCAGCCACAGCAGAGCATGGAAGCTCTTGCGGTCGACGGACAACCCCTCGCGCTCGACCTTGTCCAGCGAAGCCTGCCACGAGTCCTCGTTGGAGGTCGCGGTCTCCGGCCACATGCCGAGCGCCAGGA
>JBCCEE010000383.1:0-8614 GCA_039030415.1 Acidobacteriota bacterium
CCGCGGCGTCGCCGTAGTCGACGTTGAGGTTTTCCATCGCCATACCACCGTCGAGCTTGGCGGGATCGAACACCAGGTCGCTGATGGCGAAAGTGGCGAACCCCATATCAGTGGCCAAGAACTCTACGGGTAGACCGGTGAGCGCCAGCATCTGGTCCATCCGCGCCTGCTGCTCGACGTTTGGAATCCCGGTAACGAGCGCGAAGCAGGCCTCCAAAGCGAAGCCGAGAGCAAACTCATCGAAGTCGGTCGGATTAGGCAGCCCGTCGGCGCCGCCCGGAATTGCCGCCCCCGGGACGTCGCTGCAGATCACGTCGTAGATCAGCCGCAGGTCGAGGGCACCGTCCCACACTCGGCTGCCGCCGACGGCGCCACAGATCGGGTAGGCGCCGACCACCTGCCCGAGGCCGCCCTGCTCGATCGCCTGCGCGGTGACGATGCCGCCGAGCGAAGCGCCAGTGACGATGACCTGCTCCGGAACGCCGAACGTTGCCCCGAACTCTTCGACAAGCTCACGGTTGTCCTGCAGCGTCTGGAATAAAGCCCACCCAGCCAGGCTGTAGCTCGAGGCGGCGACCGCATATCCTTGACCCAGCTGGATCGCAGCCAACGGCCCGAGCTCTCCGGCCGTCACCTCGTCAGGCGGCTCGAGATCAAAGCCGTGGTTCCACACCACCAGACCATCCGCCGGCTGCCACTCCGCGGGTACCTCGATTCTGAAGAAAGCTCCACTGGCCGTCTGTCCGGTCATGATGGTCTGCGCTTCGGCGACGCCGCCGGTCAGCGCGCTCAGCAGCATCACGAAAATAGGGGCGCTCAAACGTTGCATTTAGGAGATCCTCGTCGGGGTCTGGAATTAGCGCTGGAGAGCGGGGCGAGCTCGACGCAGTTGACTCGATCTGCTCGCGACTCGCTCCTTCACTGCGCGGTATGGTGTCACAGATGGAACATCGATCATTGAAGCCCAAGGGTTAGAGCTCAACCGGGTCTTCATCGCATGCCTCAAATAAAACCTTGACTTCTAATCCACGGCATCGATACGCTGTCGATAGCTCATGTGAAGAAGCTGCGGTGGCAGCAACCTACCTCGCTCTTCTCTCATGCTCTCGAGACACTCGATCAAAACCGGCAAAGATTCTCTCGTGACTACGTTCGCCTCCTACAGCCCGATGGATTTCGGCTCTCGCGCTCCGCGAAGCGCGACGTCGCGAACGACGCCTCCGGTTGCCTGCTGTCTCTCCCACGCCTGCTGCTGCGTCTGTATGTAGCGGGTGTGACCTCCCGATCGAGCTCTCATAGGATCCTCCAGGTCTCACCCGCGCCCCAAGCCGGCAGTCTAAACGGCTGAAAGCCGTTTTGTGGCCAGCTGAATCGGAGCAAGCGGGAACTGGCGCCGTCGTGCTCTGGGCAGCGGCCCACAGCATCTACTGCTGACGCCGGCCGAGCAACCGCCCCTCGAGGTCGGACGTTGAGCGGAACGTCAAAGCCACTGGTGGTTTTGGCATCAGGCCTCGAAGTAGGCGCTGCGTTCCTGGTTCGACAAGGTTTTTTTGCGGCCTAGCTCTTGGGTCGAACCGTCGAGCTGTATCCGAAGGAATCTCGCATGCTCAATATCGCCCTAAATGTTTGCAAACGCACCGAGCTTCTGGAGACGAACCATGTCTTTGACGCTGAAAAAGGTTTCGAACCGCCAGCAGCCTTCGGCGGACGACGAAGAACCCTACGATCAATCTCACGCCGAGCCCCACGTCGCCTCTCCTGATGAAACGACGATCGCGCGCTGGCGCTCGTCGCTGATCGACACCGACGCCCAGGGCCTGCTGAAGTGGGCTCTCGACCGCTGGGCTGGCCGCATTGCGGTATGTACCGCTTTTCAGGCCGAAGGATCGGCACTCCTCGACATGGCCTGGCGCCTCGATCCCTCGGTGCGCGTGATGACGCTCGACACCGGCCGGCTACCGCAGGAGACCCACGACCTGATCGAGCGCGTTCGCTGGCGCTATGGCATCCGGGTCGAGGTCCACACGCCGGACCGGCGGGCGGTCGAAGCCATGATGTCGACTGACGGCCCCAATCTCTTCTACCACTCGGTCATCGGCCGCCAGACCTGCTGCCAAGTTCGCAAGGTCGCTCCACTCGAGGGGGCATTGAGCGGGCTCAGCGCCTGGATCACCGGGTTACGTCGAGATCAGACGCCGAGCCGTGCGAGCATCCACCGCCTCGAGCTCGACGCCAAGCACGATGGCATCGTCAAGCTCAATCCGCTCGCCGATTGGAATCACGATGTGGTGTGGGCCTACCTACGCACCCATGACGTTCCCTATCACCCACTCTACGATCAGGGCTACACCTCGATCGGCTGCGCTCCCTGTACGCGACCGGTCGAGCCCGACCAAGATCCACGCTCGGGTCGCTGGTGGTGGGAAGCTGATGGTACGCCCAAAGAGTGCGGCCTGCACTTTACCCAGGCAGAAGTGCCGCTGATCCAGTTGGAGCGATCATGACGGCTTATTATCCAGTCTATCTCGACCTGGATGACCGTCTGGTCGTCGTGCTCGGCGGCGGTGAGGTGGCGGAAGAGAAGGTCGACGGCCTGCTCGCCGCCGGTGCTGCGATCCGAGTGATCGCGCCACAGCTCAATCCCGGCTTACAGCGGCTGGTGACCCAGGGCCGAGTCGAGCACATTTCTCGATCCTACCGCGAAGGCGATTTGCAGGGTGCCTTCCTGGTCGTCAGTGAACGACTCGGCGAAGCCGTCCACCGGCGGATTTGGGCAGAAGCTGAACGCCACGGCATACCACTCAACGTGCAAGACGAGACCGACTACTGCTCTTTCATAGCCGCCGCTCTGTTTCGTCGAGGCGACCTCGCGATCACTATCTCGACCAGCGGCAAGGCTCCGGCTCTGGCGGCACGGCTGCGTCAACGCTTTGAGCGCGAGCTCGGTGACCACTATGCCCGCTTCCTAGAATGGGCGGGCCGCCTGCGCAAGCCGCTAGCCGAGCGGTTTCCCAGCTTTGAAACGCGGCGTGAGCTTTGGTACCAGCTGGTCGACTCGGAAGTCCTCGAGCTGCTGCGAAAGGGCGAGGATCGCAAAGCCCTGCAGCGCATGACCGCCATCATGGGGGTCAAACCCGAGGGAGCTGGGGCACGGCCCGCGGACGACAAGGAGGTGGCGGCATGAGTAGCGACCGCGGACTGCGGCCAGCGCCGCTGACTCCGACTCCACCTCGGCTCGGGCAGGTGTTTCTGGTCGGCGCCGGCCCCGGCGATCCGGATCTGATCACCGTGCGCGGTCTGCGCTGCCTACAGCGGGCCGACGCCGTTCTCTATGATCGTCTCCTCCACCCGGCACTGCTCGACGAGGTACCGGACTGCGCCCTGCGTCTATTCGTTGGCAAGGCGCCGGGGCGCCCCGGCATCGGCCAGGCGGGTATCCACCGCCTGCTGATCGAGCATGCCCGGCGGGGACTTTGCGTAGTGCGCCTCAAGGGTGGCGACCCCTTCGTATTCGGGCGCGGCAGCGAGGAGGCCGAGGCGCTCACCGCCGCCGGGATTCCGTGGGAGGTCGTCCCCGCCGTCAGCAGTGCGGTCGGCGTGCCGGCACGGGCCGGCATCCCTCTCACCCACCGCAAGCTGGCGCGCAGCTTCGCCGTCGTCACCGCCCATCGCGCCGGCGAGCAAGCGGACGACGAACCCAACTGGCAGGCCCTGGCAGGCGTCGACACCCTGGTCGTTCTGATGGGCGTTGCCGCGTTGCCGACGGTAGTCAATCGGCTGATCGCGGCGGGCACGGATCCTAAGACGCCGGCGGCGATCATCGCCCGCGGCACGCTACCCGACGCCCATGTGGTCACCTCGCCGCTAGCCGAGCTGCCGACGCAGGCGGCGGTCGCTCTCATCCGCTCTCCAGCCACCATCGTCATCGGCCGGGTCGTCGGTCTGCGCGAACGGCTGATCGACCTCGTCTCTCAGCCTGAGGTTACAGCACTGACGGATGCCGAAACCCCAAACCAGATCGCGAACGACTCCCGTTTCTCGGCCTCCCTTTCCGATCTTCCTGTCGCCAATTGGGAGCACGAGCCAAGACCTGCTGGCCATCGTGCCTTCCCCAGCAAAGGAGCTTGATTCATGACCGCTATTACTCTGCCCCGTGACGCCGGTGCGTCAGACCCGTCGGCTCGCGCCAAAACCTGGAAGCAACGGCTGAACCAAGAGATCCCGCCGTCTATCGCTCGCGAGATCGAGCTCTACGAAACCCAAATGGAGCTCAAGCGGCGCGGCAAGATCGAAGACAAAGTCTTCGCTGAAAGCCGCTTGCGCCGCGGCGCCTACGGCCAGCGTTACGACAATGGGCAGCGCCAGGACGGCGTTTCTTCGCAGACCCTCGAATATCCGTCCGGCGACCTCACTAAGGGTCCCAACACGCTGTGGGACGCCCCGGGCATGCATCGCATCAAGATTCCGTTCGGCGAAGTCACCGCGCCGCAGCTGGAGACGCTGGCGGAGCTGGCTGAAGAATACGCAGACGGCATCTGCCACGTCACCACCCGCCAGGACGTTCAGCTTCACTTCGTCCACATCGACGACACTCCCGATCTCATGCGGCGCCTGGCGGCGGTCGGCATCACGACGCGTGAGGCCTGCGGCAACGTGGTGCGCAATGTCACGGGCTGTCCGCTAGCCGGCGTCTGCCACAACGAAGCGTTCGACGTCACGCCCTACGCCAAGGCCCTCACCACCTTCCTGCTCGGCCACCCCGACGCCCAAGACTTCGGCCGCAAGTTCAAAATCTCGTTCTCGGGCTGCGCCGACGAGCCCTGCGGCCTCGGTCGCATGCACGACATCGGCCTGATCGCCAAGCGACAAGAGGTCGACGGCGAGCTGCGCAACGGCTTCACCGTCTTCGTCGGCGGCGGCCTGGGTGCGGTGCCGCACGAGGCCAAGCGCTTCTCGGACTTTCTGCCCGCCGAGGAGCTGTTGCCCACCACCCAGGCAATCTGCCGCGTCTTCGCCAGGCTCGGCGAGAAGCGCAATCGGGCGCGGGCGCGGATCAAATTCCTGATCGCCAAGCTCGGCATCGACGAGTTCCTGAGGTTAGTGCATGAGGAGCGTGAGGTGCTGCCCGAAGACCCTCGCTGGACGAGTCTGCTACCCGAGGCCCTGGAACGCCCGAGGTTCGAGCTCGTTTTGCCGGAAGAGGGGCCGGTAGGGCCGTTCGCTGAGGTCTATGAAGCGTGGCGCCGCCAGCGGGATGGCCCCGCCACCGAAGCAGCGCCCTTTCCGGACGGTCCCTATCCCGAGGGCTTCGCAGCCTGGGCCAAAAGCAATGTGCGCCCGCAGCGCCAGAACGGATACCACACTGTCGTCTTGCACCTGCCTTTGGGCGACCTGACCGCACCGCAGATGCGGCGGCTCGCCGACCTGGCGCGGCAGTATGCCGGCGGCGTGGCTCGCACCACCGTCGAGCAGAACATGCTGCTGCGCTGGATCTCGGGTGGCGACCTGATCGAGCTCTACCGCGGACTGCGCGAGGTGCGCCTGGCGCGTCCGGGCGCAGGCACGCTCATCGACGTCACCTCCTGTCCCGGCACCGACACCTGCAAGCTCGGCATCTCGTCGTCGCGCGGCCTGGCTTCGGAGCTCAGCCGGCGGTTGGCGGAACGCTCCTTCGAGCTCGACGAGGCCGTTCAGCAGCTGCGCATCAAGATCAGCGGCTGCTTCAACTCATGCGGACAGCACCACGTCGCCGACATCGGCTTCTACGGCGTCAGCCGTAAATCCGGCAACCATCGTGTGCCGCATTTTCAAGTCGTCTTAGGAGGGCAATGGTCCGAGAACGCCAGCGCCTACGGCCTACCGGCAGTCGCCGTACCCTCGAAGAACGTGCCGGCTGCTCTCATCTACTTGACGGACTTCTATGTCGCCGAGCGCGAGCGCGGCGAGAGCTTCCAAGAGTTTATTCAGCGGATCGGTCGACGCGAGGTTCGCGCCAAGCTGCTGGATCTGACCCGCATGCCGACGTTCGACGAGGATCGCACGTTCTATTCCGATTGGGGCGACGCCCGCGAGTACACCTTGGCGGACATGGGTGTCGGAGAATGCGCTGGCGAAGTAGTTTCGGCGGTCGACTTCGGTTTGGCCGAGAGCGAGAGCACGGCCTTCGAGGCTCAAATCGCTCTCGACGCCGGGCGCATCGACGAGGCCGTCCGCGGCGCCTACACCGCCATGGTGCAGGCTGCAGGGGCGCTAACCCGCGGTGAGCTGCCAAACCTGTCGAACGACCCACAGGAGATCGTGCGTCAGTTCAAGCTGCGCTTCCACGATACGGCCCGCTTCCATGACCCCTTCGCCGGCGCCAAGTTCGCCAACTACCTGTTCCGCGCTCACAACACTGGCGGCGAGTCGCTGGCTCCGGATGCCGCGCACCGCCGCATCGAAGAGGCCCAGCTGTTCATCGAAGCCGCCCACGCCTGCAACACCCGTCTCAGCCAGAACTGAGGAAACCGCCATGGATGCCTACCGTTTGAGCCTCAAGCTCTACTTCGAGCACGGAGCCAGCCCAGAGCTGACGCCCTACATTGCAGTCTTCCACCGCTGGATTCGTGAACACACGCTCGATCACCTGCTGATCGACGTCGCCGACTACTCCCTCGTCCCCGAGGGGCCCGGCATCATGCTGATCGGCCACGAAGGCCACTACAGCATTGACGCCACCGATGGCCTCCCGGGCCTGGTCTATGCTCACAAACGCCCGCAAGACGGCAGTTTCGCCGAGCGCTTGCTGGCCAGCTGGCAGCGACTGTCGACTGCGGCCCGCTTGCTCGAACAGGAGGATTCCCTCGCCGCCGCCCCGCGCCTGGCTCGAGACCGCCTAGCGTTCCGCATCAACGATCGCCTGCTGGCACCGAATACCACCGACACTCTGGCAGCGGTCGATCCCGACCTGCGATCCCTGCTGCGCGAGATTTACGGCGACGCCGAGGTCGAGCTAGAGCACGAGTCGGATCCACGGGCCTGCTTTGGCGTACAGGTTCGGACCGCTTTGGCCTAGTAGCCTCGAGGGGCTAGAGGCTCACATGCTATTTTCGTAGCCCCAATGACTGGCTTGTGTCGGGTCCTGCAATCGACTGGAACTCCGGCTTCAAGGCAGGCATATTCGACGTCTTCCATGAGCTTGCAAGCAGAAAACGTACAGTCTTCAAGAGGCTCGCAACAGTATCCAAGAGCGGCATGAAAATCTTTCCCGGCGTCTTCGCGTAGATTCCTCATTGCCATCCTAACGTTGCCTCGAGCCTCGTCCAGAAAGCCGGCAGTTGTGTCACAACCGTCGGCTGGCTGACGGCATTGGCGCTGATGCTCGAGTACGAGTCTGCGAACCTTGGTCCCGCATTCGGCTACGGACTGCCGCAGCATGTACGCCTCGGAGAGCTCGGCATCATTCCGAACGACAAATTCATCGACTTCGCGCTTGAGCTCCTGTGATAGATCGCGTAATTCCTTGCTTTTCTCGACTAGCCGATTTTCGCTTTCTGGTCCGAGCCGACTCGGGATCGGTTGGCTCCCTGGCGGCAAGCCGAGGTCAAATTCTGAGCCATCAATCGTGTCCCGCCCAGACTCGAGAGAGCTCGAAGACAGGGCTAGGCCAGGCTCTAGGGTTGGTGACCCCAAGTTTGCATAGACCGGCAAGGAATCTTCACTACTCCGCTGTACCGTCTTTTTCTTCATTGGGTACGCGGTCGCCTCAAATTGGGAATCGTCTTCATCATTACAAACCATGCGGGGATGCCGAGGAATGTAGTCCGAATCTGAGGCCTCTTTGACACAAACCACAGCAACACCGGTCGGTACTGACTTCTGATCCTTATTGCACTCTATCTCCACCGCCAGGCTTGGCATGATCTCGAACATCGGCAGACACTGAACCCTTTTGGCTGCGTCCGAGGATTCGCAAAGCGCTTCGAGCTCATCGACCGAAAAACCGACGCGCAAATTGAGTGCATTCCATTCCTCGCCTGACTTGCTGTATTCGACGGACAGGCCTTCGCAATAGTCTCCAACCGCAAACTCCGCTTGCAGGCCCTCCTCATTCAACTCATAGCTCAGATGGGGTAGATCCGAGGCTAGCGCCGGTAGGACCAAGCACGCCAATGCACTCAGCACGGCAGCAATTTGGGTCAGCTGGCACGTCTTGAAGAAATCTAGACTATTCATGATCGCCCTCTATTCTCTGGTCGTGAGTTTTCTGAGATCTCCCTCGCAGAAATCTCAGAGTTGACAACACTTCGGCAGTTCCAAGATCCAGCCTTTGAAGCTTCACGGCATGACTCATCCAGTGGAAAGTCTTTGTTATCGCTTCGAGAGGAGGAACGTCTGAGGGCTCTAGGAGTCTCAAAATCAATTTATTTTTCTCGAGATGAATAAAATCGGAAGCGATTCGCGCTCTATAAATAGAATCGCAGCTGTCTAACAACGCACGCATCATTCATTTACATAGCTCAATATCGAGATTTGATTTCTAATCTGGTTATGCTGAAGTCTAGAGGGAGACCTTGCCATGCATGTAAAGATTGCCTGTTTCTTGGGATCGATAGCTGCCCTGTTAGCGGGCTCA
>JBCCEE010000384.1:0-8585 GCA_039030415.1 Acidobacteriota bacterium
CGGCGCTCGACCGCGCGGTCGAGCTCGGCGCCCGGGTGATCAACATCAGCGGTGGCGAGCGCATCGCGTCGCGCCAGGCGATCCACCCGCAGCTGGCCTCCGCCGTCGACCGCTGCGTCGCGCAGGGGGTGCTGGTGATCGCCGCCGCCGGCAACGACGGCTGTGATTGCCAGCAGGCTCCGGCGGCTCTGCCGGGAGTGCTTCCGGTCGGCGCCGAGGACGCCCACGGGCGTCCCGTCGCCTTCAGCAACTGGGGAGCTCCCTACCGCCAACGAGGCCTGCTGGCGCGCGGCCTCGACCTGGTTGGCGCCGCTGCTGCGGGCGGCACGGCGCGCCGCGACGGCACCAGCTTCGCGACCGCCCTGGTGTCCGGCACGGCCGCCCTGCTGGCGAGCTATCTCGTGCAGCGGGAAGCCGCGGTGGACGGCGATCGCGTCCGCCGAATCCTGATCGAGACCGCTCGCCCGTGTCCCGAAGCGGGCAGCGCTTGCGATCGCTTCCTGGCCGGCAGTCTCGACGTCGAGGCGGCGTTCGAGCGTCTCCGGAGCGAAGTCGAATCGCGCCCTGTCCTGGCGGTCGCCGAGGCGCCGCCCCCAGCCCCCAACACCCCACATGAACCCATGGAGGAAGTCGCTATGAACCCTCGACAAGAACCCTTGCAGGATGCCGCCCAGGAAGCTGCCCCTGAGACCCACTCGTCGCTGCCCGCTGCGGCACAGGCGCCCGATGAGACGCCATCGGAGGCCGGTGCGAGCCCGGGCATCGAGCCATTGGCCGTTGACTCCGATCCGATCGGCGAGCGAACCGCCCCGCCGCTATCGACTGCTGTGTTGGAGTCCGACACTGTGACGACCGGCACCGGAGTCGCTCCCGCTGGCGCCGAGCCGTTGGCCTATGTCGTCGGCCACCTCGACATCGGCTTCGTCAGCCCGGCGCGGCGGGACTCGCTCGAGCAGAGCATGGGCGGCGTGTCGCCGAACGATCTCAGGCAGCTCCTGGCGCATCTCGACAAGGCGCCCTGGGAGGCCGAGGCCGTGGTTTGGCTGCTGTGCATCGAAGGCGCTCCGATCTACGTGGTGCACCCGGGCGGTGCGTTCGCCGAGCAGAGCTACGGGCGGCTGCGGGCGATGCTGCAGGAGCAGATCGACGGCAAGGCCGAGAGAGTCGCCGTGCCCGGTCGCGTGTATGGCTCGGTGCAGCTGCCCGACTATGGCACCCTGCCGCTCCTCTGGCCCGACCCGCGCGGGCTGGCGGCGTGGACGACCCAGGCCCTCGTCGACGCCGTGGCGGGGCCGGTCCCCAAGGGCAAGAAAGACGCCGAGGACCACGAGCACGCGGTAGCCGGCGTCCGGAACTTCCTGGAGCGCGTCTACTACGAGCTGCGCAATCCCGGAACGGGACCGCACGATCGCTCCCTCAATTTCGCCGCCACCAACGCCTTCCAAGCCTACGACGTGCTGCAGGACGCGGCGCGGGCCAAGCTCGAGCTCGACACCATCGAGGCTGAGCCCAGTCCGGTCGCCCGTCCGGGGTCCGATACCTGGGACGTCAAGCTGGTGTTTTTCGACCCGAAGCACCGGCTGGAGACCGCGCGCCGCATCTACCGCTTCACGGTCGACGTCAGCGACGTCATTCCGGTCACCGTCGGCCCCGTGCGCTCGTGGGCGATCTACTGATCAGGAGCCATGATCATGCTCGTAATCGGCGATCCGGCTCCCCGCTTCGAGGCCCGCGATCACACCGGGCGTGTGGTGCGCCTGGCCGACTTCTCCGGCAGGAGCGTCATCCTGTGGTTCTATCCACAGGCTGACACCCCCGGGTGAATTCGCCAGGGTATGGGATTCCGGGATCGAATCCACGACCTTCAGCGTAGGCGGGCGCAGGTGATCGGAGTGAGCACCGACACCCTCTCCGACAACGCTGCCTTCGCCGACAAATACGGTTTTCCGTTTCCGCTGCTCAGCGATACGGACCGGGCGATCTGCGCGGCCTACGGCACCTGCCGGCGGCACGGCGACGAAAGGGCGCGCCGGACGACCTACGTCATCGGGCAGGACGGACGCATCGCGCGGGTCTATCCCGAGCCCGAGGTGCGGATCGAAGACCACGTCGATCAGGTTCTCGCCACGGGTCTAGCGCCGAGCGCACAGGCCTCGGCGGGTGCCGTCTCGAGCGGCGGTCCGATCTTCGTCGGTCTGCCCGGACCTTGGCATCGCTACTGACTGAACTTCCGGCGCAGGGGCCCGAGACGACCCTCCGCCGGAGGGCTCATCGTCATCGTCTCACAACGTTTAGGAGGAACATCATATGTTGCTACCCAACCAGTGCGCCCCGGTGCCGCGGCGGAGCTCCGCCCTGGGTGCCGGAGTCCTTCCGTCGGGCCCCGCTCCGGCCAAGGTCCCCAACACCTGCCGCTGTCGCGGTGACTGCATCTTTGCGGGATGCAAGGTCAGGGAGAACGGCTGCGATCTCGGCTTCTACCCCGAATGCGGTTGCAATACGTTCGCCTGCACCTGCACCTGCAAAGCCCCTTGATGCAGGGCTGCTGATGACGCGGATCCCCGCGGCGCCAGCATCGCCGAACGGTGAGCGGCGTCGCCGCTGCCCCCGGTCTGCGGGCGGGGGCAGCGGGGGATCCGATGTGAACCTTCACGCGCCCGACCTGCCGGCGACGGTCGACGTCAGCGACGTGCCGGTCGGTCGGGTGCACTTTTGCAGCGGTCGATCTCTCGACGCGTCGATAGCAAGGAGTCTTCGATGAATCGTCTCCATGGCGTCCCCCGCCTCGCGATCCGCCTCGCTCCGGTACTCGCCGGTGCGCTGGTCCTTCTGCTCTACGCGTGCTTCGTCTTCCCGAGCCAAACGCCGGCCGCGGCGAGCACGACCACCCCCGGCACCCTCGCGGCCGACTTCGCTGTCGACATGCGCGGCGCCGCCACCTACCACATTCCGATTCCCCTGCCGCCGGGAACCCGAGAGCTCGGTCCCAAGCTGGCGCTCGCCTACTCGAGCGCCAGCAACAACGGCATGGCGGGCATGGGCTTCGACCTCTCCGGCCTGCAGGCGATCGACCGCACCGGCGCCAACATTCGCCAGGATGGCTTCAAGGGCGGCATCCGGTACGACGAGAACGACCGCTTCCAGCTCAATGGTGAACGTCTGCTGGCGGTGGCCGCCAGCGGCGACACGGTCGAGTACCGCACCGAGAAAGAGAGCTGGTCGAAAGTGACGGCTCACTTCGTCGATGCCACCGGCGGCCGCTGCGGCAGCGGCCCCTGCTGGTTCAGCCTGGTCACCAAGGACGGCGCCCGCTCGACCTTCGGGCGCTACGACGACAGCCGCATCGAGGCGCTGGACGGAGACGGCAGCGTGCGCGCCTGGGCGCTGGACGAGGTTCTCGACCTCAACCAGAACGGCATGCGCGTCCGCTACACGTCGGATCCGCTTGGCCTGGGGCAGGACGAAGGGCAGTTCTATCCAGCCTCGATCGAGTACTCCTTCCACCGCGGCGAGGGTGGGGACGAGCCGGCGCGGCGCGAGGTCACCTTCCACTATGAAGCGCGGCCGGACGTGCTGGCGGTCTTCATCGGTGGCTCGGCGGTGACCACTCGCGCTCGCCTGAGCGCCATCACGGCACAGGTCGCCGGCCAGCCGGCGCCGTCGGTGCATCTGAGCTACGAGACCGCGCCGGCCACCGGCCGCAGCCGCCTGGTCAGCATTCAGGCCTGTGCTGGGGACGGCAGCGTGTGCAAGACGCCGACAGAATTCGCCTGGCAAAATCAGGGGCAGACCTTCGACAACGACGGCGCCTGGCTCGGTGGCGAGTTCGTCCTCGGCTGGGACATCGCCTCCGATCCGCGCTATCTCTCAGACGTCAACGGCGACGGGCGTCTCGATATCGTGGGTTTCCGGCTCGATACCCGAGTCTCCCTAGCCGAGGAGAGCCTGGACTTCGCGCCCTCCTCGTCCTGGAATGACGGCTTCGGGGCCGCCTGGACGGTGCAGACGCCGCGCGAGGTGGCGGACGTCAACGGTGACGGCCTGGGGGACGTGATCGGCTTCAACTTCGGAGGTGTCGAGGTGGCGCCGTCGAACGGCTCGCGTTTCGACCCCAGCCAGTGGACGTCCCAGCCGTATCCCTACTTCGGCCGCGACGGCAGCGCCGGCGGCTGGGTGGCTGAACGCCATCCGCGCATGATGGCCGACGTCGACGGCGACGGCCTGGCGGACATCGTTGGCTTCCACGAGCACACCGAGGTCGCCCTGTCGCGGCAGACGTACTTCGAGCCCCCAGCGGTGTGGAACGAGTCGGATTTCACCGGCGACGCCTGGTGGCTGGGCAGCCAGCGCCTGCGGCATCTCGCCGACGTCACCGGTGACGGTCTGGTGGACGTGATCGGGTTCGGCAACGACCGCGTGCTGGTCGGAGTTTCTCGCGGTCGCTCGGGAGGTGGCTTCGACGTCTCGATGTGGAGCCAGAACGCCTCCGGCTATCCTTACTTCGGCTTCGCAGACGGCTGGCTGACCGGTCGCCACCCGCGGGTCATGGCGGACGTCAACGGCGATGGCCTGGCCGACATCGTAGGCTTCAAGGACGGGGTCCAGGTGGGACTCTCCACCGGCGACGGCTTCCTGCCTCCGCAGACCTGGAGCCCGGGTTTCAGCATAGAGAGCACGCCGATCTGGCGTGAGTCGGATCCTCGTCTGGTGATGGACGTCAACGGCGATGGTCTGGCCGACATCGTCGGCTTCAACATCGAGGGCGCCAAGGTGGGAATAGCCAGCGGTTCCGCGTTCGTAGCGACGGAGTGGAACCAAGATTCCCTGCCGACGTTTCAGGGCGGCCGAGCCAACAGGCTGCTCACCGCCGGCGACGTCAACGGTGACGGCATGACCGATGTGGTGTCCTTCGGCGCCGAGCTGTTGACCGACAACGAGATCACGGTCGGTCTGTCGGTCGGAAACTTCCCCGACCTGCTGACCGAGATCACCGACGGCCTCGGTGGCCGTTTCGAGATCACCTACGCGCCGCTGACCGACAGCGAAGTCTACGGCCGTTCGAGCGTCGGCACGACGCAAGCGATCGGCCGCTTCGCAGAGCCCGAGGTCGCCGACGAGCCCAACGGCCAGGCCTTCTTCACCTCGCCGGTGCCCTACCAGTTCAGCGCGATCTCGAGCAATTTCCCGATCCAGCAGGTGGTCGGCAGACACGTCCACGTGGTCGCCGAGATTCGCGAGACCACCGACCCCGCACGCCAGGCGGCGAGCTACGACTATCGCGACCGCTTCTATTACACCGAGGCCAGGCTCGATCTGCTGTCCCAGCGCTGGCTGGGCTTCAAGACGCTGCAGCAGACCCAGGATAGCCTCGGTCGAGAGCTCGTCCAAGTCTTCAACCAGGGCTATCCGCTGGACGGTTCCTTGGCGCATTCGGAAGTACGCTGCGCGGCCTCCTCTCCCGATCCGCGCTGCACGCCGGGAGCGCTGATGCGGATCGAGGAGCTCGACTGGCAGAGCCGGGTGACCGCCACCGGCAGCGGTGAGGCCTCGCCGCCGGTCTACGAGGTGCTCGAGATGGAGCGCCGGCGGGACGAATTCACCTACGGGCAATACGATCTCTCGATCGGCCGAGAGCTCGACTACGACCCGTACGGCAACCCGTCCTTCGACGCCTATCTCGGCTACGTGAGCCGCACCGGCGAGGACCTCGACAGCGGCGACAACGTCTACACCTGCACCAGCTTCGCCAACGTCGATCCCGACGGCGACTGGAAACTCGGCTATCCGCTGTTCGTCAAGCAGTCGAGCCGGGCGGACTGCAGCGACTACGCGAGCTTCGATCCGGCATTCGATCTCGGCCTCGAGGCCCACACCTACGACGTCGCGAGCGGCACGATGAACGAGCTCAGCGAAGGCCTGTGGGACGATCAGTCCGGTACCTACCTGAACTACAGCTACACCTACGATCCCTACGGCAACGCCATCACCATGACGACGCCGCAGGGCTTTACCGGTACCACCGAATGGGACGAGGAGCTCCACACCTTCCCGGTGCGTCTGTCGTCTCCGCCGCTGCCTGAGGACGGCGGCAACCGGCTGGTGACCGAGGAATCGCACGATCCGCGCTTCGGGATCCAGACCTCCGAGGTGAGGCCGAACGGCAACGTGAGGATCAACTGCCTGGACGCGTTCGGCCGGATGGTGGCTCTGCAGGTCTCGACACCCGAAGGGGCTGCATCCGACGTCAACTGTCTGAGCGCGGGAGCCGGCGCCGGTCGGCCGGTGACCACCACCGAGGAGACTCACTACGAGAGCGACGGCTCGGGCGGCATCTACGAGCGCACCGCCGCCCTTCAGGATTGGCCGCAGCAGAATGGCTCGCGCGATCTGCTGACCGACTGGAGCTACGTCGACGGGCGCGGACGCCTCATCAAGACGGTCGAGGAGAGCGGTCCGGAGCCGCGGCTGATCGCGGGCTGTACGGTCTTCGATCAGGACGACGAAGAGGTCGCCAATGCCGTGCCCTTCTTCGGGGCGCTCGGCGCGGGCTGCGAAGCCGGCGGCAGCACGGCGCTGTGGCTCACCGCCGCCTATGACGTCCTGAGCCGCGAGGTCCGCGCCACCCGCCCGAACGGTCCCGAGGGCCAGGCGACGGTCGTCGACACCACCCGTTACGTCGACAGCCAGACAATCGAGCAGACCTGGGATTCGACCGGGCCTGTGCCCTACCGGATGGTGAAGAGCACCCGCTACTTCGAGGACGAAGCCGAGATCGTCAGCAGCCGGGTGCCGGGCGACGACAACGCGACGTCGACCTTCACCTACGATCGACTGGGGCGTCTGCTGTCCGCCACCGACCCGCCGACGCGCGACAATCCAGAAGGCGTCACGATGCGATTCGAGTACGACTCGATCGACCGTCCGCTGCTGATCGACGGCCCGGACCGCGGCCCGAGCCGGGTCGACTACCTGGGCACAGAGTGGGTGCAGCGCTACACCGACGGCTACGGCGTGCAGGAATTCGAGCACGATCCGATCGGCCGCGTGCTAGTGCGTCGCCTGCCGGACAGCAGCCGCTTCGAATTCAGCTATGACGATGCGACCGTGCCCTATGGACGTGGCCAGCAGACCGGCTGGCGGGTGGTCTCGGCCGCTGGCAGCGAGGAGTCGAGCGCCGCGATCGGCTACGACACGCAGGACCTACCGAGCGTCGAGACCCTCACCACCAGCGAACCGACGGCGGGGACCTTCACCACCCGCCGCGAGCACGATCCTCAGACCCGCGAGCGGCGGATCGTCTTCGCCGACGGCGCGGTCGCCGAGCGTCACTACAGCGGCGGCAATCTCGACCGGCTGAACTTCGAGGGACAAGTCCTAGCCGAGCTCGGCGACTACACGGCGCTGCGTCAGCCCGGGCGCTACGTCTACCCGCAGAGCGGTGTCGTCGAGCAGATCGCCTACTATCCCACCGGGCAATTCTGGACCCAGCAGGTGAGCTCCGGCGGCGCGATCCACCTCGACACCGCGACCAGCTGGAACGGGCTCAACCTGGTCAGCGCGATTGTAGATCGCGGGCTCGCTGGCGGCACCGACCGCTCGGAGTCGTTCACCTACGACAGCCTACGCCTCACCGAGGTGGCGGGCCCCCTCGGCACGAGGAGCTATGGCTACGACTCATCCGGGAATCTGATCCGGCGGGATGACGTCGACTACGTTTATCGTTACCACCGCCCCGAGACGGGGCGGCGGGACGGGAGCCCGGTGTACGCCGCCCAGTACGACGCGGTCGGCAGCGTCGTGCGGCGGGAGGCCGGCGGGGAGGTCTGGAGCTACGACTACGATCCGCTGGCTCGCCTGCGCTCGGTGCAGCGCGAGGGCGACCCCGAGACCCATCTGCTGATGACCTACGCTCCCGAAGGAGAGCGTCTGACCAAGGTCGAGGCCGACGGCACGGCGACGCTCTACATCGCGTCGGACTACCAGCAGACGCGAGCCGCCAGCGGCGTGCTGCGGACGCACTATCTGAACCTGGATGGCGGGGAATCGGTGGTGGCGTTCACCACCCGTGAGCCCGAGGCGTCGGCGGATCCCGAGGGGCTTCCCGCCCTCGGCGCGCTCACTCTGCATCGCAACCACCTGGGCAGCACCCGGCTGACTACCGATGATGAGGGGCGGGTCGTCAATGAGTACGTTTACGCTGCCTACGGCGCGCTGACCGTGGAAGGTGGCCCGGACGACGTGCGTCCGAAGTTCACCGGCAAAGAGCTCGACGAGTCGAGCGACCTCTACTACTTCTCGGCCCGCTACCTCGATCCGAGCACCGGCCGATTTCTCACCGCCGACGACCAGCCTGCCGGCGATGTCGAGCGCCAGGACAGCTTCAACCCCTACGCCTACGCTCTCGATGCCCCGTCCAGTCTGGTCGATCCCACCGGCCACGCTCCCCATGTCCCGGCCGTCGCGGTGGCAGCCAAGAAGGCGGTCGCCAAGGTCGCCTCGATGCTGTCCGCGAGGTCGGCTTCGGCAGCTGCTTCGGCAGCTGCGGGGACCGCGGCCAGGACCTCGGCCGTGGCACCGATGACGAC